>JBMOME010000095.1:0-16242 GCA_049323095.1 Thermodesulfobacteriota bacterium
TTGTCCCCTTAGAGACAATCAAATGACCTTGACCGCGCGAGGAAGCGTCATGCTCTGTTGCGCGGTATTCGATTCGAATCAACATATTGTTGGTAATTATCTAAGCGATTCATTTGAGGATCTGCAGTCGCGAAAGATGAGGCATCAGACCTGTAAACAGTGCATGGAAGCCGGCATTCATGTTTACGGAAATGGTCATCCTGAATTCGACCGATTGGCGACTAAACACTTGACCCGATATTACGCGAAAACGGGTGTGGATTTCGAATCAGCGTTTGCAGGCCCGTCGCTAACGTGTGGAAAGGAAACAGGCTCTGTCGTATCCGGAACTCCTCCGGAGCAACTGCGCCATCGGTATGCGTTGCTGGCAGGGCTTTCTAGGGCGCTCAACCGAATCTCATCACGTTTCACCATATAGAAGCGAGGCGTGCCTCTTGACGATTAGGCGGCGTACGTCGTGAAAGACGACTTCTGGAAGAAAAAGAAGGTGTTCGTCACCGGCCACACAGGCTTCAAGGGAGGCTGGCTTTGCCTCTGGCTTCAGAAGCTGGGCGCGCAGGTTGTGGGCTACTCGCTGCCGCCACCCACCGATCCAAGCCTTTTCCAAGCCGCGACCGTAGTCCGCGCCATGACCTCGGTAATTGGGGACGTGCGAGACTTCCCTCAACTCCTCGACACGATTTCCAAACACGAGCCGGAAGTCGTCGTCCATATGGCGGCCCAGTCGCTCGTGAGGCGCTCGTACCGCGACCCAGCAGAGACCTACGACACCAACATAATGGGCACAGTGAACATCCTGGAGGCTGTCCGGCTTTCGGAGACTGCAAAGGTCGTCATCATAGTCACCAGCGATAAGTGCTACGAGAATGCGGAATCATGCTGTGCATATCGTGAGGACGCCCCTCTAGGCGGCCATGACCCTTATTCAAGCAGCAAGGCTTGCGCGGAACTGGTGACTGCTGCGTACCGATCGTCTTTTTTCTCCGGGAGCGGAGATACTCCTGGTGTGCCATTGATTGCTACAGTTCGAGCCGGAAATGTTATAGGCGGAGGCGATTGGGGCGAGGATCGTCTCATACCGGATATCATGAAAGCCTTCCTCGCAGGAGCGGCCCCACTAGTCCGGAACCCGAGCGCTGTGCGTCCGTGGCAACATGTGCTGGACGCTCTTCGCGGATATCTGCTACTGGCAGAGCATCTTTGGGAGAAAGGGTCTGAATATGCTCAGGGCTGGAATTTCGGTCCCAACCCCGTTGATGCGCGCTCAGTGGCATGGGTGGCCGACCAATTGGCCGACATGTGGGGAGATGGCGCTCGATGGGAAGCGGATAGGCGGCTCCATCCCCATGAGGCGCAAAATCTAATCTTGGACTCCGCCAAGGCCGGGGAGTTATTGGGATGGCGCAGCAAGCTGAGTCTGCCCGAAGCTCTAGCATGGACATGCGCATGGTTCAAATCGTACAGGGACAACGCATCCATGCGTGCCCGATGCGAGGCTGACATATCTGCTTTTATGGAGAGACAAGTCCCGCACCAGGTATCGCCTGGCCGGCGGGAAGCTTGAAAGACATTCGATGCAGCCTTTTATTCTCGTCTTCATGCACATTGGTAAGAGTGGGGGCACAACGCTCACGGAGCTGCTCATCAGGCAGTTCCCGCTCGAATGCCGAATCGCAGGCCAGTTCGACGGAGACCTACGTTCCACCGGGACCGCATCCGTGGAGGGAGTCAGAGCGGCGTTCATGGAACTGTCGCCTGAAACAAGAGCCGCCGTCAGACTTATAACCGGTCACGTCCCTTTTGGCTTGCATCAATTTCTCCCGATGCAGACACGCTACCTTACCCTGGTGCGGGATCCTGTCGAGCGAGAGATCTCTAATTTCTATTACGGTCGCCTCCAGACTCAGAGTGAGAAAGGGTTGATGGCTAGCCGAATGAGTTTCGAGCAATACGTTGATCAGGGACAATTTGCCAACTACTTTTCGCGCTTGCTTAGCGGGATAGATTCGCTGAACCCTCTATGGGACTCGAAGACAGCGCCTTCGTGGGCATGGATAGGCTCGGACGTGGTCAGCCTCGTCATGGAAAACATAGATAAACACTTCCTGATTGCAGGGCCCCTTGAAAGATTCGATGAGTATTTGGTTCTCCTCTGCCGAAGGATGGGGTGGGATGTGTCGAATGTTGCTTACACTCGTCGCAATGTCACCTTAGACCGGCCGAGGACCGATGAACTTTCGCCTGAACTTATCAAGAAAATCCGCGAACGCAATGAAGCTGACGAGGAACTCTACAAATTAATCTGCGAAAGGTTCGACCGGGATGTTCGCAGCGAAGGGGACAGCTTCCAACGAGACCTCGCTCACTTTCGAAACCTAAATAATGAAAAGATCAAGCAATCGCCTGCTCCGGTGCCCTTCTGGAGCGCGCTGCGGGGAACCCTCAACGCATGGTTGCGCCGAGAACGCCCATGAGCGCCTGCCCGAACATCTGCCGTCACTGTGGAGCCGCACTTGTGCAATCATTCGCGGACCTTGGCCTTTCTCCGCTTGCCAATTCGTATCTCAAGCCTGAAGATTTGCATAGTGCTGAGCCGTTTTTTCCTCTGCGCGCGTATGTTTGCGAGAAATGTTGGCTCGTCCAGCTTGTTCATTCCATCAGCCCCGAAGAGCTGTTCTCGCACTATTCGTATTTTTCGTCCTATTCTGAAACCTGGCTCCAACATGCAAGTGATTATGCGAATCAGGCGGTTGACCGATTCAGGCTTGATTCAGGAACTCTGGTCATTGAAATAGCGAGCAACGACGGTTACCTCCTTCAGTACTTCAAGGAGAAAGATATCCCTGTGCTCGGCATAGAGCCGGCCCAAAATGTAGCAAAGGTGGCTGAACAATCCGGCGTTTCTACCCTGACGGCATTCTTTTCTCAAGCGCTCGCCGCGAAACTGGCCACGCAAGCGAAAAGGCCGAAACTCCTTGTGGGAAATAACGTGCTCGCGCATGTGCCGGACATCAACGATTTTGTCGCGGGACTCAAGACTCTTCTGGCGCAGGACGGAGTAATAACCTTGGAGTTCCCCCATCTCCTTCGGCTTATGGAGCACAATCAGTTTGACACCATTTACCATGAGCATTTCTGCTATTTTTCTCTCATGGCCGTTGAAACGATATTTGCCTCTCATGGATTGAGGATCTTCGACGTGGACGAGCTGACGACCCACGGCGGTTCGCTCCGAATCTACGCGTGCCATGCCGAGAACAATGAGAACCCGGACACGGAGAATCTCCATCAATTACGGACCTTGGAGCACAAAGCAGGCCTTCACAAGCTGGAGACCTATACCGCATTTGGAGAGAAGGTGAAGGCTACTAAACGAAACCTTGTCTCCTATTTGATCGAACTTAAGAATCAGAGCAAAACAATAGTCGGATACGGCGCTCCGGCAAAAGGGAATACGCTTTTGAACTATTGCGGAATCGGAAGGGACTTCCTCGACTACACCGTGGATCGTAACCCGCACAAACAGGGCCTCTTCCTCCCGGGAACCCACATTCCCATTTACGCGCCGGAGAAGATAGCGGAAACGAAGCCCGACTATGTTCTGATCCTTCCTTGGAACCTGAAGGACGAGATCATTAACCAGATGGCCCACGTCCGAAGTTGGGGAGGTAAGTTCATTATTCCCATTCCTACCGTCCAGGAAATCTGACTCTTTTCAATCCTGAGACATGAAATTCACAGAAACAGAATTGCCAGGGGCCTTCCTGATAGAATTGGAGCCGAACGAAGATGACCGTGGCTTCTTTGCGAGGACGTTCTGCCGCACGGAATTCGAGGAACGCGGACTTGTCACTGATTTTGTCCAAAGCAGCATCTCGTTCAACAAGAAAAAAGGGACCCTGCGAGGCATGCACTTCCAGGCCCCGCCCCGTGAAGAAGTCAAGCTTGTTCGCTGCACCCGAGGCTCTGTATACGACGTGATTGTGGATTTGAGACCAGGGTCCCCGACCTTCAAACACTGGACCGCTCTGGAGCTTTCCGCGGATAATCGCTGGAGCCTATACATCCCAAAAGGATTTGCGCACGGCTTCCAAACTTTTGAAGACAACTCTGAGCTTCTCTATATGATTTCAGAGCCCTATCATCCGGAATCCGCGCGCGGTGTCCGATGGGACGACCCGGCGTTCGGAATCGCCTGGCCTTTTGAGCCCACAACCGTGTCCGAGACTGATAAATCCTACCCGGAGTTCGTTTGAAGAAGAGGGTGCTCATCACCGGCGCAACTGGTTTCTTGGGAAGCCATTGTTTAAGGTTGCTGACAAATTCGGATTACGATGTGTTTGCCGTTTCGAGGCTACCGCGATCCGCAGTAATGGACGGGATAAAGTGGATTCAAGCCGACCTACTGGATCCAGCTCACCTCTCACCTCTGATCTCCGAGTCAAAACCGACACACATGCTGCACCTGGCGTGGGACGTGTCTCAAAGGGATTACAGGACCTCACCCGACAATGAGCTTTGGTTGCACTCCGGAATCCAGCTCATGAAGGCGTTCGCCAAGTCCGGCGGCGAGCGCTTGGTGATGGCTGGCACGTGCGCCGAGTACGACTGGAGCAACGGTCTCTGCTCGGAAATTACAACGCCTCTTCGCCCCGCAAGCGCCTACGGGCAGAGCAAGAACGCTCTTCAGGAAGAGTTGAGGAAATATTCCAAAGGAACCGGTCTCAGCAGCGCGTGGGGCCGTATCTTCTACGTATTCGGACCTGGCGAGCCTCCTGACAGGCTCATTCCCTCGGTGATCGTTTCGCTCCTCAAGCGCGAGGAAGCGCGCTGCACCCACGGCGATCAGATCAGGGATTTTCTCCCCGTACAGGACGTGGCCGATGCATTCATTCATTTACTGGAGAGCGACATTCAGGGCCCGGTGAATATAGCTTCGGGGCAGGCCATCTCAATCAAAGATATCGTCACCCGCATTGGGCAAGCGCTTCATTCTGAGCATCTCCTCCGCTTCGGCGCGATTCCCTCGCGGCAAGATGAGGCGCCTAAACTTGTCGCTGACGTGAGGAGACTATCCGAAGAGGTCGGCTGGCAACCCAAGCAAGGCCTGACAGCGGGCTTGGAAACGACCATCGCGTGGTGGCGACGCGAGCTCGCTGAGGAGCAGCGAACAGAGTGAAAGACCAGTGTCCGATTTGCGGGGATCGCGACTTGCGACCGTTTCTGACCCGCACGGGTGTGCCGGTCCATCAGAACCTTGTTTTCAGAAGCGAAGCGGATGCCCGTCAAGTCCCTCGGGGGGACCTTCGACTCACGCTGTGCGTGAGCTGCGGTTTCATCTTCAACCAAAGCTTTGATCCATCGAAAGTCGCGTACGGACCAGGTTACGACAACACACAGACCTGCTCGAAGTATTACGAACGCTACCTCGACGATCTGGTGGACGAACTGATAGCCCGGAGGGGCGTGCATGACCACCATATAGTAGAAATCGGTTGTGGAAACGGCTCGTTTCTCCGAAAGCTTGTAAGCGCATCCGGAGCCCATAACTCAGGCCAAGGGATTGATCCAAGTTACAGCGGCCCACTCGCGGAGCTGGACGGACGCCTCCAGTTCCAGACCGACTTCTACAAGCCTGGAAGCGGCTTCGTTGAAGGGGACGTGGTCATTTGCCGACACGTGCTCGAACATGTTCAGTATCCGATAGACTTCCTGCGAGGCCTTCGGGATGATCTCGCAAAGATCCCCCATGCGAGGGTCTTTTTTGAAACGCCTTGCGTAGAATGGATACTGTCCGACGTGGTCTTCTGGGATTTCTTTTATGAACACTGTTCCTATTTCTCCGCAGGCTCCCTTGTTACCGCCTTCGAAGCCGTGGGTTACAGCGTGAATGCCGTTACTCGTGTATTCGGGGATCAGTACCTCTGGCTTGAAGCATGTGTTCAGCCGCCACCTTCGCCCGTATCAAGAGATGGCGAACTCATGAGTGGACTAGTTGATCGATATGCGGACGCTGAGGCGCAGACGATGGCAGGCTGGAAGGAGCGGATGGGCACCGCCAGCGCAATCTCGGGGGCCGCTCTCTGGGGCGCCGGAGCCAAGGGTGTCACGCTAGCAAATTTGATAGATGCAGATCGCGAGTTAATTACCTGTGTCGTGGACGTGAACCCGAACAAGCAGGGGGCATTTGTGGCCGGCAGCGGGCATCCTATTGTGGACTACCACGAATTGCCCGCTCTCGGGGTTGGAACCGTGTTCCCCTTGAATCCTAACTATCGCGATGAAATATTGAACATGATTCAAGCATCGGAACTCACCATAACGCTTGCGGGGTGACGGATCGGAAATGCGGCTCACCATTGATACAGATGCCCTTACGATGGTCCTCGACGAAAATGGAAAACGAGAAACTATCGAGCTGTACTCAAAACGTGCTTTCGAAATCATTTCTCATTGGTGGCTGAAAGTAGGGTGGAACGAGAAATACACGTATGCTTTTACCTGGCTGGGACGCCCCATAATTCAATTGCCGGAAGATATGTTTCGCCTCCAAGAAGTCATATACCGAGTTAAACCTGATGTGATCATTGAAACCGGGATAGCCCATGGTGGTTCGCTGGTATTCGTGGCAGCAATCTGCAGGTCGATCCGGAGAGGTCGGGTGATCGGAGTCGACATTGAGCTACGACCTCACAACCGAGAGGCTTTGGAATGTCACGAACTGGCCGATTTGATCACTCTTGTGGAAGGAGATTCCGTTGAACCTGCTGTGGTGCGCCGCGTCAAGTCGTCGCTAAATAAGGGGGAGACAGCACTGGTTTTGCTGGACTCGAAGCATACGAAAGAACATGTGATGCGCGAACTCGAAGCATACCATGATCTAATAAGTCCAGGTTCCTATCTTCTGGTGGCAGATGGCATTATGCAAGACTTCAGCGACGTGCCTCGAGGTCGATCCCAATGGCTTTGGGACAACCCGGCAGCCGCAGTGCGGGATTTCTTGGCGGGTCATCCTGAGTTCGTCTTGGAAATTCCCCCACGGATTTTCAACGAGAGCCAACTGACAGAAAACGTAACGTATTGGCCCGGCGCATGGCTTCGTCGAGTATGACTCCTCCATGGAGTAAGCTGCGCGCAAAATCCTCATAGAGGCGCACGGGTACGAAATGAAAGGATCATTCTATTGACCACTCAGTGGGTAATCCCGAGCCACCTGCAAATTGAAACCATCAATGGCGTGTGTACTTGTCGGTGTGGGATGTGTAGTCAAAAGGATTGGAAGCGGACACCATACATTATGAGGCTCGAAGAATTCGCTATAATCTTGAAGAAATTCGTGCAACACAAAGATCGCATCAATTTCGTAACTCTTCAGGGTTGGGGTGAGCCCTTGTTGGATCCGACAATTGCAGAAAAGGTTCGTGTGGCCAAAAGGCTGGGCTTTCAGGGTGTCGGTATACCCACGAACTGCACTGAGCTTACTGAAGAGATGACTGCAGCCCTGCTACATGCTGGCCTAGATACGATAATCTGTAGCGTGGACGGTTACACCAGAGCTGTCCACGAGTCGATCAGGGTTGGGTCGGATTTCGACGAAGTCGTGTCGAACGTGTTGAGGTTTATTGAGATGCGCAACCAAGGTGGGAGTACCAAAATTATAATTCGTTTTATACGCCAGAAAGCGAACCATCATGAATGGCGACGATATGCCTCGTTTTGGCGCAGACACATAAGAGAGGCCTTCGGGGACATGCTAATCAGGTACGATGTCCACAACTGGGGGGGCAGCTTAGCAGGGTATGAGGAGCGCGCAGTTGTTCCCCGTACAAAGCCGAGCCCCGCAGTCTGTAAGGACTTATTCAGCCGCATTATTATCTTCTCGGACGGCCGTGTTGGCCTGTGTTGTGCGGATTACAACGGGTTCTTCGAGTTCGGTGATGCGATCGCACAAGACCCCGTGGCCTTATATAATAATGAACTTTTCGAGTCATACAGGAAGACCATGTTGCAGGGTAGGATCGCTAATCTGGAACACTGTAAGACATGTACATTGCCTCTATCCCAGGCTACCCGACTGCTGCCCGGGAGGAAGACGGAGAGGTTTTTGTCGAAATGAGAGTCCACCTGGTGGATAACTTGTGCACGATATATAAATTGGTGTTGCATCGCATGCAGTCCTTTTTCACGGCCAACGGGCACAGCATCGTTGGATCTCCGCAAGAAGCGGATGTTTGTATTGCCGGTGTGTGCGCGGCCTTTGAGGCTGACGAAGCCGTGTCGGTGGAGATCATCCGCGAGTTGCTAGACTTCGATGGGCCTGTTCATGTATACGGGTGCCTCACGCGAGTCTCTCCGGAAAGAATTCCTTTCGAGACCACATATCCCACGTGGGATCCTCAGACGCTCCTCAGTCAAATTGTCGATTGTCCGCAGGTCCGCTGGAGCGATATTCCATTACCCTCTAGATTCAGGCGCAAGGAAGATTACCGCGTGTTCAACCGGGGAACACAGTTTGTGGGGATTGCCACAGGCTGTTCATTCGATTGCTCTTATTGCCCTCACAAACTCGGAGTAGGTGAAATTCAGAGCAGGCCGATTGAAGATGTCGTGCTGCAAGTCCGGCACCTGATAGCGGAGCAGGCACAGACCATCATCCTGACTGCAACCGACACAGCGTGCTACGGGGTTGATATCCGCTTGTCATTTCCTGAACTGCTGGAAGCAATCCTTAGATTGTCGAATCAACGTACAAGTTTCCATATCGCGCAGTTCAATCCCGAAGGCTTGTTCACGAATATGGGGAAAATGCTCGCCTGCTGTTCCGATGAGCGCATACATGATATACAACTGCCTGTTCAGAGCGCGAGCCCGAGGCTTCTAAAGCTCATGAATCGACGTTATTCTCCCCAGGAGGTGAGGGAATTTGTAGAGAAGCTTAAAGTGCGCAACCCTCGTGTCTTTCTCCGGACGGACCTGATGGTGGGGTTCCCCACGGAAACAATCGAGGAGCTCGAGGAAAGTGTCGATTTCGCAATGCACAACTTTGATGAAATCGCAGTGTATGCATTTGAGCTGAAGCAAAGGACTCCTGTCGCGTCACAGGATCTGGCGGCGATCCCTGTTTCTGAAGTGAAGCGCCGTCAACGGTACGCTGCAAACAGGCTGAAGCGCGCTGGCAAATTGGTGCATTCAGGGGGACAGATACGGTCGACACTTGTCAAGTCCGACCGCACGAAGGAGCTAATGAGACAAGCCAAAGAGCGAGGTGGCAGGATATGAAAAGTAGGGACGCAAAGAGCCAGGCTCGGGCCGATTTGGAGCAGTTTTCTGCCGTTGAATCACTGTTCAGCAGGGAACAATTTGATCTCATCGAGAAGATCGAAAGCATCGGGAAGTATCAGAGTAGACAGAGTATAGCCAAGTTCCTCACGAAGTACGAAATATTCAAAAGGATATTGCACGTTAATGGATCAATCGTGGAATGCGGGGTACTTCACGGCGCAGGCCTTCTGACGTGGGCAAAGCTCAGCAGTATTCTTGAGCCAGCAAATCATACGAGGAAGGTGATAGGATTCGACACGTTTGAAGGATTCCCCTCGGTGCACAACAAAGACGCTGGCACCGGAGTATCAGAGCACGCCCGTGTCGGTGGTCTTATAGGCAGCTCTCTTGAAAACATACGTGAAGCCGTTCGAGTCTATGATCTGAACAGACCCATAAACCACATCGCGAAGGTTGAGCTTGTCGCAGGAGACATATTGGAAACCGCAGATACTTACCTGGCGAACAATCCTCACCTGGTGGTGGCACTCCTTTACCTCGACCTGGATTTGTACGAGCCGACTAAGAAGGCCCTGGAAGTTTTTGTCCCACGAATGCCCAAAGGCGGGATCATTGGCTTCGACCAGCTCAACGCAAGCATCTTTCCGGGGGAAACCCGAGCCGTCGATGAGGTGCTGGGGCTTGCGAATATCAGCATCCGGCGCTTTCCATTTGATTCATATGTTTCTTACGCAACGATTCAATGACAACTCGCGCCAACCACAGCATAGCCTCAACCTGCGCGGTGGGGAGAAGCTGTGTTACAGAGTCGCATAAGCTGCGCGTCGGTGTCACCATGCGTTGGCTAGCGTGGGAACCGACACTTGCGCGATCGATAGGGCCGCAATGCCCCATTTACTCCCCATTTCGATAGGCATGCCCGTCTACAACGGTGTGGCCTTTGTACGCAGGGCGCTCGATTCCCTGGTTGCTCAGGATTACCCGAACATAGAACTAATTGTTTCCGACAATGCATCGAGTGACGGCACGTGGGAGATTTTGCAGGAATATGCGTCACGAGACGACCGGATGCGGTTGCTGCGCTATTCCGAGAACCAAGGGGCGTTTGCAAACTTTGCCCGAGTGCTGAATGAAGCCCGCGGGGCCTACTTCATGTGGGCCGCGGCTGACGATTACTGGGCCCCTGGTTTCATGAGCGCTCTCGTGGACGAGTTGGAAGAGCATCCGAATTCGGCCGTGGCAATGTCTGCCCTCGACGTAGTAGATGAGCACGGCAAGCCCCTGTACACCGTCCGGTTCGAAGGCAAGTGTAATCCCAATAACATGAGCCATTATGAGCTTTTCAGGCAAATGAATGTCTGGACCACCTATCATTTTTATGTATACGGCCTGTTTCGAACTGAAATACTCAGGAAGGCCTTTCCCCTCATCGATCCCCATTCATGGGCTCCCGACATCATGTTCATGTGCCAAATGGCGTTGGCGACGCGATTCAGGTATGTGGATCAAGTGCTCCACGTGCGCACCGAATGGTCCCAAGTAGCACATGAAAGGCACCCTGACATGATACCAAGGAAAATAGCCTATAAGGACAAAGGCGTTTGGCGGGACATGCTCGGTTCCATGAGCCGCATGATCCTGCGATCACCCATTATCCCGTGGTACCGAAAACTCCTTTTGCCCGCAGGTTTTGTGCAGTATCTTCCCGGGCTGCTGAGTGAGACCTATCTTTTCGTCCCATTGACGGAATATTGGAAATATAAGATGCCCTGGCGCCCGGAGGAAAGGGAGCGCCTTTGGACCACGTATTTAGGCGCCACCGGAAAGTACGCAGGAATCGCGAGAAAGAATTGGTTCCGAATCTATGATCCGATCTACCGTACTTATGATAAATACTCTCCGACCTGGGTCCGCACATGGGCGAAGGCGCTGAAGAACGCCATCGTGCGCATCAGGGGATAAGGAGGCCTGTTCTCTGAAACGTGCGGGATCGCGACCATTTGGGGAGCAATTCTTTTTTATGAAACCTGAAGCAGCAGAGTTCGACCGGTCAAAACTTCGGATAGAACCGCTATCCGAGCGCGTCCATGATCTGGACCTTTCGTGCATCATGCCGCTGGAGCCGACTGTGTCTGTCGCGGAGGAGCTGAGGACAGTCGCACCGCGGATCATCCGTGCCCTAAAGGAAGGCTCCGCGGCGGTCTTGATGATGGGTGCCCATGTGATTCGCGCGGGCGTTCAGCGCTATCTGATCGACATGATGGAGCGCGGGTTGTTGAGCTGCATCGCCACCAACGGAGCCACCGTTATACACGACTTTGAGTTTGCTCTGATCGGCGCGACCACGGAAAGTGTGGCCCGTTACATAAAGGACGGCCGTTTCGGACTCTGGAAGGAAACCGCCAGGATAAATGACATTGTGAACGACGCGGCAAAGAGCCGCCGCGGGCTTGGGGAAGCTGTGGGACGTGTCATCCAGGAAGAAAACTTCCCTCACCGCGAGTTCAGCGTTCTTGCGGCAGCTTACCGGCTGGGAATTCCCATCACCGTCCACGTGGGCATAGGATACGACATCGTGCATGAGCACCCCAATTGCGACGGCGGTGCTTACGGCACGTGCAGTTATGTGGATTTCCTGCGATTCGCCAAGGTCCTGGAGTCGCTCGAACGCGGCGTAGTCATGAACTTCGGCAGTTCGGTGATGGGTCCTGAAGTGTATCTCAAGGCCTTGGCAATGGTCCGAAATGTGGCGGCACAAGAGAACCGACAAATAGCCGACTTCACCACGCTCGTATGCGATCTTGCTCCTTTACCCAGCGAGTACGGCGAGGAACCGCCGCGGGATGATCCGATGTACTACTTTCGGCCTTGGAAGACTATGCTGGTCCGCACTGTCGCGGATGGCGGAGAGAGTTTCTTCGTCAGGGGCTCACACAGAGAGACGATTCCACAGCTCTGGACCGCGCTCCGAACGCTAATGTGAAACCCGCGGCCTCAAAGGCCGGACTGAAGATCGTTGAAGCTGTGAATTCCAATCAGGACGTGAACGAATTCAGACACCAGAGCAGAGGCCTTCGCGAGGCTCTCAAGCCAGGTTTTCTCTATTTCCAGCTCCGTGACAAGGGTCTGTTGGGATTTCTGAGGACGTGCTTCAATTGGGTCGAGCATCGAGCTTCTCCCCGCGTGCAACGTGTGCTCAGGCCGATCAAGAGGATGATTCGAAGAGCGCAATTGCTGGCGATTGACACCAGAACAAAAGCGCGATATCTAGCCGGAGCTGTGCGCCCATCGCAGAATCGCTTGCTTGCCATCTGGGATTTTCAGGCCGCGGTTTATGCAGTGGGGGATCTTCTTACATTTAATGTGCTGTGCGCATGTCTGTGCTACATGCACAAAATCGAAAAAGCGGATGTCTGCTTTGCGTGCGATCCGGATAATCCCGGGCAGCAATGGTACAAGGACCATATTAATGCGTACAATCACCATTATCACCTCTCATACTACTTGCAAGTGCTCCAGATGAATCACCGGATTGGATCGGTCTTCCTGATTGACAACTACAGAGATCTGGACCAATTTCTGGCAGACAACAGCCACCGATATGTTGTGTGGCCCGCCACGCGGGAGTATCTAAGCAAGGAAAATGCGTGGAAAAAGAATTGGGATTTCATTGAGGACTTCCACCGCGAGTGTGGCTTCATTCCTCATTTGCATTGCAGGCCCGTTACCATTGATTGGGGAACCGCTTTCATGAAGGAAAATGTGTTGCCCGATCTGGCTGTGGCGGTTCACCTGAAGACGACTCAGTATTCCACCGAGCGAAACGCCCAGATCGACGCGTGGATGGAGTTTTTCAAGCACTGCGAAGGACGCTACCCGGTGAAATTTCTGTTGCTCGCCGGTTCGGTCAGGGAAGTCCCACCGGAGCTGCGGTCGCTCTCGAACATTCTTGTTACGAAGGATTACAATACCACCCTGGAACAGGATATGTGCCTGGTTGAGTGCTCAAGCATGTTCATGGGCAGCTCGTCCGGGCCGTCTATTATGGTGGTGTACAGCGACAGACCGTATGCGATTTTTGGTTTCAAGAGCCCTTCTCCTGAGCGAGTGAAGCCGGGAATGGACCGATTTGCCTTTGCTACCAACCATCAGCGAATCATCTGGGAAAATGAGACCTTTCCCATGATCCTCGATGAATTCCTCCGCATGTACAAGGTGGTGGACGTGGAAGAATGGAAAGCCCGGTGCGCCAATTCCAACCACCGGGAATCGCCCCAACTACTGTGTTAGAAGTGGGCGCATAAGATGGACATGATTGAAGCACCCATAGCAAGGAAACTTCACGAGCAGATGCTCCGAATCCGCATGGTTGAAGAGAAGATCTGCGAACTTTACAGCGAACAGGAGATGCGCTGCCCGGTGCATCTTTGCGTGGGTCAGGAGGCCATACCTGTAGGTGTGTGCGCACACCTCAAGCCGGAAGACTATGTTCTGAGCGGTCATCGGTCCCACGGGCACTATCTGGCCAAAGGAGGCGACCTGAAGGCCATGATGGCCGAAATCTATGGTAAGGTCACCGGTTGCTGCATGGGCAAGGGTGGTTCCATGCACTTGGTCGATCTGGACGCGGGCTTTCTCGCGGCAACTCCGATTGTGGGAAGCACGGTTCCGATCGGTGTGGGCGCGGCGCTTGCGTCGGCGATGCGGGGGGAAAAGCGGGTGACTGTGGTCTTCTTCGGCGACGCAGCCGTCGAAGAGGGCGTTTTGTGCGAAAGCATCAATTTTGCTGTCTTGAAGAAGCTCCCTGTGGTTTTCGTGTGCGAAAATAACGCATACTCGGTCAATTCGCCGCTTTCCGTGCGTCAACCGCCAGGCCATGAAATCTACGAGATAGCTCGTGGCCACGGCATGGAAAGCTCCCAGGCCGACGGCAACGACGTTATTGCGGTTTACGAACTCGCGGGCAAGGCTGTTGACAAGGCGAGGCAAGGCGATGGCCCGACCTTCTTGGAATTCAAGACCTATCGTTGGCTCGAACACTGCGGACCCAATGACGACAGCCACCTGGAATGCCGGTCTGAGGTTGAGCTCCAGGAATGGAAGGACCGTTGTCCTCTTCGTATGTTAGAGGATCGCCTTCTCAGCGAAGGAATCGCTTCGAGTGAAGAAATGCGCCGTGTCGCTGCAAACATCGCCACAGAGATGGAGGAGGCGGTCCGTTTCGCGAAATCCAGCGCGTTTCCTGAACCTGAACTCCTCTTGAAGCACATCTACGCCCCCTGATTTCGTCGTGAACGGTACTGCCTGATGCCAAGAGAGCTCAAGTTTTTTCAAGCAATTCACGAAGCGACTCGCCAGTGCATGGAGCAAGATCCCGCTGTGTATTTGGTAGGACTTGGTGCGCCCGATCCAAAGGGAATCTTCGGCAGCACGCTTGACCTCCACAAAACCTTCGGCCCGCAGCGGGTGATGGATATGCCCGCGTCCGAGAACGCGATGACCGGCGTGGTCATCGGCTCCGCGCTTGCGGGTATGAGGCCGATCCTGACCCACCAGAGACTCGATTTTGCCCTGCTCTCGGTGGAGCAGCTCGTGAATCAGGCTTCGAACTGGCATTACATGTTCGGCGGACAAAAAAGCATTCCGCTCGTGGTGCGCATGATCGTCGGCCGGGGATGGGGCCAGGGGCCTCAGCATTCCCAGAGCCTACATGCATGTTTCAGCCACATTCCCGGGCTCAAGGTGGTCATGCCGTCAAGTCCTCACGACGCAAAGGGCCTGCTCATTGCGGCTGTGGAAGATCCCAACCCGGTCATCTTTATTGAGCACCGGTGGCTTTACAACATCTCCGGTGAAGTGCCGGCAGAGCCGTACCGCGTGGAACTCGGCAAAGCCCGCGTTGCGCGGAACGGAACAGATCTGACTATAGTCGCGAACTCGTACATGACCCTGGAAAGCCTCCGAGCCGCTGAGATCCTTCAGAATGAAGGCGTATCTGCTGAAGTGATTGACGTGCGTACGCTCAAGCCCTTGGATCGAGAAACGATCCTGGGATCAGTCAGACGCACCGGTCGGCTGATTGCAGCGGACATCGGTTGGTGTACCAACGGCTTCAGCGCGGAAATCCTCGCCTTGACCGCGGAGCAAGCTTTTGAAAGCCTCAAGACCGCGCCCGTGCGGGTGGCGCTGCCTGATTGTCCCACGCCCACGAGCCCTGCCCTGGCAAAGCATTACTATCCGCGAGCGATCCATATCGCCGCGCAGGCCCTTAAGATGCTTGGAGTGAATCGGAGCGAGCAGCATCTGGCCGACCCTGAGCTTGTTCATTACGACGTTCCGGATCCTTCATTCACCGGGCCGTTCTGAGAAGATGCCGGCCGCGCGCTCACACGAGAAAAGAGGCCTTTCCCATGAACCTGGGAATTGAAGGCAAGAGAGCCCTAATAACCGGTGCGAGCCGAGGCATAGGCCGCGCTATAGCCTTGGGCTTGGCGCGTGAAGGGGCCAAAGTCGCGGGGATCGCGAGATCGGAACAAGAGCTCGTCTCTCTCCTTCATCAACTCGGCGGTGAATCCGCGAGCCATGTAGTGAAGGGGCTGGATCTCATGGAGAATGGCGCGCCTGAGACGTTGCTGACGTGGCTCGCGCGCGTCTTCGGCTTGCCGGACATCGTGGTGCATAATCTGGGGGGCTCCGATGGAGTCACGGATCCTTTCCCGACTGCGTTGGAATGGCGGCGGGTCTGGCGCCTCAACCTGGAGATATCCCTTGAAATCAACCGCATTGTGATACCGGAAATGCAGAAACGCAGGTGGGGGCGGGTGGTGCATGTCTCGTCCATCGCGCCGGTCAGGGGCCGGTCGTCGGTTCCGTACGCCACTCTCAAAGCCGCGGTCAACGGGTACGTGGCCGGCCTAGGAAGAGCCGTCGCGGCGGACAACGTCATCGTGACTGCGGTGA
>JBMOME010000096.1:0-16031 GCA_049323095.1 Thermodesulfobacteriota bacterium
TATGTGGTAGAAGAGCGTCCGGACGTGGACTTCCTGGACTGTCGCATTGCCGTGGACGATGTCCACTCTGCACATGCGCTTGAGATTTGCGGTTTTCGTTACGTAGGTACGGAGATCTACATGGGGCAGAAGTTGGACGGTTTATCCCCGCCGGAATCTCATCCCGAATTCGAGATCGGGCCTTGCACGAGGAGTGAGAGGACGCAAGTGCTTGACATCGTCACCGAAACTCATGTGCACAACCGATTCGTTTACGATCCGTTTATACCGCCTTCTGCTGCCAATTCGCTTTACAGGCGCCTGGTTTCCAATTGTTTTGAGCAGGAACAATTCACCGTGCTCGTTGCGCGCTCGCGAAACAACGTCCACGGATTCATAATCGCCAAATTGACTCCCTCTTTCAGCTCCACCGTAGGCATGACCTGCGGAAGTCTCGACTTCATCGGCGTGCGACCGAAGAGCCGATTACGTGGGCTTGGAATCCACCTGAACAAGTGGGCTCTTCATGACATGGCGCTCAAGGGAGCCCGGTACGTGGCGGTGCGCACCCTGGCGAGCAACTATGCGGCAGTCGGGACCTGCTACCGAACCGGCTTCCGGGTCACTTCCTCCAGCCTGCACTTTCACCGATGGGTCCACCGTCCTGCGCGCGGTGCGTCAACCACCTCTTACACCCAGACACCCTTGGGCGGAATGCTGACCTACGCCGCAGCAGGGTGATGTCAGTCGGAGTTCGAGCAAGTACGAAAAGGGGGGAGGCCGCTTAGGCTCGACCTCCCCGGCTGCTGTCGCGAGGTTCTCAGGAGTGGGGGTCTCCTCCCTGTCATGCCACCAGGCTTACCGTCGCGGCAGTCTGTCGAGATTCTCCTCTGCTGGAAAGGAATCGGATGATGCGATTACGGAGCGGGTAATACGCGGGATGCTCAATTATGGTCATACGCGCCCTGGGCCGCGGTATGGGCACAATGACCTCTTCCTTTATTTGGGCTTCCGGCCCGGGACTCATCAGGAGGATCCGGTCGGAGAGCAGGATGGCTTCATCAACGTCATGGGTCACCATGAATATGGTGATGCCTGTTTCTTGCCACATTCGGACGAGCTCATCTTGGATGACCCCGCGGGTGAGTGCGTCTATCTGAGCAAACGGTTCATCTAGAAGAAGCATTCTCGGTTCGACGCAAAAGGCCCTGGCCAGCCCAACCCGTTGCCTCATGCCACCGGAAAGCGCTGCCGGCCGTTTGCTTTCCGCACCGGTGAGTCCGACCATATCGATATATCGCTGGACCCAGTCGTGTATGCGCTGGCGGCTCCAATCAGGATGTGCAGCCTTCACGGCGATGCGAATATTGCCGTACACGGTCAACCAGGGGAGCAGAGCGAAGTTCTGGAAGACTACCATCCGGTCAAGTCCCGGCGCAGTAATCTGTTTCCCATCAATATAGGTGTACCCTTGAGACGCGGTCTCAATGCCGGCAATGATATTGAGGAGCGTGGATTTGCCGCACCCGGAATGGCCAAGGACCGCCACAAACTCTTTTTCGGCAACGTTGAGGGATACGTCTTTGAACACGCATACTTGGCCTTTGGTTGCCGGCGCGCCGAAGTACTTGGACACTTTTTCGACTTTGAGTAGTTCCATCACGCTCTCCTAGTCCACGTAAGCCAGTCGTCTGGCCATTGTGCTGAACAGAATATCGATGAAAACACCGACCACACCGATGATCAGAATGGCGAATATCACGCTGGTAAGCGACAAGTTGTTCCATTCGTTCCATACGAAGTAACCGAGGCCCAGGGATCCCAGCAACGCCTCAGCCGGGACAATGGCCACCCACGCACTCCCCATTGAGATCTTCAAACCTGCCACGATGGTCGGCCCCGCGCCCGGGAGGATCACCTTGAACAGCTTACTCACCGGGTGCATTTGGAGGATGTTGGATACGCTGATATAGTCTTTCTTGATGCTGGCTACTCCGAATGCCGTGTTAGCCATAGTGGGCCAGACGCTTGCCATGAAAACCACCAGAATTGCCGTCCAACCGCTGCTCTGTACCGAATAGAGGAGCAACGGCATCCAGGCAATCGGCGATATGGCGCGGAGAATCTGCACGTATGGGTTGAGCGCCTTGAACAAGGTCTGATTCAACCCAAGCACCACCCCCAGAGCAATAGCCACCAGGGATCCTGAAATGTACCCCAGCGAAAGCCTGCCCAGGCTGTATAAGGCCAAGGTGCCGATACCCTTGTCGTTGGGTCCATTGTCGTAGAACGGGTCGGACAGGAACTCCCACGCGGTCTGGGCCACCGGCCACGGCCCGGGCAAACTCTTAAAGGAAGCAGTGAAAATCTGCCAACCGGCCACGAAGAGAAAGAGAAATAGGAAGCACAAAACAAGCCAGCTTTTGCTTCCGGAGGGCTTCATGGTTATCTACTCCTGATACGGTTTTCTTAGTTCAGGGGCGGGACTTAGAGTGAACTTCACTCTCGATCCCGCCCCGGTTGGGCTCCCCGTCGGTAGGTAGAGATGGTGCCGATAAGCTAGGGAGCGTTGTTCGCGAAATTCTGTGTGTTCTAGCTTCTTCCCTGCCGCCTCCTCCATCCAAGGACCGGGTGTCTATACTCAAAGCCAAAAGGCTCGTCCGATCGGAAACGGCCGCAATCCGTCATTCCTGCGGAAGCAGGAATCCAGTCTTTTCAATCCCGGGTTCCGCGCGGGACTGGACCCCGGCGCCTGCCCCGGACCACGATCCGGGGTTCGCCGGGGTGACGGGTAAAGAAGCGGTCACTCCGTTCGGCAAATGCTGTATGGGCACCCGGACCCGGTATATGGGTAAGCCTTGCTATGTCCGGCGAATCGCAAAACTGTTCAGGTATTCTTCCGGTTTTGCGGCATCGAATTCTTTGCCCAGGATCACGTGCTTGGTGTACGTACTGGAAGGCGCCTCGTACCCTTGCTCTTTCATGATCTTTGCGCAATCCGAGGCAAGGAAGACCTGTTCCGCGATTTTCTTGTAATCGACATCTCCTTTGATGTATCCCCACCGTTTCATTTGGGTGAGAATCCAGACGCCCATGGAGTGCCACGGGAAGGGGTTGAAGTCGATGCGCTCCGGCTCGGTGCGCGTATTTCCCAAGCCGTCGGGGAAGGTTCCCACCAGGACCTGTTCCACCACCTCTTCGGGCTGATTCAGATAGTTGCGCGGAGATATGGCCTTGGCGATGTTTTTCCGATTTTCAGGCTTATGCGCGAACATTGTGGCGTCCACGATTGATCGGAAAACCGCCTTGAACGTATTGGGCATAGTGGTCGCGAACTCCTGCGAAGCCGCGAATGCGCAGCAAGGATGGCCCGGCCAGAGATCCTTCGTCAGCTTGAAGATGAACCCGACCTTCTCGTACACCGCGCGCTGGTTGAACGGGTCGGGAGATAGATACCCATCCACATTCTGGGCCTTGAGGTTGGCCACCATCTCCGGCGGCGGAACCACGCGTATCTTCACTTCTTTGTCAGGGTCAACACCGCCTTCTGCGAGGTAGTAACGCAAGAGCATGTTGTGCATGGAGTAGTCAAAGGGAACACAGAAAGTGAACCCTTTCATATCCTTGGGCTCTTTGACGTCCTTGTGCTTGATGTGGAGTGTGATGGCCTGCCCGTTGACGTTCTCCACCGCGGGCATAAGGAACGGCGTTGCCTGTGAACCCGCTCCCAGACTCATAGCCAGAGGCATTGGAGAAAGCATGTGCGCGCAATCCACCTGCTTATTCACTGCCCAGTCCCTGATCATGGCCCAGCCCGCGGCCTTGACTACCTTGGTTCCTTTGAGGCCATGCTTCTCGTAGAACTTCATGGGGTCCGCCATGATGATGGGAGTGGCGCACGTGATGGGGATGAACCCGATGTTCAGCGCGGGCTTTTCCAAGGGTCCAGGAGCATCCTTGGCCCAAGCTTTTGCCGCGGAGAGCGGAAAGAAGCTTCCGATTATCGACGCGGCCGCTCCTGAACCCACGAGCCTCATGAAGTTGCGCCTGGAAAGATCGTTCCCCTGAAAGATGGAACGAACCACAGCGCCCTCCACCGCACGGTCAATCACATCTTCCGGCGTCTCAAGTTTTGGTGTGAACTCCGATTCTCGCTTTGGCGCAAGATGTCTGAGGGAAACCTCCGGGTCAAAGGGATCGGCCAACGTTCCCACCGTTGCGGTCACGTCCGAATTTCTTCTGTCATCGTTGCCCATTGTCGAATCCTCTCCAGAAAACGTTTTGGCCCACAGCGGGCTTGACATGCGCATAAACAACTCGATTGCTCGGCCGGCTTTGCGGCTGATAAAAACCTCATCCGAACCGGGGATCTGTGCTTCGCCTCTCCGGCTGCCAGACCATGGTTAATCGGCTTACCACTTTCGGTAGGGAAGGAACTTGCCGTTGAATTGCACAATCACTCGATCGCCTTTTGGATCTTCCTTCTTGCTGATGTTGATCTCGAAGTCGATCGCGCTCATGATGCCGTCCCCAAACATCTCGTGGATGATTGCTTTCATGGTAGTTCCGTACACTTGCGTGATCTCATGAAATCGATAGATGAGCGGATCCACGGGCACGGTCGCGTCGAGCGCGCCCTTCATAGGGAATTCGGTAAGCGCGTGTGCGACTTCAGCCTCGAGTCCGAGCAGTTTGGTGGCCTTTCCCGCCTCCTGGGCGCTCATGCTGTTTTGTCCCAGGAGGGCCGAGGTCACCCAGATGGTGTGGCCGCCTACTTCCTTGGCGATTTGTTCCCAGGAGAGGCCTTTCTTCTTCTTGGCGTCCAATATCAATTCAGTGGCTTGTTTCCGGGTCATGAAGTGTCTCCTTTTTCCGGTGCTGGTATGGCAGTTACGGCGAGGTGGGAGTCAAGAATCGTGCCACGTGGGAGTCGTCATGATAACCTGTGGACATGATGGAAGTATTTCGCATTGAGTGGAAGGGGCAGGGTCCTGGAGAGGGGAAGAATAGCCTACACTTTTGTATCTAAGAGATCATGTAGCTACGCCAATGTAGGAACCGCCTTAGATCATAACGCGAAGGTATTGATCCCGCGCGGAACCCGCGACCCAGTCCTCCTCGCTTCTGCCACGGGCGCATATTTCCTATGGGAATAGAGAAAGAAAATGATAAACTCCCCACGCACCGGCAGAAGCTCGAAGGTACTGGAAAAGCGCGCGGCCCGAGATCAAAGACGCCCGAGTTTTGAGACCGATTTGACCCCTAGCCGGTTGTTGCATGAGGAGCTGACCATGACCTCTCGAGAACAATTGATCAAGATCTTCGAATATGCGCTCAACCAGGAACAAACCGGGATGAGCTTCTTCCAGATGTCCCTCGATCGTATCGGGATCGGAGCGGCCAGGTCCGCGTTTCAACGGCTCATCGAAGAAGAACGGAGACATATCAGCTTCATTTCACGGCTGCTGGACGATCTTCGACAGGGATTGGAGCTGGACCTGGAGTCGGCCCAGGGCGTAACCCTCGAACCGACCAATTATTTCGACGAACGCGCCCGGTCGGAATTCCTGCAACAATGTGTGGAAGGGTCCATGGTTCCTGATGTGACCGTCTTCAACGCCGCATGGCTCATGGAAAAGGATCTGAGCGAATTCTACGCTCGTATGGCTGAAAAGACGGATGGCAAAGCCAAAGAGGCCCTGGAGATGCTCTCCCGATGGGAACACGAACACGAACGGTTCTTCCGGCAGTACCGAGATAAACTGACTGAGGTGTACTCCACAATGCCGTGGGGCGGCTAACAAAACGCACCTCGACCGCGAATCGGCCTCATGCCGATTCGCGGTCAAAAGAGGAAGAATCGGGGAGGCCCTTCTTTCCACAAAGAAGGTTCCCCCAATCTTCCCTCTTTGAGCGCGGACCGGTATCAGGGGGATTGGGCATGGAATTGTCGGCAGGGGAATATCATCGCAAGTCAGGTTATGAGCGGCACAGGCTCAAGGGTCATGCCATGGACTGGGGCAGTCAGCCGGATCTGTTCAAGTCTTATCCCGGCCTGAGAACGGTTCCGTTGCCGCAGGTGATGAGGTGGCCGGAGCGAAGCCTTCAAGAGGTCCTCAAGTCCGTGGTACCGCTGAGCGTGCCGGTCATGAACAAAGATCGGCTGGCCCAGATAGTGCTTCTCGCGCATTCGCTTACGGCCAAGGCCCGGTACAGCGGCGCGGATTTTTACTACCGAAGTGTAGCTTCAGCCGGGGCACTGTATCCGTTTGAGCTTTACGCGGCGGTGCGCGGGCTTTCCGACCTGGAGGATGGACTCTACCATCACAGCATTGGGCTCCATGCGCTCACCCTGTTGAGATCGGGCAATGTGATGCCTTGGGTAACTCAAGGTGTAGCTTCCGGCAGTGAAGGGACTCCTGCGGCCGCTTTCTTCCTCACGACCATATTTGTCCGTAGCTCCTGGAAATACGGGGAGAGGGCTTACCGGTACAGCCTCTTGGACACCGGGCACCTGGCTGAAAACCTCTGCCTGGCCTTGAGAGCGCTGGAGCTCCCGTTTGAGCTGTTCTACGATTTCGACGACAAGCGGATCAATGAGTTGCTCGGTGTGGACCAGACCCGCGAAGCTTGCCTGGTGGTAGCATGTGTCACGGCCGCGACCGGAGAGGTTTCAGGAAAGGCCTCGGGACTGAGCGCGCTGGCAGGCGACCTGGCAGGGCCGAGTCGCGTTGCCGAGCGCGAGGCTGATTTTCCGGAAATCCGGCAGATACATACGGCTTCGAGCAAGCTGCCAGGGCCGGTCCAAGATTTCGAGCCTATGCGAGATTGCCTGGCTCTGCCCTCCCAGGCGACCGACACACTGCCGGACGTGGAAGCATGGCCTGCGATCCACAACTATGCCGGCGCAGTCTTCAAGAGGCGTTCAACGAGAAACTTCGTTCGCAAGGAACTAGCGTCAGACCAATTCCTCGCTATGCTGGAATCACTCTGCCCTGCCTGTCCCGAATCCGGGGATGCGGCGCGCGTGGTTGAGAGCACCCTTGCGATAGGGTTTTTGTCCGGGAGCGTCCAGGATTTGGACCCGGGTTTTTATCTTCTCGATGTAGGCGCCAAGTCGATCTCGTTGGCTGCTTCAGGTCTTCTCATCGAAGAAATGACTCATGCGTGTATGGATCAGCAGTGGCTTTCCAACTCCGCGCTGCATTTTCTCTTCCTGGCCGACCTGGAGAAGCTGGAAACAGTCTGGGGTCCTCGCGGCTATCGATACGCGATGCTCACGGCAGGGCGCTTGGGCCAGCGGCTCTACCTTACGGCTACCTCCATGCAGATCGGATGCTGCGGAATCGGCGCATTTTATGATGACGAGACAGCCCAAGTCCTCAAATTGGGTCCTCACGGCACCATGCTGTACCTTATCGCATCCGGCCCGCTCCGCAAATGGGCCGGAGGTTAGCCTTGGGTTTGGCACACAAAGAACGGAGAATGAATGAACACTTTGATCAACACCAAAGTGAAATATGTTCTTGTTGCCGCAGTTCTTGTGATTGCGGTGTTCTTGCTCTACCGGAGTCAAACAGTGCATGGAAAAGTGTCACAATTCGGTCGATATCAGGGGTACGCTGAAGCTCGTTACGATGGCTCACAGCGCATTTCCGATTACTTGACTATGTCGAATGGCACGCGGTTGGCTTACGACCTCATTCTCCCAACCATGAAGGGTGTTCCCGCTAGTGAGCCCTTACCCGTACTGTTCAAGTATACGCCTTATCTGCGCACCTTTACCATCTTCGACAAAGACGGAAACAACATTATTGCAGGGCTGTTCAACCTGGGATGGAAAGAACGGGCTATGCTGAGACTCCGCTACTGGCTGTCCCCGACAGGGCATCTCATGGATCCGCTGTTCAGGACCAAGTGGCTTGAGAACATGGTCAAGCACGGGTACGCGGTTATCGTCGTGGAGCGGCCGGGAACCGGAGCGTCCTTTGGAGTGATGGACCCATCCTTTGATGTGGGAGCCAAGGAAGCTGACGATATCTTGAACTGGATCGCGTCCCGACCCTGGTGCAACGGGAACATCGGTATGTTCGGCGATTCCATGCAGGCAATGATACAATTTGCCGCCGCGAGCACCGGCAATCGCCACTTGAAGACGATCTTCCCCGTATCAAGCCCTATTGATCTTTACACCGCGGTCAGCTTCCCGGGAGGCGTATACAACAAAGCTTTCGGCGCTTTTTTCGCCTGGTCGGTCACATTCCTGGAATCCGTAATTACGCCCGTGGATAATGACAAGGACGCCGCGTTGCTTGCCGAGGCGCGCAAAGAACGCACAAGGCTGCTTGCAGGCACAGTATCCCGCGCGACCGAACGATACCCGTACCGAGATGCTGTGACACCGGACGGGAAGAGCCTTTGGCAAGACCGAGCTGCTTTGTACCCCTTAATAGATCGCATCAACCGATCAGGAATTCCGATCTTTATGACTAATGGCTGGTATGACACTTTCACGGCCGACATGTTTTTTTGGTACAATAATCTCACAGTTCCCAAGCGACTGATTGTCCGGCCGCTCGATCACAGCGGCGTGGAAAAGACCCAATTCGACCTGGACTTCGGAGCGGAAGCGCATCGCTGGTTCGACCGTTGGCTCAAGGGAATCGACAACGGCATTATGGACGAGCCTTCTCTCCACTACTACGTTATGGGAGCTTCCGGAAAACAAGCCTGGCAAACTTCCAACCAATGGCCCGTGAAAGACGTGAAAACGACGCAATTCTATCTCAGCAAGGCGACCACAGGCAGCGCAGCGTCAACCAATGGCGGCTCCCTGACCACGGAAGCGTCTGATTCCGCGGATGCCTTCGATGCATACACCGTGGACTACACTACGACCACGGGCAAGAAGTCACGATGGTCCTCGGTCAACTGGCCGCGGGACTACCCGGACATGCAAACGAATGACAAAAAGGCGCTCACCTATACCAGCTTCCCTCTGGATAAGGATTTGGAGGTCACGGGACACCCGGTTGCACACCTCTGGCTCACTACGGATGCTTCTGATCTAGATGCGTTCGTGTATCTGGAAGAGGTGGATGGGAGCGGCAAGTCTACGTACATCACCGAAGGTAACCTTCGAGCGTCGCATCGCAAACTGAGCCAAGCTCCTTTCAATAATATGGAGCTACCCTTCCATGCCCACTATGAGCGCGACTTGACGCCAATCCCAGCTAAGGAGCCGGTTGAGCTTGTCTTCAGCTTGCTGCCGACCTCGTATCGGTTTCCCAAAGGAAGCCGTATCCGTCTTACGGTTGCATTTGCAGACGCGGATAATTTCGAGACACCGGTTATAGATCCACGGCCGAATGTCCGCTTATTGAGAGACAAGGAGCACCCGTCATTAGTCCGACTACCCATCGCTCAATAGTATGAAGGTCTCCGGCCGGCCCTTCAGGCTTCCCGCGACCATTCGGCCGACTCGGGAGGCCGATTCCTGGATCGCAACGCGCGAGATCTCTTGAAACACGCTTCGGTCCGCGAGCAGGTCCAACTTATTCAGGTACGGGATGATCTGAGCGCGAGAAGGCACGTTCCTTAGCGCGCCTTGGGGGTGAGCCAGGAGTCTACCCACAGCCTCAGCAGTGATGGTCACCCCTTCGGCTAGCCCGGTCACTTCAAGGAAACGGGCTAGGCGAAATACTACGTCGTCCGTTACAGCGCGGCCGACCGCGTCCAATCCCACGACTGGGATCACCAGGTCCGTGAAGCTCGCCACTACGGGTTCCCAGGCCTCCGGGGCTTTGATCGGGCGGCCCGCGGCGCCGTCAGCTTCCGCGATGACGCAGTCCGCGACCGCGAGGAACTCCCGGATGTTTTCTTCAGATACCGAGTCGAGCTTGCCTGACGCGGTTCGCGGCCCAGTCACGGTTATATGACCGAACTCAGACAGCTCCCTCCGGAGTGCGGTCAGGTCAGGCTTATCGTCGATAACCACCAGCTGGGGCGATTCTTCCGGTCGCGGGGGGAAGATCTTTGTCGTGGTGGTGGTCACCACTTTCTGCCCACGTGCGCGCAGCTCGAAAGCGAGGCGGTACATGAGGGTGGTCTTGCCGCCCGCGCCGACCAAGGCAATGGTTCTGGTGCGGGAATCTATGCGAAAGCAGTCAAGGAGACAACATGGCTCAAAGGTCACGGCGTTCAGGTCCGGGGTGGATTCTGAATCACGGATGAGACCGTACAAGCATTCATACGCGCCTCATCAGATCCAGGGCGGACACAAGCTGTACCGGATCTTGAAAGTGGAAGTGTTGCCTGTAATGATCATCGGCCCTTTGCAGTGCTCGTATTTGTAGAATTTCAGGGTAAAATTTCCTATGGTGCCCACGTCGTAGCATTTGGTCTGACAATCCCAGGTGACCCAGACCTTGAAGTTGTCAACATATTCGTAAGGATTGGTGAACTGCATATCGTAAATCTGCACATACACGGGCCCGATGTGATTTGTCGGCCAGTTGATGAAGTAACGAGTTCCTCGAGCCTGGGAAAGGGTCGGGACAACCGTGAGGATGACGGCCAGGAGCAGGCAATAAGAAAGACGTTTTTTCATGTTCCTTCCTCAGCTATGATGGGGTACGGTCACCGACCGAACATAGTTTGGTAAAATATATCATAATTTACCATATGTTGGAAGACTTTTCTCATGTCGTTTGGAAGATAGTGGCTTCGCGGCAGCCTCATCAAGCCACGACCTCCGGTGAATTCCTGTCTTAATGTTGGCCCATTGGGGAGGAGATCCGCACATGCGGCAACGCTTGCAAAAGCTCAGGTCAGATGCCCTTGAGATATTCCACGCGTGCCTTAAGGCCGCGGATCCTGAAGAAGCGGTCAAGCGGTTCGTAAGGGTCCGCGACGACGAACTGGGAATTGGTGGGGGCCCGCATTTGAGGCTCTCTTATTACGAGCGAATCCTCGTGGTGGGCGCGGGGAAGGGGAGCGCGCCCATGGGCAAAGCTATTGAAGATCTGCTGGGAGATCGGATAAAAGCGGGGCTGATTTGCGTAAAGTACGGGCATGGGCTTCCGCTCCGCACGATCCGCATTGTGGAGGCGGGTCATCCGGTTCCGGACGCGGCCGGCGAGCGTGCCGCGGCGGAGATGGTTTCTCTCTTGGAAACCGCGGGCCAGCGAGATCTGGTTATATCCTGCATATCAGGCGGGGGATCCGCTCTGCTGCCGGGTCCGATTCCGCCAGTTACCCTCGAAGACAAGCAAGAGCTGGTAAGGCTCTTGCTCCAGGTGGGCGCGGATATCCACGAGATGAATGCGGTGCGCAAGCATCTTTCCTTTACCAAGGGTGGGAACCTGATGCGTGCCGCGTACCCCGCGACGGTGATTAACCTTATGCTCTCGGACGTGGTGGGTGACGATCCAGACACTATTGCTTCCGGTCCTTTCGTGCCGGATCGATCGACCTTTCAGGATGTGGAAGAGATCTTTTCGAGGTACGACATCGCTGACCGCGCTCCGGCCGCAATCATGCAACGAGTGCGTGACGGTATCAGCGGGGCTGTTCCCGAAACGCCGAAACATGGGGAGGAGATCTTTCAGCGAGCGCATAACGTGATTGTCGGTTCGAACATTCTTTCTCTCAAAGCGGGGAAGGTGCGAGCTGAAGAACTCGGTTACCATGCTCTCATTCTTTCGTCCTCAATCGAGGGTGACACCACGCAAGCAGCGTTGGTGCACGCGGCAGTTGCGCGTGAGATAGAAGCCACGGGTAATCCCATTCCACGGCCTGCATGTGTGCTGAGTGGTGGTGAGACCACCGTTGTGGTCAAAGGCAGCGGGCTTGGCGGCAGGAATCAGGAATTCGGGCTCAGCTTGGTCAAGCGAGCAGCGGAGCTTCCAGACACGGTTTTCCTGAGCGCGGGAACTGACGGCACCGATGGGCCCACGGACGCGGCCGGCGCGCTCGTGGACTGCTCAAGCCTCTCACGTGCAAAAGATTTGGGGATAGACCCTGAATCCTATCTGCGAGACAACGATTCGTATCATTTTTTTGAGAAACTTGGAGATCTCATCATTACCGGTCCCACCCGGACTAACGTCATGGACGTGAGGATCGTCCTGGTGGGGGAAGGTCAAATTCGAGAACCATTTCGTCCGAGCAAGGACTTATAGCACCATGAAATCGGACCTCATATCTATTGCAAAGCGCAGGATGGCTGTAGTTGGCGTTGTCACCATGCTGGGAAACGCCGTGGGTGCGACCGTGCTGTTTATCTACTTCAGATTCATTGAAGCAGGATTAGTCCGAGAAAGCGGTCCCGGCGCGCTCGGCCCGCAAATAACGCTGTTCGTCATATGGCTTGTCGCCGTCATCGCTCTGCTAAGTGCCTTCGGTCTTAGAATCACCGCGTCTACCAGAGCCTCACTGATACAAGCTGTGGCTTCTGGAGACAAAAGGAGCCTTAGCGACGCTGCGGCCCGGCTCTTGGACGTTCCGACGTACATGGCCGGCGTTACGCTACTTGGCTGGCTGATCAGCGGCATCCTTTTTTCCTTTGCACCTCCCGCGTACCAGATCATGCACGGAGGAGACTGGCACTCAGCGCTAAGGGCGTTGGTCGGCACGTGGCTGGTGGCCACGCCTTTAACTGCCGCTTTGATCTTCTTTCGTCTGGAATGGTGGATGCGAGATACAGTACGAGTCCTCATTCCGCCGGATGCCCTCTTGACCGTGCCCAAGGCATTTAGGATCAATGTGCTCCCGAAGATGCTGTTCGTGTCACTCCTGATCGGGATCTTGCCCGTGGCGGTCATGAGTTACCTGACGCTCAGCCAAATTCACCTGATCGATATAGATCCCCAGACGATTGTCCGCTTTCTTTCCCGGATGCCGATCGCGGTGGTTTTCCTGCTCGTGCTCACCGTGATCAACGCCGTCGCCCTGTCCGTAGCGGTGGCGTGGAGCGTCTCGATGCCCCTTTGGGAAGCCGGTCAAGCGATGGCTAAGATCGGCGCGGGAAACTTGAATGTGAACGTGCCCGTGGTCTCAAACGACGAAATAGGGCTCATGAGCGAAGGCTTCAACCGGATGGTGGAAGGGCTGCGCGAAAGAGACTTGATCAGGGATACCTTCGGCCGCTACGTGAGCGAGGAAGTCGCGCGGGAAGTGCTCAAGTCCCCCACCTCGACGGATCTGGGCGGCAAACTCCGGAATGTAACCATTCTGGTCGCGGACCTGAGGGATTTCACCAGAATGACAGCGTCCATCGAACCGCATCTGGTGTTGGTCGTGCTGAACCGTTTCTTCGGGGCCATGACGGATATCATCCTGCGCTACGCTGGCACCATCGATGAATTCACCGGCGATGGCATCCTGGTCTTCTTTGGAGCGCCTCGGAAGCATCCGGATGACACGGCCCGCGCGGTCGCGTGTGCGCTGGAGATGCAACAAGCCATGAACGCGCTGAACGAGAAGAACCAGAGCGAGGGCCTTCCGCGCCTGGAAATGGGCATCGGCATCAATGTCGGCGAGCTTATCGTCGGCAACATCGGCTCAGAGGAACGCAGGAAGTACGGCGCGGTGGGCAGCCCGATCAACATGGCATTTCGCGTGGAAGATCAGACATGCGGTGGAGAAATTCTCGTCACACCCGCGGTGCACCAGCAGCTCGCGGATCGTCTGATCGTGTCCTCCCAAAGGCAGGTCACCCTCAAAGGAATCGACGAGCCCGTCACCGTCTACCAAGTGGAAGGGATAAACCCATAGGTGCCAATTCGTAGGATGTGGTGAGCCCGCGTCGCGGGCGAACCGCATCTGTCGAGGTTTTCTACATTTCAAGCTCCCTTCCCAAGGCAACCAGAATACCGCGACCGATGCGGTTCATTTCATTCACCGCATCCTACGCTGCACGGTAAGATGTGGTGAGCCGAGCGAACCGCATCGTTCGAGGTCTTAGCCGGGGTTCCCCAATGACCGAATACCGTCGTGCGCGACTGCCTGGCGCCACATGGTTCTTCACGGTGAATCTTGCCCAGCGGCGAGGTAATCGATTGCTAGTTGAGCGAATCGACTCGCTCCGTGCCGTGTGTGAGAGCGTTCGGATGCGCCGGCCCTTTGACGTGGAAGCGTTCGTCATTCTGCCGGACCATCTGCATTGCATTTGGACCTTGCCGCCAGGTGATACGGATTTTTCGACTCGTTGGAACTTGATCAAAGGGCAGTTCTCCCGCGGAATCGCCAGAGGCGAGAAGATTTCTCAAAGCCGCTCCAAAAGGGGCGAGCGCGGTATTTGGCAGCGCCGATATTGGGAGCACCTGATCCGGGACGACGCGGATTTCGAGAAGCATGTGGATTATATCCATTGGAATCCCGTAAAGCATGGGCTGGTACGCCGCGTGGTGGATTGGCCACACTCCAGTTTCCACGATTATGTTCGCAATGGCATATATCCAGAGGATTGGGGCGGCGAAGTTGTTCTGAGCATCGAGGCGGGTGAGTGAGGCCACAGATGCGATTCTCTCCCGTTCCGCGGGGTCACCGCATCCAATGGGAGCTGGCCGCCCATACTGATGTAGGATGTGGTGAGCCCGCGTCGCGGGCGAACCGCATCTGTCGAGGATTTCTACATTCCAGCTCATTGCTAGCTGGGCGATGATAGGCCGCGACCGATGCGGTTCATTTCATTCAGCGCATCCTACGTTAACTGCGAGACGGGGTCGGTCTTTGACACGCGCAGGCTTGAGCGTTGGGGGTTTTCAGGTGGGGATTCAGGCTGTCGAACAGGGCAATCTGCTCTCGGATGGAAAGGCAGGCCGTCCCTGACGTGTACGCGACGGAACGGCACGCGCGGCACCGAGTTTCCGAGCAGCCCTGGCACATGGTGCAGTCCGGGCAAGGTTGTTTGCCGTTATTAGGCATGGCCGATTCGATTTGCTCACTGGTACTTTGCGTGGTAGTTTAACCCGGCTTTCAAATCTGTCAAACAGGAAAATGAGCCGATGCACGCAAACGTGGTTACTCAAACGGATCTTACGCCGCTGACTTTGGCAGGACGCGGCAAGGTGAGAGACATCTACGACCTGGGCCATAGCCTGCTGATCATCTCTACGGACCGGATCTCGGCGTTTGACGTAATTTTGCCGGACCCGATTCCGGACAAGGGCCTGGTGCTCAATGGGCTCAGTCTCTTCTGGATGGACAAGACCTCGCACATTGTCCCCAATCATGTGATTGCATCCGATCCAGCGTTGTATCCTGATTCCTGCCGTCCCTTCGCGGACGTGTTGCGCGGTCGGAGCATGTTGGTGAAAAAAGCCCGTGCGTTTCCCGTGGAATGCGTGGTTCGAGGATACATCATCGGAAGTGGCTGGAAAGACTACCAACAGACAGGCAAGATCTGCGGGATTGACCTGCCCAAGGGCTTGGAGCAGGCCGCGAAGCTTCCTGAACCCATCTTCACGCCATCGACGAAAGCCGAACTGGGCGATCACGACGAAAACATCTCCTTCACCCGCGTGGTTGATCTTGTGGGCAAGCAATCGGCCGACTGGCTGCGGGACAAGACCATCGAGCTTTACCTTTTCGGGTCACGGTGGGCTGAAGAACGCGGGATCATCATCGCAGACACCAAATTCGAGTTTGGAATCGCCGACGACACACCCATGCTGATTGATGAGGCAATGACGCCGGATTCATCTCGCTTCTGGCCGAAGGATCAGTACCGCACCGGTATTTCTCCACCTTCGCTGGACAAGCAGTTCGTGCGCGACTATCTGGAAGGGCTCACGTGGGATAAGAAGCCTCCCGCACCGCCACTACCCGAAGAGATCGTCTCCAAGACCAGGGACAATTACCGGGAAATTCATAGAATCCTCACGGGTAAAGATGTCTGACTCAGGTTCACATGCTGGCCCAGACCTCGATCGTGTGATCGGAACTACCACGAGCTGGGGTGCCACTGACCCGGCGCTTCGCTGGGTCAGTGTCTGGTCGGTCTACTGAATAAGCACGGACCTGCCTTTGCCAGGTCCGTGGCACCCGAG
>JBMOME010000097.1:0-15962 GCA_049323095.1 Thermodesulfobacteriota bacterium
TTTGCAGAAAGGGGCCTCCCCGGTTACTTCTTCAAGAACTCCTCCGCTTTGCGGCTGCTTCTACTGCATGGAGTAAGCGTGGACCCACAGGACTGCGCCCAGTTCCACCTTCTTGTCAGCTCCGTCTTTCTTGATGGTCTCCGAACCTTCCATCAGCGCTGCGAAACCCCACCATCCTGCCTTAGGCATGGCGAATGAGAAGACGCCATTCTGATCCGCTTTCACCACTTGTGCAACATGTGCGTCAGTGGGCGCTTTGGTCATGCCTTTGCCCCACCATTCCACTTCGACTTCGGCATTGGGAACAGGTTTGCCGTCCTTGAAGACCTGGCCTGTAAAGACGTTCCCTGCGTACAAGCTGTACGGCCGAGTCATGGGGACGATCTCACACGGAAGGTCTGCGAGCTGCGCGACCGGCTGGTCCCAACCCGATTCGGCTCCTAGAGCGTCCACGATTACTTTGGTGACGTGCACGATGAACTTGTCTTCTGCAGGCTCCCAATAGGGCTTCGGGACCACGAAGAAGATGTAATCCGCGGGCCGCGAGATTTTGAATGAGGATTTCCACGTGGATTTTCCGCCCACTTTGGCTTCGGCAAGAGAGCCCAGGAGGTCAGTCACCTTGCCGTCCGCGACCACACCGAAGCGGGCAGGCTTTTCCATCTGCATAACGGGCCCCTCAAACGGGTGCGCAAACTGGATCTGGAGCGAAACTTCCTTTGGGTCGTCCTTGCTTATCACGTCTTTGGACGGAATGATCATGCCGAAATGGGCGGTCGCAAGGCCGGTGAGGAAGAGACCCAGGAGAAGAAGGGAAGCAGTGAGAGCGAGTTTTTTCAACTTGATGTACCTCCTACAAGATCTTGGGTGGCACGATAACACTGAGCGTGCTACGATGCAAGCGCGTTTTGCCACATCGTAACCACGGCTGAAAACCAGCTTATGCAGCGGCAGAAATGACCTGACTCCAAACAGATCCTCTTTCAGCCTGGCTCAAAAGCCCGGCGAATGATACAATGACCGACAACTTGCCGGTTTGCGTGGGCAAGAACCAGCCGCGGGCGAACAGAGGAATCGATTGATGGGCTTCAACGCATACACAGCAGTGATGAAACGGGCGCTCTCGATGCTCGTGCTCTTGCTGCTCGTTGCGTGTGGGTCTTGCGCCCCACTAAGAGACACCTTCTTGGCCGACCTGGGCATCTTTGACCCGTCCGGGCCGTCACCGAGCGGCCGCCGGGTGCCATTGCCTCCCACGGTAGAGGATTTCGGTCACACGCCCGATGAAAGCCCGCCTCCTCGAAGCATCCCGAACCCTATCGCCGAGTGACGGGTGAACGCTTGTTCATAAGGCCGAACATGCAAAGCACTCGTCTGCCGGACAATTCGATTTGCGCCGGGCCTCCATTGACAGGCCAGGCCTGTTTGTTTAAGGTTTGTTCATGCGGGAAGACAATCCGGACCTTGGACAGATGAAAGGTGTGGGGCGCCGCGTTTTCGTCCGATCGTTCTTTCTGGAAACCCTGTGGAACTATGACAAGATGCAGGATATGGGCTTTGTGTTTTGCATATATCCTGCACTGGCGAGGCTCTATACTGATCCGGAGCAGCTTCGGGCAGCACTTCGGAGGCACCAGGCGCTGATCAACACCCATCCTGCCATGGGGCCGCTCCTGGTGGGAATGGTTGCCCGACTGGAAAAAGACGCTGACGCGATCAGGGTGCAGACCGGCCGCAAGCGAATCATGGCCACATTGGCCGCGTGGGGCGACCGGGTCTTCTGGGGGACCGTGAAACCGCTCGCGGCTGTGTGGGGAACGCTGTTGAGCCTTTATTTTTTCGGCTCGATTGCCGGGACAGTTACCGCGCTGGCGATCTACAACGTTCCGCAAATGCTTGCCCGTGGATTCGGTTTCGCCGAGGGGTGGGGTCGCGGCTTGGACGTTTTGACCGATCTCCGGTCAATCGGCCTGACCAAAGCTGTTGGATTCATGCGAGGCATCCTGTCGCTAGCCGCGGGGATGGTGGCAGGAGCTGCGATCTTGGCCGCGCTTGCCGCGTCCGGAACCATGATTCCGGCGCCGTGGGCGGGAGTGGCTGTGGGTCTTCTCTTGGTTCTTGTGATGGCCGCGTACTGGTTGTTGCACCGCAAGGTAGCTTTATCGTGGGTTATCTATTCCACGTCGATCTGTGGTATTGGAGTCTTTCTGATTATCGGGTCGGTGATCTGATGAGCACGGCGGAAATAGTGATCACCAAAGTCCTCAAGGTCTCGAATGGATTGGGGATTCATGCGCGCGTTGCCACCCGCATAGTGCAAAAAATGCAAGGCTACACGTGCAGCGTCACGCTCACCAAGGATGACGTAGAGGTGGATGCCAGGAGCGTGCTAGGGTTGCTCCTGCTCGCTGCCGCTCCAGGTTCGGAAGTGTTAGTGAAGGCCAAGGGCCCGGAAGGCGCGTCCGCGATCCAAGAAATTGAGCGACTTATTCAGAGCGATGAACCTCAAAGTTAGTGAAAACCATAGCAAACCGGGTGAAGCCGCGACAAGCGAAGCCAACGTGTTATTGCGAGGGATCGGTGTTTCCAGCGGGGTGGCGATCGGGCAAGCGATCGTGTTGGAGCGCGTTACAACGGAGATCCACCCACGGAGGATACTCCGGACAGATGAGGTTGAACCGGAAATAGCGCGCTTCGAGACAGCGGTAAAACAGGCAGCCGACCAGCTCGAGCAGATCCGCAAGTCAATTCATCCGGACCACCCGCTGAACGGTCATCGATACATTTTGGACACACACCTGCTCCTCCTGGAAGACCGGATGTTGATCAACGGAACCAGGAACGCCATCCGGACCGAATCTCAAAATGCGGAATGGGCCCTCAGCGAGAACATCGACCGCATCGTCGCCGCGTTCGATACCATCGATGACGAATACCTGAGAGAACGTGCCCGCGACGTCCACTTTGTGGGCGAAAGAGTCCTCAGGATTCTCATGGGGCGCTCCGAGGACAAAAAGATCACCCAGTTACCGCCTAACGCCATCATTGTGGCCCACGATCTCTCCCCTGCTGAGACTGCACAAATCGAGCGCGAGCAGGTGCTGGGCTTTGCCATCGACATGGGCGGTAAGACGTCCCATACGGCGATCATGGCGCGATCGCTGAAAATGCCCGCGGTAACAGGTCTGGAGCGAATCAGCCGAGAAGCACAAACCGGCGACACAATCATCATTGACGGCGGCACCGGCGTGGTCATCGTCAATCCTGACCCGGACACGATTTTTCGATATAGAGAGCGCCGTGAAGTATATCGCAAGTATCAACAGTCCCTCATGGCTTTCGGCAAGCTTCCGGCCGTTACGCGGGAAGGTGAGCTGTCCGTGCGAATCATGGCCAATGTGGAACTTCTGGACGAGATCGAGATCGCCATGGAGCACGGCTGCGAAGGCATTGGCCTCTTCAGAACCGAGTATCTGTTTCTTGGCCGACCGGACCTCCCTTCAGAAGAAGAGCAGTACGAAGCCTACCGCGGAGTAGTGGTCCGTAGTCAGCCCAGCGTAGTCACTATCCGCACGTTGGACTTGGGCGCGGACAAAGTTCCCACAAGCCTGAAGTTCGACAAAGAAACCAATCCGGCTATGGGCCTGCGAGCGATCCGGCTGTGCCTGAGCAACAGAGATGTTTTCAAGGTACAGCTCCGGGCAATACTCAGAGCTGCGGCAGTAGGGGAATGTCGGCTGCTGTTGCCCATGATCTCATGTTTCCGGGAACTTATGACCGCCAAGGAGATTATCCGAGAAGTCAAAGACGACCTGCAACGAGAAGGCCTGGAATTCGACCCAAACATCAAGCTGGGAGTGCTGGTGGAAGTTCCCTCCGCGGTAGCTATTTCGGACCTGATTGCTCGTGAGGTCGATTTCGTGAGCATCGGCACGAACGACCTGATTCAATATGCTCTGGCAATCGACCGCGTAAACGAGCACGTGAGTTACCTTTACGACACGCTTCACCCGGCAGTCCTGCGGCTCATACGACAGGTGATTACCGCGGTGCAGGTCCGCGGCATAGGCGTGGCCATGTGTGGCGAGATGGCCGGTGACCCCGTGAACATCCCGATCCTGCTGGGGTTGGGCTTAAACGAGCTCTCGATGAATGCGCTCTCCATCCCCATGATAAAGAAGCTGATACGGTCCATAAGCATGGATGAATGCCGTGACCTGACGACACGCGCCTTCGATATGTCCGACGCGCAAGATATACACCTCATGCTGGATGAATGGATAAGGCAGCGCTTCCCGCACGACTACTTTGTTGACCAGCCTCAACAGGGCAATGAGCGACTCGAACATTAAGGTCATCTGCAAGAACCGAAAGGCCCGCTTCAATTTCGAGATTGAAGATACCTTAGAGGCCGGCATTGCTCTCGTGGGCTCCGAGGTCAAATCTCTCCGGCAGGGCAAGGCAAATCTCTCCGATTCGTACGCCAAGATCCGCGGGGATGAGCTTTTCCTCGTGGACGCTCATATCTCGGCATACGATCAGGCGGGCAGCCAAAATCACGATCCGTTGCGGGAACGCAAGCTCCTACTGCACAGACGAGAGATCAGAAAGCTCTTAGGCAAAGTGGCAGAACGCGGGTTTTCGCTCATACCATTGAAGCTTTATTTCAAGAATGCTAAAGTAAAAGTAGAGTTGGCCCTGGCGAAGGGTAAGAGAGCCTTTGACAAACGAGAAGCCATCAAGAAGAAGGATCAGCGCCGAGAATTGGAACGGCTGATCAAGTATCGTCAACGGTGACCCGCATCAAGGCGTGAAACCAAGAGCCGGCTCGATTGTCATAAAGACGTGGCCTTATAAGAAACCTACCGAAAGGGGGCGAACTGGTTTCGACGGGGATAGTTGAGGTCAAGGTTGCATGTCGAGCTCCGGTGGCTCGTAAAAAAGCCGGAAATCAAAATACTCGCCAACGATTACGAGTACGCTCTAGCCGCGTAAGGCTAGCGTCTCACCGGCTTGCTCCTGCGGGGCTGGATGAGGCGACGGTTAGCAGGATAGCCGATTCTCCGTGCCTGTTGGAGATGAGGCGAACCTTATAGCGGGCTGGTCCAAGGAAAGCCCTGTCCGGGTGGGCTTCCGAGGACGAGAACCAATACCCGAAATAAACATGTAGACACCTTGGCTGAAGATTCTCGGACGCGGGTTCGATTCCCGCCGCCTCCACCAGTTAACCTCTTGATATCATTGAAATCGACCCCTCAAGAACGCGTCAGTAAACTGTCTGCAGTTTCCGGAAGCATTCTCCTTTCAAGCAGTTACGCTTCCGGTGACCTGTCCCTCAGTCTCGGGCTCATCCGACAAGTGCATACGTCCGGGCGATCTGTGGATAGGAATTGATCCGCCGATTTCGCAGATGGCCGCAGATTCAAGAAGAGGATAAGCATACGTTATACCGGTTGCCATATGCATTGTCCGATTCGGTGAGAGCGATCCGTCGTTCTCGTGCAGGCGGGAACCCAGAAATAGATCTGGATTCCTGCCTTCGCAAAAATGACGACACCCCGCCCGCATAGCTTGTTCCAGCGCGCCTGCCGACAGCAAACGGACATTATTATTGGCAACAGCTGTATGAATTCGAAAAGGAAGCAGGCCCTGATAGGTGCGTCAAGTCAACTATGGGCTTGGGGGGACACCATTCGTAGTCCCTGGAATCAAGTATAGTGTCCCCGGAATTCCACGGAATTCCAGAGTTGCTGTGATGTGCAGAAAGCCATATACTAAGCCCCGGAACGAGCTTGGCGGGCTTGAATGTCTTCAAGTGCCCATGGTTCAATCAAGACCGGTTCTCGGTTATTGCGGATTCTATGAGCGAGGGCGTACCTTGGGGAGTAAGAAGAAAATAAAGAAGTTTATCAAGGACTTGGGAGACCCACAGATTCTGACCCTCGACGAAGCGTTTACTCTCCGAGAGCAGACGCCGGACCCCGACGACTGGTCCTCCAATCAAGATCCCGACGGTAGGGTCGTCGATGCGGTCTTGGCCCGTATTGGATGTCGCTTCTCCGGCCCCCACAACATTGCGGCACTCACGTACGGCGAGCGGCTGGTGTTGGAAGTGACGGTCATGATGGGTGAGGTCCTCAATGGTGGATTCCACCAGTACTTATGGAATTCTTCCGGTGACTCCGCCCAACACGTGAGATCCATGCTCAGGGACATCCGGGCAATGCGGACCGCTGATATGCTGGACCGGATAAGCGGATCCTTTCCGGAAGGCCGAATTCCCGAGGAAAGGGAGGCGCGGTGGCGAATCATCGAGGAGCTCGAAACCGAGAATCCCGGCGTCGACCTGTTCGTGGAGGAAGACCGGGCTTTCTATCAGGGAGACGAGAACCTTTACCCGCTGTTGGTGGCATATATCCGGAATCACCGGGATGAATTCGTTGACCCCGAAGACGGCATTGTACGAAAACTCAAGCGTCAACAACGCGTACGGGAACACCTTGGGGTCGAAGACGATCCGGCTGCTCTGGAGGAGGCTGAAGAAACACTCAAGGCGATCGAAGCACAATTCAACGCTATCCAGGAGGAGTTTCGGCGGGAACAACTCTCCCTTATCGGAGATCTTCTCGCCAAAGGCCGGAAAATGGAAGCGATCAAGGCATACCGTTCGGCTTTCGATTGCAGCCCGTCCGATGCCAAAGCCGCTGTGGAGGCGATGAAGCAATCCCAATAAAGGGCGTCTCTGGTTTCCTGGCCGTCAAGACACCAAGAACCTCGGAGATGGCCGACGAGGTTATCATAAGCTATGAATTTCACATCACTGGGGTTAAGGGACACCATGCGTAATTCCCGGCATTAGGCATGGTGTCTCCGGAACCCCCACAAGGGTCGGCACTTGATTCATTCGCCGCCCCCATTTATACCAATTCGCATTTCAAATCCCCCCTTCCCCCGTAGGCGTTAAAATAAGCTCATGCGCTCAGAAGGCTGTGTGCTCCGTAGGGGCGGGGTTTATCCCCAATGCTGTTGACTTGAGGAACAGGTACCATTTGTGCATCCGGTCATGACGAAATCCTTGAAGGAATATATTGACAGCACTTTCCTTACGCGCGACAAAGGTGGTGATGGCGTTTCGTGTAGGAATGCCGCCATATTGCGAAAAATATTCCAGAAGGAAGTCATTATGGCACACGATTTGATTGCAAACATCGAGCTAAGCTCGCGTATTTTGTGAAGAAATTATAGCCATCGTTCCTCGAATCCTCAATCCTTCCCAAAAGCAGTCGCCGAAAGACTTCACTCGCAACAGAAAACTCTCTTTTTCCAGGCTCCTCGTCTTCATACTCTCCCTGGTTGCCGGCGGAAAGGCCAAGGGTGTTGACGTGAAGTCCGGCGTATTCTTCCGTAATGCCAAAAGGAGTGGTCTGTGGCTTGACGCCGAACCCGTCCACCGCAGCGCACTGACCAAAGCGCGCAAGAAAGTTGAGTGGAGAGTCTTCGAGGACATGCTGGGAAAAGCCGTCCAAGTTGCCTATCGGTTCTGGCCCGAAAGTCCGGAATTTCTCTGGCATGGCATGTCGGTCTATGCCGTGGACGGATCCGCCTATGAGCTTCCTGCAACAGAGGAGATCCGCAGAGAATTTGACCCCAAGAGCGGACTCCAATATGCGGGGAAAGGACACTATCCCCAATGCCTTGTCTCCACTTTGTACGACGTTTTCAGACGCCTCCCCATAGCCAGGACCGTGGCCCCGGTCAATTCGTCTGAACGAGAGCAAGCCAAGCTGCTTATGCCATACATTCCGGCCGGCGGCGTTGTGCTCTTCGACCGAGGATACCCCGGCTTTCAACTTATTCGGTATCTGCTCGCCGAGTTCACCGGATACTTCATTTTTCGCTGTCCGGCCCGGGACACCTTCCCCGCCGTAGAGAGATTCATAAGAAGCGGCAAAGAAGAGGACGTCATCCGGATTGAGCCAAGCGTCAACTTCCTCAAGAGGCTTCCTCCGAGCAGGCGGAAAGAGCAAAAAGCCATAAAGCTCAGGATCGTCAAATTGGTCAGTCCCGATGGAACCGTTTCCGTCTTGTTGACCAATTTGTACGACAAAAGCCGGTTCCCATGCCGAGAAATCGTCAACCTCTATTTCAGGCGCTGGGGAGTCGAGAGCTATTACCGAGACGAAAAGACCGTCCTTGAGATTGAGACATTCCATGGCAAGACCTGCAACAGCATCCGTCAAGAGCTGCTTGCGGCAGTGATCATGTCGGTCATTTCCAGGACGCTCATGGCACTGTGTATGCCCTCGCCCGCCAACCGCGTCGCGGAGCCCCAGTTCAAGAATGCCATGATGACTCTCGCCTCCGAAGCAGCGGTCTTGGCGTCCAATGATCCCGAAACGGCGCTGCAGATCTTTGACTCCATCCTCAAGGAAATCTCCCGCGTCAGGTATTACAGGCCCAAACACCCCAGACCGCCTCAACCGAGAGTCACAAAACGACGTCTCGGAAAATGGGCCGTTTCCAAAACCAAGAAGGTGGAGCATGCTTAAGTCAACAGCATTGGGGTTTATCCCCGCCCGCCGATTCTCGCGAAATGAAGCCACGGGCGGGGGTGAACCCCGCCCCTACGAAGACGAACCGTCTCTCCCAAGCAGGTTTGGGTGGTTTTTCTGCCGGGTATTGTCCTTATCTTAACGCCTATGGGCTTACGCCGGGGTGACGGGCGGTGGATAGGCTATTATTTTTGGCAAACGCTATATCTATGGTGACCTGTGTCATGCGAGCTGTTTGTATTAATTCATGAGGGGCTCATTGTAGGGCGCTGGGGTAGTGCCTGGGCTTCCCCCCTTAGCGCAAGTCTCAAGGCAGATTACTAGATTTACCGACGAGCTGATCGCTACCGGAAATTGCGTCCATGCGTGGCCCGACCTAAATGTGCGTCACCAGCTCTATTACCCTAATTTTCGCGAACAGCGGATGACAGGGTTCGTCCTCCCTGCACCGCGGTCATGCGAGACAGGAACTGGTCCGGCGAGAGATAACCGGCTAATCGCAAATCCCATCTTTCCTTTCCTTCGCTGTCCAAGAAAACGACAGTGGGCACTCCCTTGATTGCGTATCGAGTGGTGAGACGCCGATTGGCCGCGTCTCCTTGCTGGGTAAGATCAACTTTGACCATAACAAAAGAAGCTTTCGACTGTTTGACAACCTCGGGATCCCGGAAGGTGACATTTTCCAACTCGCGGCAAGGGGCGCACCAGTTTGCCGAGAAATCCATTATCACCGGCTTCCTTTCTTGTTTGGCTTCGGCCAATATCTGTTCTGAATAGGGTTGCCAAGCCACTGAACCTGTTACCGTCAAGGTGGAGGCCACCAGAAAGGCGGCCAGCGCCACTCCCGCCATTGCCGTTCCAGCGCGGAGCACTCTGAATGCGCGAAAGCCGCCCTTGGTACGATCGATCCATCCCAAGTGGACGGCTGCGCACAATGCAACCGCAGCCAACAGGTAAGCGCTCGCTTTCGCCTCGAGGAGCGGGATCAGAAAATATGCTGCCATGCCTACCAATACCCAGCCCATCAGCTTTCGCACCCAGACCATCCACTGTCCGGACCCCGGCAACTTGTCTATACTCCCGGAGAACATGGCCAGGAAGAAGAGAGGTAGCCCGAGACCCAGGCTGAGAGTGAAAAACACCAAGAAACCCATCCAGGGGCTTCCCATGCTCGCGACCCACGTGAGCAGACCTAGCACAAAGGGGCCGAGGCACGGAGCGGCGATGATCCCTAGAGTCAACCCCATAAAGAGGGTTCCAGCGTAGCCAGTGTAGTTCCTGGCGGCAGCGTTAGTCACCCAGACAGGGAGTCTCAAATCCCAAAACCCAAAAAGACTTGTGGCAAAGAAAACCAATATGGCGGCTATGGCAATCAACACCATAGGGTTTTGTAAGGCGGAGCCCATTAAAGTCCCGGTGAGCGCGGCTGCCACGCCCAGCACGGAATTTGTCAGGGCTAATCCGGTCACATACAGAGCGCCGTGAGCTGCCAAACTGCTACGGCTGTGTCCGGCGCGGGTTCCAAAATATGACAGGGTAATGGGAATGAGTGGGTAAACGCACGGGGTTAGGTTCAAGGCCAGACCTCCTGCAAATACTCCGAGAAGGGTCCAGATCATGGCCCAGCCTCCTAATGATTTAAGTGTCCATCCATCAGCAACTGCCGGAGAGGGTTCGGCCCCGCCGCGTTCCACGGGCAAACCGGCAGCTTCCCACTCTGGAAACCCCTTAGGGTCTCGATAGACGTTTTTGTAACCAAGTTGAACCGCCACACGGGCGGCCGAGTCGCTGCGGACTCATGCCAAGCCCGCTCAGTAGAAGACTATAAATCGATTCTTGTCAGGCCCCAGCAAGGCTTCCAGCAGGCTACTTTTGCGCCATCGAGACCACCAGGTGGGTTCCAAGGGAAAATTCACCGCTCCCCGAATGTGGCCTTGGTTGAATTCCCAGTCCTGGCGGGTATCAACCAGAGTGATGTTCTGCAAGTCCTGCTCGTACTTCTTCTTCAGTTCATCCGTGCCTATGATGTGGTAGCCTCCAGCCTTGGCTTCTGACAGCACATCATCCCAAGTGGCTTCTTTAGGCGTTACCGAATAATTTGTCAGCCATAGAGACCCCACAGTGACAAGTATTGCCACGAGAGGAACCGCTAGCTTTTTCCAACCAATATTGAACCAAAACCTTCGCGGCTGAGACACCCGGGGGCTGTGCACCGCAAGCCACTGGGAAAGTTCCCCAGGTGTAACCAAGCCCACGCTGATAGCTTTCCCATAGAGTTTTTGAAGCTGACGCTGAGAAACGTTGTATTTGACCATCAACGCATTTTCGCCGATACCTGATTGGATATCCGCCAAGAATGGCCTTGCGTCTATCCTTCGCACAGGCTTGGCCTGCGTCGCTTCCAGACCGGCAATTATGCGCCAGGCAGCACCCTTGTAATGCAGGAGCCTCTTGCCTGAAACCCCGTATCTTTGCTGCAGTACCGAATCACTGACGCCCGCGTTCACATCCTCTATGAATGCATGAACTCTTTCCGAAGTCCGATTCATTGGCCGTTTCCCAACACTATCTAGATGTAAAAGTCACTGTGTATTTGAACGTCTCTGGCTCCATCCAATCAAGAGTCATGTCACCCACCTGGGCAAACGGATACATGAAGTAGTTCAGTGGGCCTCCCTTCTGAGCTGGATTCAGCATCACATCTCTGCCCATGCCCAATTTCACTCGGTAAGGATCGACTGAACCCCAGAAGCTCTCACGGTACTTAATGGTCTTGGCATCGCTCATTGTCAGGTTTTCTGCCAGCATCAACTTGCGTACGTCCCCCGGATCCGCCGGTACCCAACCGTAACCCGGCACGAAAAACTCTGCCCAGCAGTGGTACCCGCCCGTAACGTCTTCATCGTCTTTTCGACCGAGACGGAGCCCAAAGACTTCGCGAGCCGGCACGCCGGCGGCGCGCGCCAAAGCGACAAAGACTGAATGTATGTCCACGCACTTGCCGCCTCGCTGTTCGATGAGAGCGCACACATCGCCTGATCCGCAACCCTTGGTCGTCGGATCTCGGTACATGTTCCCGCAAACCCAGTCATAAATGGCTCTGCTTTTGTCCAAAACCGTGGTCTTGCCCTGCGTGATCTCATCAGCCAGCTCTTTTACCGCGCCGCCCGTAGGTCCGAGGTTAGTGGATTTGAGATACTCCGCGTGCTCCGCGGGGTTCCACAATGCCTCTTGGGCCGGCAAATCCCGGCACACGACTTCTTTTCGCTCGACGGCGAATGAGAAGGTCAGCTTACGGCTTTTGGCCTCTTTGTTCCAACGGACAAAGAGCATTGGTTGGACAAAAGCCTGATCGGTATAGATCCCTGCTTCCGATTGATCACCCTGAATTTTGACATTGGTGATCAACTGATAGCGGTCAGAGACCGGATAGGGAATCCAGAGCCGGGCCTCTTCCCCAATACTATGAGAAGACAGATCGAAATCCATCACGATCGTCCCTGAACGAGATTCAGCCCACGAATTAGTTCCCAGAATCACAAACAAAATCGCCATAGCTGTCTGCTGGAGCTTTCTCATACAATTCCTCCGTAAGGTAAGGTTTTTTGAAGAATCTCACGCGCGTCCGGCTTGCCCCATTGTCTACCGATATGGTGTAATTAGGATACCATTATTTGAGTGAGGTTGTCAAGAATGGGGTTATGGTTCTGATATCAACAGGTTACAACATAGAAGCCATCGGAAAGCTTCTTGGACCTGGAACAGGGAAGCGAAGAAATCGCAAGCGACGGTCTGGACCTATGGGAAAAATTCCATACTACTATGGCGTGAGTTCATCACTTGCCCGTTACCCGACGCGGCAGTGAACAACCCGATATATGCGCGCCGGCCGCCTTCCTTTAATCTCCCAGGCGACGTCTGAGATCTTCGGCCATTTCCTTACGCTCGGTTATGTCCCTCGCGATTCCCGTAGTCCCTATAACCGCTCCATTTTCGTCATAAATGGGAGACTTTATCGTTTCGATCCACACATCTTGCCCTTCTCTGTGGACCAGAGTCTCTTCAATGCTTTTGCGTTTGCGGGTCTTCATAACCTCTTCGTCATCGTCTCTGTACCTTTGAGCCATTTCTTGGGGCCAGAAATCGAAATCCGTTTTACCGAAGAGCTCGTCTTTGGATATGCCGCAAGCCTGTGCAAAGGGTTCGTTTACCGCCAGGAACGTTCCTTCACTATCTTTCAGCCACGCCATATCGGGAATATTGTCGAGGATGGCGTTTCGCCTTACCAAAGTCTTGTGCAGCTTTCTTTCCGCGAGTTTCCTCTCGCTGATTTCATATTTGAGGTCGTCGTTCGCTGCTTTTAGTTCCGAAGTCCGTTGTCGAACCTTCTGCTCCAACTCATTATTGAGAAGCCTCAGGCCCTCTTCTGCTCTGATGCGCTTGAGGACCAGGAACCCAACGATCAAGCCTGCCACCGCACCCAATAGCGAATGCCCGAGCAATCCCTGCCATTGAAGAGGGTCAGCTCCATAGACTTTAACGGTCAGTATTATCAGCAGGTTCAATGCGAGAACACCGACAATAGCTCCCTGCACCAAAACCATTGAACCCTGTACGCTCTTTACAACGCCTTCGGTCTTCATGTAGCTCCTCCGCTAAAACCCCACATACGCCTTCCTTCCGGCCCCTGAATTATGTGCCACAGGTTTAGCTAGAGGTAAAGCCCCTTTTCCTCGTAGGAGCGAGACCCCCTGTCAATGTGGCCTTCGGTGGGAGTGGTCGCTGGTTCAACGAACCGCGGGCCCTGCGGAAATGCGGCCTTCCAACATGTTGATATATCAATTACTGTTTTCCAGAAACGTGCGTTGGATTCCTGCCAGCTCCACTATTAGGACCGATGCTGCAAATCCGTCGCCTAACTCTCGCACATTGCGTTGAGCGCTTCATGCCGATAGGTTAGTCCAATGCCGCGAGCGCCACTTCGGGGGCCTTATCCAGCACCTTGAGAAGCGCTTTGGCTGCTCCGGTTGGCGAGCGCTTACCTTGCTCCCAGTTGCGTATGGTATCGAGAGGTACATTGATTCGCCGGGAGAACTCCAACTGTGTGAGTCCAAGACGCTTGCGCACACGCCACGCAAATCGCGCCGCGTCTGCCATGGACTCGGCATCGTCGGCTCGCTGCTGACGCGCAATTTCTTGCTCCGTAGTTGCGTCGAGACGGCGTCTGTCCACACGCCCTTTAGGAAAGCCGGCCGGATCGGTAGGGTCCACCTTAACGCGTCGCATCTTCATATTCACGCACCTCTGGTCGATTGGCTTTGCCTAGGCAAAGTCGAAGCCTCTCTCTATGAAGCACGCTTCGCTCTTAGTCTCGTCCTACTCGAACTGCTTATTCGTGAAGTAGTCCAATGAACTATATCCGTCAAGCCTTTGCGTGCTGATGGGGAATTATGGTCGCGCGTTGGTGGAAACTCATTTGAGCGAAGAGAGAAAGCCTGAACTTCTGCGGCCACTTCGGCGAACGCTCTGGCCGTCTGCTCTAAGGCAGGCCCTGTCCGGGTGGAACTCCGAGGTCGAAAGGCAATTGCCAAAATAAACATATACACATCGCAGCTAGAGATTCTCGGACGTGCGTTCGATTTCCGCCCCATTCGCCAGCTACCACACGACGCTATTGAGAGTAGCCATCTATAAGTCCTTAATCAATTTAGGGAAGTGTTTGTTTGCCCGGTTCCCGCATTTTTTCGGCGTGGGTCCGCCGTGATCCTCAAGAGGCTCGGATGGAGCAAGGATCTCAAAAAGGGCAACTCTTGAGCGTCTAGTCCTTCAGTTAGCCCGACTCCACCAGGCATAAGGAAAGTTTGAGGGATTTCTGTGACCTGAAAAAAGAGCGCGACTTTTTGCTCAGCTTTTGATACTTAGTCCGCACATGAAGGAAAGGTTCGGATAAGGGGGTCCAAGCCTTGGCAAGCCGGAGGGCGGATAGACAGGTGGACCCACGCGCGCAATCGGCGGCGCTGGGTCAGGCAGCACTCCACTGGACACGGTGCACTATGGCGTGCTAGGCTGAATACAGAGAGCTATAATCACCGCCTTAAGATAGTGTCAGGCTGTCAAGGAGCAAGTTGAGACGCGGGGACCTCAGCGAACTTCACTATATTGCACCCATCGCGAACGTTGGGTCAATCATGGAGCATGGGATCTTGTGTCGTCGCAGAGCATCCAGGCTCAATCCGGCTTCCGTCGCTAATGTCGAAATTGTCGCTAAGCGCTCCGCCAAACGAGTGCCCGGCGGAGGGCCCCTTGACATATACGTCAATCTTTACATCAGTGCTCGGAATCCAATGCTGTACAGGCTTCAGTCCCAACACGAAGAATTGTGTGTGTTGAGGGTGAGCACCGAGGTTTTGGACTTTCAGGGTGCGGTAATCGCCGATGGAAACGCTGCAAGCGGGTACACCAGGTTCGGTCCGTCACCGAAGGGGCTCGCCATGATCGACTATGACTCGGCCTTTGCTGATTCCTGGTGGGACCCAAACGATGATGAGGTAACGTGCTGGGACAAGAAGCGCATAAGGTGCGCCGAGGTCCTTGTTCCAGATCAGGTTGACCCTCATCATATCCAAGGAGCTTACGTCTCAAGCCAGAGAGCTCAGAAGTTACTCATGAGCACGGGCTTCCGATTGTCCGTAATCGTGGACTCACACCTGTTCTTTCAGCGAGAGAGGTGAGGACCAATGGTCGAGATACTGGTTGGCGACATCTTTGAATCAGGTGCCCAGACGCTGGTCAACACCGTCAACTGCGTCGGTGTAATGGGAAAGGGGGTCGCTCTCCAATTCAAAGAGCGATTTCAGGCCATGTTCAAAGATTATCAGGCTCGATGCCGGCACGGAGAGGTGCGATTGGGCAAGCCATACCTCTATACGTCTCTCGTCCATCCATGGGTGCTCAATTTCCCGACGAAGGACCACTGGAGATCCGTTACTAAGCTGGACGACATTGTCAGAGGGCTCGAATACGTAGTGAAGCATTACAAGCAGTGGGGTATCACTTCCTTGGCCGTGCCACCACTGGGATGTGGCGAGGGGCGACTTGATTGGCGTATAGTTGGGCCGACCTTGTACCGCTATCTCAGCCAGCTTGATATACCCGTAAGAATGTATGCTCCGTTTGGCACTAAGCCGGAAGAGCTTCGGACCGAGTTTCTCCAGGGGCGAGTTTCCCTCACACCGGAGGCATCTCGTGCTATGAGGCCGCGGCGGGTAAACGTGGCGTGGCTTGTTGTCATGGAAATTTTACATCGTATCGAACAGGAACCCTATCATTGGCCCGTGGGCCGAACGATTTTCCAGAAGATTGTGTTTGTGGCCAGTAACGAAGGCGTTCCTATCGATTTACGATACAAGA
>JBMOME010000098.1:0-15938 GCA_049323095.1 Thermodesulfobacteriota bacterium
TCAAGAACGAGGAATCTGCGATAGCGTCGATACTGTTTATACATGTGGCCTTATCGCGTCAGTTTCAGAAAGATCGGCCGTAAACCCAAAGGCTCGAATAGCAATTTCAAAGCGGCAATTCAAGGATTTCCCCGAAGGTGGCCGGAAATACGTCCCGGGCCCGATCATGCATGAGGCGGAAACAAATCATGCGGTTTCAGGTTGGTGAGGATGAACGGTCTCTTCCCCCGTGAGGTGCGAGGAATTGCGGCGGCAGTCTCGATGAAGACCCTCATCCCCGGGGCCTGCACTGCCGAGAGTATATTCTGCTGCAACCTGTTTTTTGTCGCCTCGGAAGCGGTTTCCCAGGGCACAATTTTAACTCGAAGAGTGGAAATATCTTCCTGAATGATTTGCGCTTCTTTGATTTCGTCCAGATGATGAAACGCGTAGTCCATTGCCACCGATTCGATGAGCTTCCCTTCGGGGGTGGCTATGAGCTCCACCTCTCGTCCCTTGATTCCCGAGATCAGTGAATGCTTTCTACCGCACGGACACGCTCGGTCGGTCCTCACGGCCAAATCCCCCGTTTTGTATCGAAGCAAGGGCATGACGTAGTTGTCCAGACTGGTCCCCACGATTTCCCAGCTACCGTTCTGAGCCGCGGTTAATTCGATGACGCATTGCTCCATCTGCACATGGTATCCATTTGCTTCCGCACATTGGAACGCAGTGGCCACATTTTCGTTTTGACCATAATGATCGATCACCGGCGCGCGGAAGACCTCCCGGGCCAATTCCTGGATCGAGGGATAGAGGCTTTCGGAAGAAGTTATCACGTACTTGACCGGAGGAATCGACTTGTTATGCCGACGCATCCATCTGGCGATCACATAAAGCGAAGACGGAAAAATCTTGATGAATGCAGGCCGGAACCTTTGCAGCTCTGCCACAACCCGCTCTGTAGATGCGTCGTCCATACTGAGGAAGTTGAACCTGAGCTCCCTTGAAACGGGATAATATCGAAACAGGCGATCCGGATTCCTAAATGACGGGACCTTGATTTCCGCGATCCGGTCACCTGCCTCGTACCCAAGCCATAGCAGATGACGGTGACTGAGAGCCCGTTCCATAGCCCGCGTAAGGCTCCCGATGGAAAACCCAAGGGGCGCGCCGGTGGAGCCGCTCGTGGTTTCTTCTTCGATGTCATACTGGTGTGCGTTGACGGCCAGAAGATCGGGTTTCCGTGTTCGGACTATATCTTTGGTAAGAAACGGCAGTTTCTCGAGGTCCGAAATCGTCTCGATGCCTTTGGGTGAGAGACCTGCCTGATCGAATACCTCCGTGTAATAGGGAACGTTGGCGTAACAATGATCGATCAATCGGCGGAGCATGGACTCCTGGTACGAAACAAGTCTCTCCGTATCCCACCAATCGCTTTCTCTGAAGAGCTCCAGAGCTCGAGTGTATCCGGGGCCGTATCTGAGCCGCGGCGGTACAAGGTCGTATACCAGGCCGGCCCAATCGGTCATGAAGGGAGGCAGACGTTGAACAAGATGTTTGAGATAGCGTTTCAACTCATTTAGTCAACAAGTACTCTGATTCCGATTCCATGTACTAAGACGCACGCGCAGCTACCCTCTCCCCAGCTCTTAGCTCGGCTCGCAATTCAATAACACAAATGCACCCCGCGTTCCATTTTGGCAAGGTCTGTTAGCGAGCGCAAGCTTTTTGGGTGCTTGTCCGGACGGCTTCTTTCCTGGTATGGACGAGTTCCAGACCCTGCCGGTGCTCCAATGACAAGCAAAAAGGTCTTTCCAAAGGCACTCTCTTGGGTGCATGATGAGCAATCTTTTGTCCTAAACAGGACTCTCGTAAATGAAAAAGGTACTTATCGCACTCGGGACCCGTCCGGAAGCAATAAAACTCGCACCGCTGTGCAGACGCCTGTCCAAATTGAGCCCGGGCATACGTATGGTCTGCTGCGTGACCGGGCAGCACCGGCAGATCTTGGATCCGATGCTGAAGTTCTTCGATATCACGCCGGATTACGACCTGAACATCATCAAGGAAGACCAGACTCTCTTTCACATTACGGTCCGAGTGCTGGAAGAGATACGTCCGGTCCTGGAGAAAGAAAGGCCCGATCTTGTAGTGGTCCAGGGAGATACCACTTCGGCATTTGTTGTAACGCTGGCCGCGTATTACCTAAAGATACCCGTGGCTCATGTGGAAGCCGGACTGCGCTCGTACGATAAATTCCAACCTTATCCGGAAGAGATAAACAGGAGGCTCCTCTCGCACATCGCGGATCTGCACTTCTGTCCCACATTGCAGGCCGCCGAGAACCTGCGGAAGGAAAACATTCCCTCAGAATCGATCTACATTACGGGAAACACGGTTATCGATGCGCTGCTCTACACCGCGCAAATGCTCGATGAAGGACACGAGGCCACACAGTATCTGGAAGAACTAGCACTTCCTCCCGGCCGCCTGATACTCGTCACCGGGCATCGACGAGAGAATTTCGGGCAAGGCCTCCGAAATCTTTCTCTCGCGCTCGCGGACCTGGTACGGACGAATCCGGATGTGACCGTCGTTTATTCGGTTCATCCAAACCCCAATGTGCGAGGACCGGTAGAGGCAATTCTCGGAGCCGAGGAGCGAGTTCGGCTTATTCCTCCGCCGGATTACTTCAGATTCGTAGCCCTTATGAAACAGGCGTTTTTGATCATCACGGATTCGGGAGGGATCCAGGAGGAAGCTCCCTCGCTGAAAAAGCCGGTCCTTGTCGCGAGAAACGTGACGGAACGGCCTGAAGCCGTCGAAGCCGGGGCTGCTGTTCTGGTGGGAACGGACAGGGATCGAATTGTGGCCGAAGCTCAAAAGCTTCTGCACGACCCTGACCATTACGCGTCGATGGTACTTGAAAGCAATCCCTTTGGCGACGGAGAGGCTGCAGAAGAGATTGTACGGATTATACAGGAGTTCCTGGCGTAGCGCCCGACGAGGAACCGTCACAAGGAAGCCTCGTATACTCGTTCGTCATTGCCGAGAACTCTGGAAGAGCCACGGTATCAGACAAAATTCGGAGAGTCTGTCTCATGAGAATAGTCACCGTAGTAGGCGCGAGACCGAATTTCATGAAGGCCGCGCCTCTGGAACAAGAGTTCAAGAAATACGATGAGGTTGAGCATCTGATCATCCACACCGGTCAGCATTACGACAAAGGAATGAGTGATGTTTTTTTCGACCAATTAGGGCTTCCCGAGCCTGCTCGGCATCTTGGAGTGGGGTCAGGCGGGCATGGCGAGATGACCGGCAAGATTATGATCGCGTTCGAACGCGTCTGCCTGGAGCTTGCCCCGGACCTGGTAGTGGTTGTGGGCGATGTGAACTCCACCATCGCGGCCTCCTTGGTGGCAAGGAAGCTCTTTATTCCTGTGGCTCATGTGGAAGCCGGTCTCAGGTCCTTCGATGAAACCATGCCCGAAGAGCATAACCGACGCCTGACGGATCACCTTTCGAATCTACTGTTCGTTTCAGAGCCCGCGGGCATGGAAAACCTCAAACGCGAAGGGATCGACATGAGTCGAGCACATCTGGTGGGTGACATCATGTTGGAGACCCTCCGGATGTTCCTCCCCTACATTGAGAGTCGCAAGCGATGGCAAGAACTGGGCCTCGAAAAAGGCTCGTACGCGCTGGTGACGCTCCATCGGCCGTCGAACGTGGACTATCCGGAATCCCTGAGAGAAGTGATTGAGCTGCTCATGATCATTCCCTATCCTGTGATATTCCCCATTCATCCACGCACGGTGAGCCGCCTGGAGCAGTTCGGCATGAAAGGCGAGATAGAAGCCTTGCCGCAACTCAGACTTGTGCCGCCGGAGCCGTACATCGACTTCCTTTCCTTAATGCAAGCAGCTAAAGTCGTCTTGTCCGATTCCGGCTCCGTCCAGTCCGAAGCGAGCTTTTTCAGCCTGCCATGCCTGATATGTCGGGAGAATACCGAGCGCCCAATATACCTGGAGCATGGTACCTCAGTCCTCGTGGGACGAAACAGAGAAAAGGTCGCCCATTACCTTGATTTGATCGCGAAAGGTTCGTACAGATCCTCCTCGGTCCTGGTAAAGCAATTGGCCGAGGGGGTCGCGGCCAAATCCGTTCAGATCATGGTCGACTACGTGAAGAACAACCAGGGTGCTGCATGGTGAGGGCAAAAGGCCCTCTTCCTGCAGCCCCAGACGGTTGACTCTGCGAACTCACTTTGTTATGCAAAATAGATTGGGCTTTCGGGGCCGCGCTGCGCCGACGGCCTGGTTGACCCGGCCACTGTCGGGTTTTTTCTCACGCACGTGTGTGACGGCATTTTCCACCTGCACAGAGGGAGGTCTTATGGGAAGCGTACCGCGTAACCGATCCGGAGCGAAAGTCTACGACGAGGACAAGCTGGGCTTCGGCGACATCTTTACAGAACATATGCTGACCATCCACTACTCCGCGGCAAAGGGTGGTTGGCAGACGCCTCAAATCGGCCTGTTTAAAGATCTGACTCTCCATCCCGCGACCATGGCCCTGCATTACGGCCAACAGGTCTTCGAGGGCCTCAAGGCGTTTGCCGGACCCAACGAGGACGATATCCTCCTTTTTCGCCCGGATATGAACATCGCGCGGTTTAACAAGTCGTGCCGACGGTTGTGCATCCCGACCTTGGACCCGAAGCTGTTCATGGAGCAGATGTCCGCAGTCATCCGGAAAGATAGAGACTGGATCCCCAGAACATCAGGGACATCCATGTACGTTCGGCCCACGATCATCGCGGCCGATCCGCATCTCGGGGTTCGACCTTCACACGATTATCTTTTCTTTATTATTCTGTCGCCCGTTGGGGCCTATTATCCTGAGGGTTTCGCTCCGGTCAGAATACTCGTCACCGACAAGTACACGCGTGCCTGCCGGGGAGGCATTGGAGAAGCCAAGACCATGGGCAATTACGCGGCATCGCTCCTCGCTGCAGAGGAAGCTCACGCAGAAGGTTTCACCCAGGTGCTCTGGCTCAACGCGGTGGACAAGCGCTCCATCGAAGAAGTGGGCACCATGAACATCTTCTTCCGTATCAATGATGAAGTGATAACGCCAGCGCTGGAAGGGACCATTCTTCCGGGAGTTACCCGCGACTCGGTAATCCACCATCTTAAGACGACCGGTGTGAAAGTTACCGAGCGAGCCATAACCATTGATGAGGTGGTGGCAGCAGCACAAAACGGGTCCCTCAAAGAGATGTTCGGATCAGGGACCGCCGCGGTCATATCACCGGTGGGACATTTCCGGTACCAGGGTAAGGACTACACGGTAGCTGACGGTGGCACCGGCGAGCTCGCGGGCAAACTCTTCGGCGAAATCATGGGAATGCAAACCGGCCACCGAATGGACCCGTACGGATGGGTGGTCAACATAGGCCGTTAGGCGCTCATCCTGGCAAGTTCGGCAACCTCGTGAGGTAGGATGCGGTGAACGAAGTGAACCGCATCGGTCGTGGCTTTGTACGCGGATGCGGTTCCCCCGCGAAACGCGGAGTCACCACATCCTACGGGTTTACTGTCCCCAGGGCTAGCTTCGGAGCCTTACAGAGTTTGCAGATCCGCGTCTGACGCGGCGAGTGGGAAGGTTACCTCGAAATCCGAACCACCGGCATTTGAGCAGTCCTCTATCGTAGAACACGCGGGACAGCGGCGTACGTCGCCAGGGCAGCGCGCAAGCGCGCCGTTGAGATGCTCGCAACGACGACTCTTGAAGAAGAATCCAAGCTCATAAATCTTTGAGAAGACCCTGATTCGTTGCAGGTCCAGGCCCCTGCCACCTGCGTTGAACGAATACGGTCGGCCTGTGGAATAGCTTTCGGTCGCGTCCGGGTGGTAGAACCCTTTCATCACGAGCTTTTGGTCCTGCTCGGGGATGCCGTATCCGGTATCCGAAACGGTGATTCTGTAGTTGGGACCGGTGCGGCGCCCCAGAACCCGAACGGTTCCATTGTCCGGTGTTGCTTCAACCGCATTGCGCACCAGCCCTTCCATGATCACGGCCAAGACGTGCTCTGGGATCATCACCTCTGAGTCACCTTCCATATCAATCACCAGAGACATGCTCCTTTTCTGACCATCGAGCTGCGAGCGAACGGAGTCACAAACAGCGCGGACGAATTCTTCTATATTTATGCGTGAAGGCTCTCCGAGGGAACGAGGAAAGATCTCTTGCAACCCCTTTACGATGACCTGAGCTGCGTTTCCGATTTCCGGCATTGTCGCGGCCTGCACTTCTATGAACGCGACTATAGCCTCCAGGAAGTTTCCGGTGGCCTGCTTCTCCCAGGATTGCGCACCGATCAAGATGTCCTCGACCTGGACCTCCAAGCGCCTGAGGCTCTCCAATTGCCGATTGAACCGTGCCATGTGGAGGTCCAGCTCACTCATGCCTCGACCGCGTAACCGGTCTGCCAAGAGGCTCAAAGAACCACTTATTATCGCGATGGGGGTCCTCAGCTCGTGGGCAATACGGTTGAGCACCTTGGTTTTGACTCGATTAAGATCTTCGAGTTTTCGGTAAGAACGCATGAGTTGCTGGAAAAAGTCCGCGCTCTGGACCGAAAGTGCGAGAATTCCGGCCAGAGAGACGCAGATTTGCAGGTCTTCGGCGGTGAATTCCCCGTCATCCTTGTTTGCCAGAACAAGGACGCCAATGGTCTTTTCCATCGCGATCAAGGGGAGTACCAGCAGGTTACGAATGGCGGGTTCCACCGCAGGCATTACATCTGCCGATGTGGCAGCTCCGGACAGCAGGTCGTTCACCACAATCGGCGTCCCGGCTTCCATAGCCCGGTCAACGAGTGCTTTGTCGAAAGGCAAGTCCTGACTTCCGGGCTCACGCGCCAAGAGCTGCGTTTTCCCTTCCACCACTCGCCAATAAAAATCAGAGGAGCGGTCATCGTGCAGGAGCACACCGGCTCCTTCGACTTCCATCGCCCTCGCGAGCTCCGAGATGGTGAGCCGAAGGAAATCGTCTAGATCTGCGGTGGTGGTGAGCGCCAGACTGGAACGGCAAATCATCTCCAGGCACTGCTGGGATCGTTCTAACTGGGCCAGCAATATGCTCATTTCTTCGTTCTTCTTAGCGTCCTCGGTAATGTCCAGCCCCATGCCGAGCAATCCCAATACCTGTCCATCCGGGCTCATCAAGGGTGTGACGGCAACCGCCATGGTGAGCAGCTCTCCGCTCTTGGTAATCTGTTTCACTTGACCGTGGACCGTACCGTGCTTTGTCCGCACCATTTCCCGGAGTCGTCCCACCGTTTGCTGAGTGCGTGCGTCGGATGCATACAGCCGCGTGATACTCGTTCCGACAATCTCCTCCGCGGTGTAACCGAAGATGTTCTCAGCCCCTTTGTTCCACAGGAGTACGTTCCGGTCCCAGTCGGTCACAACCACGGAGACCATAGTGGCACTGTCAAGAATGGCCTTCAGAAAATCTTCTCCCTGACATGGCAGCATTCTTTTCCCCCCGGAAATTCGGGCATTGGATGGTGGTGGAGGCAGACCTGCGTTTCTGCCTAATCTTTCCCCCCGCAGATGGCACATTCCTTTTGGCAAGCAATGTAAATACTATACATTGGGATCGGATCTTCGGTCAATTTCTCTCTTTACAGCCCCTATAATGCAAAATCCCCCAAACCCTTCGACACAGGGATTGGGGGATCTTGAAGCACGTCACACGAGCGAGCGTCAAGCGCTTTCAGGTGCGGCTGTTGTTATTGGAATGCAAAAACCTTCTCTTCGCCTCCGGGCGGGGTGATAAAGAGCTGGATACCATTGGGACCGGTGGTCTGGTAGTAGTCTACGAACATCTCATGGGTTCCGGGTTCCAAGTTGACGGTTCCGGTCTTTTCCTGTCGCCTCTGAAAGCCTTCCGCGTTGACCACGAGGTTCTTGCCCACAATCAGCCGAGCCCCGTCTTCCGCGACCAGACGGAATTTGTACGTTCCCTTCTCCTCGTCAGAGAGGGAGAATTTCACGTAGAACCTCAGTCCGAGCCAATCTTCCCGTCTCGGAACTCCGGGGAACTCGCGGGACCCGCGGTCTATAGGGAAATCGATCGCGTCCACAAAGAACATCCCCGACGGCGTCATCTGGTTGAAATTGGGGATCTTGTTGGTTCCGGCTTTGAGGAAGTAGACAAAGCACGGGACCTGGCTCATCTTGCCCGTGTCGGATGCATAGCCCACAAGCGGTTGCGAGGGTGAAAAGACCTGTTCCTGTTGTTTGGGTTGCGTTACGAAGAGTTCGAGCTTCGGTTCGCCCGTGGAGTGGAAGTAGGTCACCGCAATGGGATAGCTCCCTTCCTGGAGAAAGGCCCAGCCGAGTCTCCCTTCAGGGCTGCCCTTTGTGCCTCCCACGACTCTGACGATTTCGTCCTTTCCAATGCTGAGGCTCGCGTATTCGTCCGCTACGAGCCGAAAGGCAAATACTCCAGCTCCCTGCACAGTGAAGTATCCCTCGTATCGAACTGCAACCATATCTTTGCGTCCCGGCAGTCCTGCAAGCGTCTGGCCGTCTGAAATTCGCAGCTCAGGCGCAATGATGCGGCCTATGGGGCTCATCTTGCTCAGATCCGGACCGCCGGGATACTTCCCCTTGGGCACGAAGTAGACTTGACCCCAGAGCACATCATAGGGCTTGCTCGGCTCCTTCCAGCCTGCCAGACCTTTCTTGATGCTGAAGACCTCTTCCGATCCCAGCGGTGGGGTCACGAATAGCTGCAATACCGGCGGCCCGCTGGAATTGAAGCTGTCCAGCACTATGACGTGCACTCCTTCGGCCAGATGGATGTACCCGGTCTTCGCGACGGCCGGATGGACGCCATCGATCTCAACAATGGTCTTGTCGTCCACATGCAGCCGTACACCATCCTTCGCGTTGACCCGCCACTGGAAGATGCCTTCTCCGGACACCTGAAACACGCCGATGAACCTCATGCCCAGCCCTTTGGTGTCCTCAGGCAAACCCGTGGGAATTCCTCCGCCTGCGCCAGGATGCAGGTTGATCTGGTCCGCGGTGATCACCTCGACAGGACGAAACGCGCTGAAATCCGGCAGAGCCCGTACATTCTCCGGCAGCTTGTACACGTTCACCGTGAACGTTCCTATTCCCGTTGCATCTGCCGGCGGGGTTGGCGCGGGTGCGCGGGTCAATGATTTGCGCGGACCGGAAGGCGCTGCCGGGCGTCGCGGTTCCGCTTCGCGTGGCCGAGCACTCTCAGTGTCCGGTCGGGTCACCAGGGGCGTGGTCGCGCGTGGTTCGCGCATCGGAATCATGGGCTCAGACGGTGCGGCTTTGTCCTCTTCTACCCTCTTGCGGGGCTCACGAGCTGCGGGTTCATCCTCCGCCCCAGGCGTGGCGGGCGCCTTTCCCCGTGTCGGCCCTGCTTCGACTTTCAGTGACTCGATATCGTCCGGCGAGAATTTCAGAGGTACCCTCTGGGTTTCGCCGTCCTTCTTCTTAATCACGAGATAGTCTTCGCCGAAACTCGGAAGAGCAACGCAGACGAATAGAATGGCGAGAGCCACCAAGCTTACGCGAAGGATCACAGGTTTCATCTGATCACCTCAGGGTCGAAGAAGCAGGCTAGAGCCTTCAAATGCCCTGCCCGCCCTAAGAAAGGAAAAAATACGTGACGAAACATCCGAGAAAGGGAGAGCCGTCCGGCTCCATGTGCTTCGGGAATCCCGCCCGCCTCCCGATATCCGGACTCTGCTTTGGTGCGGATTCTCGCTGTGAATCAATCTCTCCGCCTGCCCGTATGCCTTCTATGATCGCATTGTTTCCCCGGCATATCCAGGGAGTTGTCTCGTTTATATCAATTTCTGCTGTTAGATTCAAGCGCTAAACGTTGAGACTACGATCCAGGCAGGAGAAACGACATAGATTTCCTCAATGAAGTCAACGTGATGCCCAGAATATGCTCCATCCCGGGATTTCGCGTATCCAACGATGGTAGGGCGGACGCAAATGGGTTTTCAAAGACGCGAAGTGCCGGGAAGAACGTTCTTACGAGAAGATCTTCGCCGTCTTTCTTGCCTGAAAGCGCGCCAATATCAGGCCGACCCTGATGACGCAGCTTCACCGGCCGCAGGCAGTTCGCCGTTCGCGTCGGGGTCTTCACCCACCTGGATGACATCCGATTCCTGCCCGTCCTGAAGATCTGAATCGTGGGATATCCAGGCAGACGGGTATCTTTCTCGGAAATCGATCTGGAAGGGGAGATATTTGAGTTTCGACACGTCTTTCGCCAAACGGCCCGAGGTTTCCAGCGCTACGAGTTCCCGGACGCCTTCCGGCGTCACCGCGTCCGAAACTGCCTCGGCAGAAAAGTATCGGACATTAAACGCACAGGGGACCAGGGGATCAAAAAGTCGTTCCGGCGACACGATACCTCTGAGGTCAGGCAGGACCTTTTTCTCAAAATCACCTTTGGCCTCAACGTATACGAGGCTCGATCTGAAACGATACACGGCCATCAAGTCACGGGCCTGGTCCAGAAAACCCTTGCCGAACACAATCACCAACACATTCAGGATGATGTCCATGAGGAGGCCGAAGAAGTAGAGCCGAAAGAAATCCCCATAACTTACCGAAAACGTAGGATACTGCACCAGAATGATCTGAAGGAACCCGATGAGCACCATGGCCGAACCGAGCAGCAAGCCCAGAAGCGCCGCAGGTCGGGCCGAAGTCCGCAGATGCTCGGGGAAACTCTCTATCAAGGTCCCGATCATGGTCTCCCCATCTTGGCACATGACCGGTCGAGATCGGGAAATCCGGTTGGGAAAGGTCTTATGAGCGAATATCTTGGAGCCTTCTTCCAACATTGCAAAAAACACGGACGGATGGCCCTTCCCCTCCACGATCATCGAATCCATTTCTCTCCCGGTGCTCGGTTTCTTAAGAGGAACCAGGCTTACCGCGAGCATGAACTTGAGCACGCAGACCAGCAAAAGCAGATTGTAGAACGGGATGGGCGACGGCAGCACGTAGTCGCTACCCAGCCCCCATTGCCCTAGATACCCGGGAAGAATGTCCAGGAACTTGAAGAAAAAATGTACGGCTATTCCAATGAAGAGCGCTTTCCAGATGAAGCTGATGTTTCGCCGAACGTTTTCTCCCGAAATCTGCGAGATAAACCGCGCCCTGGACCAGAATTTGCCAAGGAAATAGAAGAGAAGCGACGGCGCGTGATCATAGGACCGCATTCTGCCTTCTTTCAATCCCAGAGAAACGGTCTCCGGCTCATGGTAATCTCCGGCCCATTGCAGCGCGATCCGTAGGCGCGAAACCTCACGCAGCCCTGTTACCGCCCAGTTCACTCCCACGATGAGCCCTGCCAGAGCGGCCACCGTGGTAAGAAATGTCCCCAGAATGAACGGGATGTAGTTAAGGATGAACTCGTTTACTTGCTCAGGCAGCCGCAGAGGAAAGAACTCCCGCAACTCATAGAGCCGAGTTACAGACCCAAGAGCAACCAGTACTCCGACACCGGCCAACACGATGCCGTACAGGAGGATATGGTTTGGCAACTTCACCACGTCTGTCGAGCGTCGGGAGAGTTTAGAGAACATGCTTACCTCGGTCCGAAGTCTCGGCAGTCCTTAGCAAATCTGATTTATCCTGTCAAATACAAATATTAGCTATGAGACTTAATGTCTCCTATCGGAAAGGCAAGGCACTCCATGGGATATCCGGCCATAAGACGCGGTGTTGAAGCGACACCGAGATCAGACCGTCGGTCGCTTTGGAACAGGCGCTTGCCGCCTAGGCCCTTCTCGCTCGTCGTAGTTCGGACGGGTGATCGCCGGGGTGCGCGCGGACTGCATAAACAATATGATGTTAGAGAGTCAATATTGTGTTATGTAAGCTAAATATATGAGGAGTGCCTCGACAGAAAAAAAAGGTTCCTACCCCCTGATTTCCACTCGCGCGTCACACAGTGCCGGTCACCCTGCCGCGCCAAGGTTCGTAATTCCCCGGTCTCAGCGTCCCTTGTACAAGCCCCTTTTCAAGTTGACAAGCACCTCTCTGTGGACTATGAGCAGGTCGATCCTTGCGGCAACCGGATCGAACCAGTTTGTAAGGAGACGCAGAATGCAGAATTACGAGGCGTCCGGAGCCAAATCGAGAGGCCGACCTTACAGGAACCTGAGGGACGAGCCCAAGTACGAGGAATTGAAAAAGATCATTAATGACCTTCCTCCGGACAAAATGGAAAAGCTCAAGTCCTACATTCAAAGACTCGTGCGCAACGCTTGACCCAGGATGAGAGGCCGACCGGAATTTCTCAGGTAGAGAACACTTACTCGCTGATGGGTTCCGACGGAATGGAGCTCATTCCCATTCGATGGTGCTGGGGGGTTTTGAAGATATATCGTACACGACTCTGTTGATGCCGCGCACCTCGTTGATGATGCGGTTGGAAATCCTGGAAAGCACCTCATGCGGTATTCGAGACCAGTCTGCGGTCATGCCGTCCCTGGCGTCTACGGCTCTTAAGGCTGCAACGTATTCGTACGTGCGTTCGTCGCCCATGACCCCCACGGACTGAACAGGCAGGAGCACCACGAAGGCCTGCCATATGCCTCTATAAAGCCCCGCGACCCTGATTTCGTTCATTGCGATCGCGTCAGCTTCCTGAAGCACGGCGATCTTTTCCTCGCTCACCTCGCCCAGAATGCGTACGGCCAGGCCGGGCCCGGGGAACGGGTGGCGCCAGACGATCTCCTCGGGAAGGCCAAGTTGTGTGCCAAGTTCCCGTACCTCGTCCTTGAAGAGCTCCCTGAGCGGCTCAATGAGCTCCAGGTGCATGATTTCCGGCAGTCCGCCCACGTTGTGATGGCTCTTGATGGTGGCCGAAGGCCCTCCTTTTGCGGATACGCTCTCGATCACGTCCGGATAAAGGGTCCCCTGGGCAAGGAACTTAACCTGCGGGATCTTTTCCGCTTCTTCTTCGAAAACCCGGATGAATTCCTCACCGATGATCTTTCTTTTCTGCTCGGGATCCGTCACGCCTGCGAGCTTCTGCAGGAATCTCTTGGAGGCATCCACATAGTCAAGCTTGATTCCAAGCTGCTGGAAGGTAGCCAGCACTTCCGCGGCTTCGTTCTTGCGCAGCAGGCCGTTGTTGACAAAGACCGGGTGAAGCTGACTGCCGATCGCACGGTGAAGCAGTGCCACCATCACCGATGAATCCACTCCTCCGGAGAGCGCGGCCACCACCTGGTCCTGCCCGACGCGTTCACGCACCTCCTGGACTGTGGAGTCAATAAAGGAGGCCATGGTCCAGTCGGGCTTCAGGTTTGCGATCCGAAAGAGGAAATTCCGGATGATCGTTTCGCCTTGGGGCGTATGCACCACTTCGGGATGGAATTGCACGCCTGTGATGCGCTGATCTTCGCTCTCAAACGCGGCTGCTTCCGCGTCGGAGGTGCTTGCGGAGACGCGGAACTTTTGCGGCAGCCTCACGACTTTGTCCCCGTGGCTCATCCAGACCTGCGCGCCCTCGGTGACTCCTTGCAGCAGCAGAGAGTCCGGCCTGATGCTAGTGAGAACGGCCCTTCCGTACTCACGCTCCGGCGCGGCTTCCACCAGGCCCCCGAGCGTGTGCGCGATGGCTTGCAGGCCGTAGCAAATTCCAAGAACAGGGACTTGCAGATCAATGAGTTCAGGATCCAGCCAGGGCGAGCTCTCTTTATAGATAGAAGCGGGCCCTCCTGACAAAATGATCGCCCCAGGTCTCTTCCGCTGCGCGACTTCCAAGCCTCGATCGAAAGGATGGATCTCTGAATAAACGCGGGCTTCCCTGACCCTGCGGGCAATGAGCTGCGTATACTGGGACCCGTAATCGAGGATCAAAACGTAGTTGGAAGTCTTCATTGACCTGCCTCCAGGCCTGGGAAATCATGAGACGGAGGGGAGGGAGCGCGCCGAGCCGCGGCCGGTCCACCAGAACCTTCTTACTTAGCACAAAAAAAGACCGGGGACACGTCCCCGGTCTTTGGTCGTTCTTTTATGTCGAGCAATGGGTCGGTAATTACTTCACGACCTGCTTCTTTACCATTTCGTACTTCAGGCCGCCTTCTACACAGGGATTGCATCCCGGAGAAGTAACCTGATAGCTCTCCACGTTGCTGACCAACTGGGAGCCAGGGGGAAGAGCCGGGGGAGCGCCCAGCTGTACGGGGCCCATGTATCCGGGAGCCACGCACTTGGGAGGAATAACCTGAACTTTCATAACGCACTGCGTGCCTGCCCAGGGACCTGCCGGCCAGAAACCGGAAGTGTACTGGCTGCAGCCATCCAACATCAGGGTGCTGGCGCCGGCGGGACCGGTGCTCTTCTCGAATGTGGTCTTAACCTTCATGGGGATCATAATCATTTCCCCGGTCATGCCCACGCCCGGCAGGAAGGCACTGGCCAAGCCAACCGTACCCAGCATCAGAGCCAATGCGCTGACGACAACGAGCATCTTCTTAACCATACCCAAATCCTCCTTTGATTAGGCCCCACCGGAAAAACCGCCGGGGAACCGCATTTGGAATTCTAGATTAACAGACTCGTTTCCCATTCTGGTTATCAGAATCGTTACGGGAAGTCAAGATTTTTTTCCCGTTAACTGCTGACCATCCATCTGGGGGTGCCATGAAGAATACCAAAAAAAAATCGCGATTCAAACCTTTTTTTTCACGAATGCGAGGATTTTTCCGCGCTCCACCTGTCCTACGCCTCGAAATCCTCCCAGGAAGCCACCTCCCGGGGCTCGGCCAGCACTCCCATCACTGCGGTCGCGGCAGCCACCGCAGGAGATGCCAGGACCACTTCGCTCTCCAAATGCCCCATCCGCCCCACGAAGTTCCGATTGGTCGTGGCAACGGCACGCTCCCCCGCAGCCAGCACTCCGGCATGACCCCCAAGGCACGGCCCGCATGTGGGCGTGGAGACCGCGCCGCCGGCACGGAGGATTTCTTCCAGGAGCCCTTCTTCGATCGCCTGAGCCATAATACTCGGCGTTGCCGGAATAACGATCATTCGGACATTGGGAGCCACTCGATGCCCCTTGAGGATGTGGACCGCGATCCGCAAGTCCTCAATACGGCCGTTCGTGCACGACCCAATGAAGACTTGATCCACCCGGAGCCCTTTCACCTCGGACACCGGACGGACGTTTTCCGGCTTGGACGGCAACGCGACCAGCGGTTCGAGCGACCCCAAGTCGATGGTGAACTTTTCCGTGTAGATCGCATCGGGGTCGGACTCGTACGCCACGTACGGTTTGGAGCTATGAGCTTCCACGTAAGACTTGGTCAATGCGTCAAACGGGAATATCCCGTTCTTCGCGCCGGCTTCCACAGCCATATTGGCGATGCTGAACCGATCCGCCATGCTCAGCCGCCGGACGCCTTCGCCCATGAACTCCATAGCCCGATAGAGCGCGCCGTCGACTCCGATCTTCCCTATAATATGGAGGATCACATCCTTGCCCATGACCCAGGGTCCCGGCCGGCCGATCAGCTCAAAGGCCATAGTTTCCGGGACCTTGAACCAGCTCTTGCCCGTCAGCATTCCAGCCGCGAAATCGGTGCTCCCCACTCCGGTGGAAAAAGCTGCCAGCGCGCCGTATGTGCACGTGTGGCTGTCCGCGCCGATTACCACATCCCCAGGAACCACAAGACCTTCTTCCGGAAGAAGTGCGTGCTCGACCCCCATTCGCCCCACATCGTAGAAATGCACCAGACCCATTTTCCGTGCGAATTCCCTGCACTTCTTGAGCATCTGGGCCGATTCGATGTCTTTGGCGGGGTTATAGTGGTCCAGAACCACCACAACGCGCTCCCGGTCGAATACTTCGGTTCCGCCGGC
>JBMOME010000099.1:0-15872 GCA_049323095.1 Thermodesulfobacteriota bacterium
ATCGATAGTGGAAGGCCCGATGCCGGGCACATCAAAACGCATGTCTTGATGCGGTTTGGCCATTTTGACCACCACCGCTTCGGTGATGTCAAGGTCGGCCACTCGTCTGATGGCCCTGTCCGTGCCTTCTATGGCTTCAACCGCGATTACCGCTCTATTCCTGATGATCACGGTTTGACCCACATCCAGCCGTCCCATCTCTCTGGCCATATCTCGGCCGAATTCGATGTCCTTCCATTCGCGCTGGTTGGGCTTTCGTCGGGTCAGAACGCCTCGCGGGGCCATCAGCTTGCCGGCCCAAGCGGTTATCTCATCGACTACAATTCCGTCCATCTGGAATTCGGCCGCGATCCCTTTGAGCACCGTGTCATCTCGCCAGTCCTTCAGGGACCAGATCATCCTCAGAGCCCGCCGGTCAAGACCGATCTTCCAGGGGCGCATGAGAACGCTCTTTTCGATCTTCCCCGCCATAACGAGGCGCGTAACGCCCCGGGACTTCAACAAGGTAATGGCTTTCTGCAAATGACCCAGCTTCATCCAGAAGGTCTGCTGAGCCACTGCCTCTATAGCCGGATTGGTCATGCCGATAATTGCAATAGCAACGATGGGATGCCCTTTTTCGCGAACTTCCCCTGCCACTTTGATGGGCAAGTCGCCCGTCCCGGCTATGATTGCCACCTCCTCGACCATTATGCCCTTCTGAATTGATGCCGGGTCAGAGATACCCGCGCGGTGCCTCGGCGAGAAGTGGCCAGAAATTCCGCAAACTTGAGCGCTTCTGGTGAATGGGACAGCTCCGAGCGTATGGTTTCCACGGCATCCACGATTCTCATCCCGGATCGAAAGGCCAATTTGAAGGCTCGCTTCAAGGTGGAAATCGTCTCACGCGAGAATCCTTGACGCCTCAGGCCCACCTCGTTGAGTCCGTACACGACGGCTCGCGCTCCGGACGCGAGCGTGTACGGCGGAATGTCCTTTGAGACTCCGGAAACCCCGCCGACCAGAGCATACTCACCCACTCGCACAAACTGGTGCACTGCAACCACACCGCCGAGTATGGCTTTTGTCCCTAGTTCGATATGGCCGCCCAAGTGAGCTGAGTTGGCCATAATTACGCCCGGCCCCAATATGCAGTCGTGCGCCACGTGGCAATACGCCATGAGATAACACTCATCTCCGATTATCGTCGCGCCCAGCCCTTTGGCCGTCCCTCGGTGGATAGTCACGTACTCTCTTACCCGTACGCGCTTACCGATATCTACTCGAGTAAGCTCGCCTTTGTACGTGAAGTCCTGGGGGGCCGCGCCCACGCTGGCAAACTGAAAAATGATCGATTCAGCCCCGATCCGCGTGTCACCCTCGATGGTCACATGCGGCCCTATCTCACAGCCGTCCTCCAAGACCACGTGGGGCCCTACGACTGAGTAAGGGCCTACCGTGACGTTGCTCCCGAGACTTGCCCCGGGGTGAATAACCGCGGTGGGATGTATCATTCAGTCTTCCTTGCCTTTGGGTTGGACCAATCGTTCCAGTTTCCGTATACGTTCCACAAGTTCCGGGAGCTTCTTGTACCAGCTCTGGACACGGCGAAATTGGTTAATCGGCAGCGCGGGTATTGAACCCGCTAAGATCGAGCCATCGGGCACGTTTCGATACACGCCTACTTGCGCGGCCAACACAACGTGATTGCCCACCTTCAGATGGTCGGCTATTCCCACCTGACCCGCGATCACTCCCAGGCGTCCGACCGAAGAGCTTCCCGCGATCCCCACCTGGGCCGCGATGACCGTACCCTCGCCGATCTGCACGCTGTGCGCGATCTGCACCTGGTTATCCAGTTTCACGCCGTCTCCCAGTCTGGTCACGCCTGCCAGAGCCCTATCGATCGCGCAAAGGGCGCCTATTTCGACATCGTTCCCAATCTCCACCGTGCCGCTATGATACTTCTTGACGTTCGTCAGGGTCCCGTCTTCAGAAAAATCCCTGACAAACCCAAACCCATCCGACCCGATCACCGAGCCCGCGTGGATTATGACCCGCTCCCCGATCTTCACACCGGGATAGATGGTCACGTGCGGGAAGATCCACGTCCCAGCCCCGATATGAACGTCTTCACCTATGACCGCGTGCGCGGCTACCACGCAGCCATCTCCGATGCGTGTTCCACGTCCGATAACCGCGAAGGGCCCTACAGAGACCTCGGAACCTAACAGAGCCTCTGGGTGCACGTCGGCACGGGAGGAGACCCCACCGGGGGGACGCGGGTATCCATAGTAGAGTTCGGTAAGTCGCGCAAATGCGACTTCCGGGTTCTTCGTGCGAATGAACGGCCGGTCCGCCGAATCAAGGCCGAACGGCAACAAGACGGCTCCTGCCGCGCTCTGATTCAGTTTAGCCAGGAAGCCGACATTACTCACATAGGTGATGTCGGTCTTCCCGGCATACTCCAGGGGACGAATCCCCTCGATCGCAGGTCCGGGGCGTTCCGAGGGCTCGCCGCCCAGACGAACCGCGAGCTCTTCCAGCGTGTAACTATTCATGACGCGCGGAATGCGCTCCCTTTGCGTTCTGCGGGGCCGTTACCTGGTCGGCTTTGCTGCCGGAGGTGCAGGCTTCGCAGGCGCAGGCTTGGGCGCAGGCTTGGGGGCCGGCTTGCTGCTACCAGCCATAGCGTCATATCGCTTGATCACTTCGTCGGTGATGTCCAGGGCGTCATCAGCGGAAAGGAGCGCCATTGAATTGAATACGATCGTGAGGTTCTTCTCTTTGCGTATCTCGCCGATGATCTTCTTGAGGTCCTGCTGGAGGACCTGCTCAGCGTCTCTCTGCTCGTTCTGGAGCTGAGCCTGGGCGTCTCTCTCGGCTAGCTTGAACTCCATCTCCTTGATGCCGATCTCTTTGATCTTCTGGTTCCGCGTCTCTTCTTTCAGCATTGGCCCTTGCTTTTGGAGTTCCTCCTGAAGCCTCTCCATCTCCTTCTTCCTCTTTTCCAGGTCCTCTCTCTTTTGCCTCACGAGGTCGCCGAATCTGCTTTGTTCAACCTGGGCTTTCTTCGATTCCGTGGCGAATTTCTGGAAATCCACGAACGCGAACATCTTGGCCTGAGCGAACGCCAATGACGACATAAGAAAGACCAGACCGAATAAGACGCCAATAATGACAATCACGTGCTTTTTCATACGGACGCTCCTTGTTTCGCAGAGTCTTCACCTACTCTGTTTAATCTCTGTAGGGTGCGCCTATCGCGCACCTTCTTGGCGCGACGATTCTCGACTGAGCCGCCCTCAAGTAACGCGCCAACCCATTGGGGCGACCGCTCTTGGTCGCAGCTTAGAAGAGCTGCCCCATAGAAAACGCTATGGCCCCCGGAGCTTCCCAGGGTTCGCGTTGAACCTTCCACCCGTACTCAAAGCGCATGGGCCCCATGGGAGAGAGCCAGCGAATTCCTGCTCCGTAGCCGGCTTTGACGGTTGTGGGCCAGGGGGAATCCTCGGCGTTCCACGCGTTGCCCGCGTCAAAGAAAACCGCGCCGTGGAGGTTCAGTGACTGAACAAGCGGCACCAGGCATTCGATATTGGCGTAGAAGGCCCTATCGCCTCCGTAAATATAGCCCATTTTGTCCTTTGGCCCGATCTCGCCGTATTGGTAGCCTCGGATACTTGATATTCCGCCGAGGAGGAGACGCCGATCGAATGGGATGGGTTCGCCGCTCGCTTCAGCGAGGAGAGACCCGTGGCCTCGCACCTTCATAACGGCCTTCCAGAAAAGAGGCTGGTAGTACACTGCTTCCCCATCGTGCCGGGAGTATGCCAGGTCCGCTCCGAAACCGGAAAATCGACTAATCAAGCTGACCTGGCTCCCCATAGTGGGCAGCATACCGCTGTTGCGAGTATCGCGGCTCAGGCTTACCTGGACTGAATTCTCGGACGTGTTGAGGTACTGCTGCGCCGTGCGATTGAATTTCTTGTAATAGTCGACCGTGGACTTGCTATAGCCGCCGGTCATGCCGGAAATCTTGCTGGAGTCGCGCATCACACCAGTGGAGAGCTGCCAGAATCCATAGATCGGGTACCCAGCGTAGAGCCCGATCCCTTCGGCTTTTCGAACGTGATTGAGCTCTTTGTAGGTGGTGTCGTACGCCTTTACGGTCCCCGTCAGCGGGATATCGAACATCCACGGATATGAGACGGAACCTTCATAGGTGCTCCGCCTGCCCGAGATGTTTGCCTTGACGTTGGCAACAATACCAAGGCCGAATAAGTTCTTTTCTTTCAGATTGATGTTCCCCATCGCTCCTTCCTGCGATGAGTACCCCAGTCCTGCCGCCAGCGAGCCCGTTTTCTTCTCCAACACGTCAACGGTGACATTCATCAGATCCGGACGAGACCCAGGCGAGGTCTTTAACTTGACCGCTTCAAAGAGCTCCGTGGATTCCAGATATTTCTTGGTAGCGTCCATAGCGTCGGCGTTGTAGAGGTCGCCTTCGTTCACGGCCAGGCCTCTTCGTATCACCTTGTCTCTGGTCCGCTCGTTCCCGCTGATGTCCACTCGTTCCAAGTTCACTCGTTGGCCTTTGTTGATCCTGTAAGTGATGTCCACGAAATTGTGTTCGGCATTGATCTGTTGTCTAGGCTCAACATCCGCGTACGCGTAACCTTGATTGTTGTAGATTTTTGTGAGTGCCTTGATGTCATTTCCTATGAGGGATCGTTGAAACCACTTCTTAGGTTTGGTTTCTAGGCCGGCACGAAGCTTTTCGGCCGGCATGATAAGATCGCCCTCCACATCGACTTTACGCACTTGGAATCGATCGCCCTCACGGATCGGGTAGGTTACGGTGACTCTGCCGCCCTTGATATCGACCTTTGGCGCGCCCACCTGTACATTGATGAATCCTCTGTCCATGTAATATGCGAGGATCCTGAATCGATTCTCCTCAAGCTTGTCTTTCGTAAATGAGCCGGTTTCATCGAGGAACCACCACCAAGTGGCTTCTTTGATGGTAAGAATCTTCTTCAATTCGCTCGCAGAGAGGTGTTTGCGTCCCTCAAATTCAATATTGGTGAGGTAGCTCTTCTGGCCTTCTTTGATTTTGAATACGAGATTTGCTTCGCTGGGAGAAAGCTCTTTAACCTCGAAATCGACCTCGGGCTCGTAATAGCCTTCCTTTTCGTACATGTCCTTGACCTTGGCGATGTCGACGCGAATCCGCTCTACATTAGCCACGGTAAAGGACTTCGTTGTGATGCGATCGAGTATCTTGTCCTTGGAAAATGCCGAGTTTCCTTCGATTATGATTTCCTTAATTGAAGGCCGTTCCTTTAGCACGATCTTGAGTTCCACCTCGCCCGCGCCTGCCTCCTCGGCCTGGATTTGCACGTCATCGAAAAAGCCCATGGAGTAGATCTCTCGGATCTCTTCCCCCACAGCTGACTTGAGGAAGGGCGTGCCGGGCTTGAGGTCCAGTTTGTTCAAAATGGCTTCGTTGCTGACCCGCTTGTTCCCCTGGATCGTTACCTTCCCAATCTTGGGCCGGTTGAATACTACACGACCGATCTGTACCGCAAGATCCTTCATGCTTCCCAGGAGCTGTTCCATATCTTTGCCCGACGCGGAAAACAGCCGCGGTTTGACCCTTGGATCCTGACCCATGACCGAGATTTCGAGGCCGTAACCGTCTTCCAGCTTGGTGAGAGTACCCCATATTGCCGCCTGGGCTTCCATTCTCTGGGCGATCCTCGCAATTCGGACAGGGTCTACCGGGCCTTCCTTAATCACCGACTCGTACGGGCGGGCAGATATTATCTGGAGGTCGCCTTCCCGGGAAAGCTCACCATCGAGCACCGTGGCCATTTCGTAGCTAAGCTCGGGTTTCGCGCCTTTCTCGACGACCTTGATGGGGAACATCAGCACCCTGCCCGCGGGCTGCTCGGCAGCGATGGCGAGTACGGAAGTCGCCAGCAGTACGGCTATGATGGGGAAAAGCCTTCTCATTGCAGTTCTTTCAGTTTTCCTCCCACCAGTCCGACCCTTCGATCCATAACCGTGGACAAGGACTCTTTGTGCGTGACCACGATCAAGGTGGTGTTCCGAGTGCGATTGATCTTTCGCAGGAGTTGTTCCACTTCCTCTCCCGTGCCGGGATCCAGGTTCCCCGTGGGCTCGTCGGCAAGCACCACGTCGGGATCCATGATCAAGGCCCGCGCTATAGCCACTCGCTGCTGTTCACCCCCCGAAAGCTCTCCGGGCCTACGATTGCTTATTCCAGCCAGGCCCACGGCGTCCAGCAGATCTTTCGCGGTGCTCTGGAGTTTAGCAGGTTTTTCTCCTGCAATCAGGCCTGGCATCATAACGTTCTCCAGCGCAGAAAACTCGGGCAGGAGCTGAAAGAACTGGAATACAAACCCGATCCGCTGGTTCCTCACGCGGGCTCGCTCAGTATCACTCATTTCCAGCACGTCGTTCCCGTCCAAGCGGACCACACCGCCGCCGGCTCTATCCAAGAGGCCCAAAATATGAAGAAACGTGCTCTTGCCCACTCCCGACGGACCGGTTACGGCAACGGTCTCTCCACATTTGACCGCGAAGTCCACTCCACGGAGCACCTCCACTGTTTTTACTCCGTTGGAGTAGCTCTTCCACAAGTCGGTAATTTCGTAAAGCATTCGCTCACTCATACCGAAGGGCCTCTACCGGTTCCAGTCGCGCCGCCCGCATGGAGGGATAGATCGTAGCGAAGAAGCAAATGGTGAGAGCAACCAGGCAGATGATCACCACGTCGATGCCGTCTATGGAAACGGGCAAGGTCGAAATGGTGTAAATCTCCTCCGGAAGCTCGATGATCTTATACGTGGCGAGCAAGGCCCCTCCGGCAATCCCCGCGATTGCTCCAAACAATGTCCCGATGAGCCCAATGACCATTCCCTGCACGATGAAGATCCGCCTGATCTTTTCCGACGTGGCTCCCAGGGCTTTGAGGATCGCGATGTCTCTGCTCTTCTCCATCACCAGCATGATCAGCGAAATAATGATATTGAACGCGGCCACGAGCACTATGAACGTGAGGATAATGAACATCGCAGCCTTTTCGAGTTTCAGAGCGCTGAAAAGATTCCGGTACATGTCCTTCCAGGTTCGAGTCCAGAAGGGGCTGCCCAGGGCCTTTTCAATGCGCTCGCCCAGCTTGGGCGCCAGGTAGATATCTCCGACCGTCACCTCGATGCCTGTGACACCGTCACCCATTTCAAAGAAGTTTTGGGCCTGTTCCAATCCCATGTAAACCAGGTTCGCGTCGAATTCGTACATGCCTGACTTGAAAATTCCCACAACCCGGAAATTCTGCACCCGTGGAATGGCGCCTATCGGGGTACGTTTTCCTTGCGGGGAGATCAACTGAATGACATCACCGACACGCAAGGAGCTCATCACAGCAAGCTCTTTGCCGATGATCACGCCGGAAACCCCGTCCCTGACCACGGCCACGTCCGCCATCCGGCCGTCATCGACCAGGTACTTGGGCAGAGATATCACCTTCCCGGCGGTCTTCACGTCTATCCCGCGAACGACCACGCCACGCACTTTTCCGTGAGTCGACAGCATGGCCTGACCGAAAATATATGGGGTCGTAGCTTCCACACCGTCAAACTTCTCTATACGTTGCATCAGGCGATCCCACCCGGTCACCGAACGACTGGAATGGCTCATGATGACCAGATGGCTGACCGTGCCGAGAATCTTTTCCTTGAGATCTTTCTCGAAGCCGTTCATGACCCCAATAACGATGATCAGGGTCATGACCCCCAGCATGACTCCCAGAACACTGAACACGGTGATAACCGAGATCAAGGTCTGCTTGCGCTTGGCCCTCATGTACCGAAGGCCCACGCTTATTTCGAAGGGGAGCCTCATCACACCTCGTGCTCGGGCCTCATATGCGGGAATAGGATTACTTCCCGTATGGATCGGGAGTCGGTCATGAGCATCACCAGTCGATCGATGCCAAGGCCCTCGCCTGCAGCCGGAGGCATGCCGTATTCCAGCGCTCTGAGGAAGTCCTCATCGAGAAAGTGAGCTTCCTCGTCTCCTGCCGCACGTGCTGCAACCTGCTCCTCAAAGCGTGCCCGCTGGTCCACCGGATCGGTGAGCTCCGTAAACGCGTTGGCCATCTCTCGCCCGGTAATGTACAGCTCAAAACGGTCCACCACCGCGGGATCTTTCTCGTTCCTGCGTGCCAGCGGCGAGACCTCCACCGGATATTCGTAGATGAAAACCGGGCCCCAGAGCTGATGTTCCACTTGCTCGTCGAATATGGCCATCCAGAGCTTGCCTAGAGGCGCTTGCTCCTCCACTTCCAGGCCAAGCGCGCGCGCCCTTGCGAGCAGAGCGTTCCGATCATTAAGCTCTTCAGCATGGAGTCCTGCGATGGTTTGCAGAGCCTCCTTTACGGTCAATCGCTGCCAGGGCGGAGTCAAATCCACAACTCGGTCACCGTAGGAGACCTGATAGCTGCCTACCACTTCCAGAGCCAGTCCGGAGAGCATCTCCTCCGTCAACAGCATGAGATCCTGGTACGTGGCGTACGCTTGATAGAATTCGATCATGGTGAACTCGGGATTGTGCTGTGTAGACACACCCTCGTTACGGAAGTTCCGGTTAATTTCAAAGACCCGATCAAATCCGCCTACCAGAAGCCTCTTCAGATACAGTTCCGGCGCCACGCGTAGGTACAGGTTGCGATCCAGCGCATGATGGTAAGTCTCGAACGGTCGCGCGGTCGCCCCACCCGGTATGGGCTGCATCATCGGCGTTTCCACCTCTAGGAAGTCCAGATCGGTGAGGAAGCGCCGCAAATGGTTCACGACCTGGACCCTCTTCCTGGCCAAGTCCCGTACGCCGGGATTGACGATAAGGTCAAGATAACGCTGACGATAACGAATCTCGACATCCGAGAGGCCGTGCCACTTCTCCGGCAGAGGCCGGAGCGATTTGGTGAGCAGGGTGTAGTCGTCGACCATTACGCTCAGCTCACCCGTCCTCGTGCGAAACGGGCGGCCCCTCACCCCGATGATGTCCCCCACATCCAGTTTCTTCAGGAGCTTATAATTTTCCTGCCCCACCAGATCTCTGGAAAAGTATGCCTGAAAATCGCCGGACGAGTCACGAATCCGAACGAATGAAGCCTTTCCCATATTGCGCAACGCCAGGATGCGCCCCGCCATCTTCACCGAGACGTCAGGGGGGTCTTCCGTGGAAACAGCTGAGAATCGCTCTTTGAAGACAGCCGCGGTCAGCTCCGGGACGAAGCCGGTGTTGAAGGCGCTCAGTCCCGCGTCTTCCAGATCCTTGAGCTTGCGCAGTCTCGCTTCAATAAGGGATGAAACGTGTAGTTTTTTTTCGTCTGGAGACGGTTCGGACACCCGCCGCACGCTCCCGGGATTTTCGCTAGATCAGACCGGGGTTTTATCTTTTCCCCCCCGAAAAGTCAAGTCGTCCCGGTCGCAGGATTAAGGTGAACCCTCTGATTTCCCTAGCCAAAGGGTGCGTACCAGCCCCATTCTAACGGAAGATCAGGTGGTTATGTTCGAGGGTATCAGGATGGTTTCAAGAGCCTTAGGCTAGAGGCTTATGCCCGCTTCAACCGTGAGATATTCCTACAACGAAGAGGACGGACGCGCCACTCACGACGTATTCATAGGAGCAGCCCAGGCGAATCCTTCAATAACCTCTCTGCTTTCGCGCTGTCACTGGCCGCCCGCCATGACTCCAGCCATAGAGAAAACGGGGAGGTACATGGCAATGACCATGCCCCCGCAGGTACCGCCCAGGAAGACAATCATGATCGGCTCCATGAGCTGGGTCAGGGCCTCGACAGCCGCATCCACCTCTTCATCGTAGAACTCTGCGATCTTGCCCAGCATCGCGTCCAGGGCGCCGGTGGCTTCACCCACCGCGATCATGCGGACCACCATTCCGGGAAAGATACCCGTTTCCATCAGCGGTTCCGCGATAGTGCGCCCTTCCGCGATGGCGGTACGGGTGGCCATGATAGCATTCTCGATGATGACGTTTCCCGCTGTCTTGGCCGTAATCTCTAACGCATCAAGAATGGGCACACCACTTGAAATCATTGTCCCCAGGGTCGCACAAAAGCGAGAAACCGCAACCTTCTTAAGAAGAAGGCCGAACGCGGGAAGCTTCAACAAGATTCGGTCTACGATGAGTCTACCCCTGGGAGTTTGGTAGAACTTGCGAAATGCGAAGATGAGAAGCCCGATCACCACAATCATGTGGATAATGTAGGACCTCATGAAGTCGCTCATGTTCATCACGAGGATTGTGGGGCCCGGAAGGGATGCCCCCTGGCCTTCAAACATAGAAGCGAAAACCGGTATGACGAACACCAGAAGCAGAGCGACCACGCCCACCGCGATTGTGAGGACCACCGCGGGATAAACCATTGCGCCTTTGACTTTTCTCTTGAGTTGTTCGGCTTTTTCCATAAAGGTCGCTAGCCGCCTCAGAATCGTGTCCAGGATACCGCCGGTTTCGCCCGCGTGGACCAGGTTCACAAAAAGGTCGTCGAAAATTTTGGGATGCTGCTTAAGAGCCTCGGCAAAGGTACTCCCTCCTTCGACCTGGCCCTTAATCGACAAGAGGACCTTCTTGAAGGTCTTGTTCTCCTGCTGGCTCGCAAGGATCTCGAGACATTGCACCAGAGGTAGACCGGCATCGATCATGGTCGCGAACTGCCGGGTAAAGATCACCACGTCCTTGGTTTTGACTCGCGGCTGAAGCCACTGGATGTTCTCGAAAAGGTCCTTCGGCTTCTTCTTGATCTTGATATCCGCGTAATTCATGCGACGAAGCTTGGTCAGAACGACCGCTTCGTTGACCTCTTCCATTTCTCCCGTGAGTATGTTTCCGGCGGTTGTTCTCGCTTTCCATACATACTCGGTCATTTGTCTGTCTCCTCTGTGTTGTCCGTGCCTTGGAGCTGCCTGAACATGCGCCTGCTCACGCCCTCTTCGCGGCCTTCGCTGCGTTCTCGATCATCTGCTTGAGTTCGTCCGGTATGGGGGACCGGGACATCGCGTCGTCAAACGAGATCACCCTCCTCTGGTAGAGTAAGAAGAGTGACTGATTCATGGTTTGCATCCCGGACTTTGCCTGACCGACCTGAATCTGAGAATAGATCTGGTGAACTTTGTCTTCCCGGATCAGGTTCCGGATCGCCATGTCGGGTACCATGATTTCCAGGCAGAGTGCTCGACCCTTCCCGTCCATCGTGGGAATGAGCATCTGGCAGAGCACCCCTTCAAGCACAAAACTGAGCTGAGCGCGAACCTGCGGCTGTTGGTGAGCAGGAAAGACGTCTATGACACGGTTGATTGTCTGAAGGGCAGAGTTGGTGTGAAGAGTGCCAAAGGTGAGATGGCCGGTTTCAGAGACTGTGAGTGCGGCCTCAACGGTCTCGAGATCGCGCATCTCGCCGATCAACACTACGTCCGGATCTTGTCTGAGCACAGATCGAAGCGCTGAATGAAACCCGTCGGTGTCGGAATGAACCTCCCGCTGGTTCACAATGCAGTTCTTGTGCTGATGAGTGAATTCTATGGGATCTTCGATAGTTATAATATGCTCTCGCCGCTCGGTATTGATTTTGTCCAGCATTGCGGCCAGCGTGGTGGACTTGCCCGAACCCGTCGGCCCAGTGACCAGGATGAGGCCACGCGGCTTCCGGCAAAGGTCGTTCACAATCGGGGGGAGACCCAATTCCTGAAACGTACGTACCTGAAACGGTATGAGCCTGAATGCGCCGGCCAAGGCACCGCGCTGCATAAAGATGTTCGCCCTGAAGCGCGCCAGCCCCCGAACACCAAAGGAGAGGTCCAGCTCATGCGTCTCTTCGAAGCGCTGCTTCTGCACGTCAGTGAGAACGCTGTAACAGAGCTGCCTCGAATCCTGGGGTTTCAACGGAGGGTAATCGAGAGGCATTAACTCGCCTCTCACCCGGATCATCGGCGGGACGCCAGGGGTGATGTGGAGATCAGATGCGCCCTGTTCCACCATCTCCTTGAGAAAATCGTGTAAACCTGCCAATTGCTCTCTCCAGTTGCATAATAACTTCGAGGCCCTATCATGGGCTTTCGTGCGGCCAATTGCAGATAACCTCGATCCACTCACGCGTCGTCAAGACCGGGTGGCTTGAACTGTGTGAGTGCCACTGCTGGGCAAGCCAGCAGTGGCACCCAAATAGATTACCGCACTTGCGAAGCGGACAACTTAGTCCGCCATAGTAACCCGGGCCACTTCCTCAATGCTGGTGACCCCTTCCTTCAGTTTGTTGATGCCGGCCATGCGCAGGGTGAACATGCCCAGACGAATGGCTTCCCTCTTGATTTCCATTGCGGATGCGCCGGCCAGGACCAGCTCCTTGATTTCATCGGTAATGGGCATAACCTCATAAAGCGCTACCCGGCCTCTGAATCCGGTTCCGGAGCAATTTCCGCATCCCTTGGTCTCGTAGACCGGAAAGGTCCCGATCTCCTCCATCTTCACTCCGATATCCCGTAGCGCTTCGGCCGGCGGGTCCACCTCTTTCTTGCAGTCAGGGCAGAGGCGTCGAGCAAGCCGTTGAGCCAGAATGAGGTTCACCGAACTTGCGACCAGGAACGGCTCAACACCCATGTTGAGAAGCCGGTTGATCGTCTGGGGCGCGTCATTGGTGTGCAGTGTGGAAAGCACGAGGTGGCCGGTAAGAGCTGCTTTCACCGCAATTTCCGCAGTCTCGTAGTCCCGGATTTCGCCCACCATGATGATGTCCGGGTCTTGGCGCAGGAATGACCGGAGAGAGGCCGCGAAGGTCAGCCCGATCTCTTCGTGCATCTGCACTTGATTGATGCCCATGAGGTTGAACTCGACAGGGTCCTCCGCGGTGGAGATATTCTCGGTGCTTTTGTTCAATTCTGAGAGCGCGCTGTACAGGGTTGTGGTCTTACCCGACCCGGTAGGGCCGGTAACCAGAACCATGCCGAAAGGCTTATGGATAGCCTCCTTGAAATGCTGGAGCGGTTTCTCCTCGAATCCGAGCTTGGTCATGTCCAGCTGAAGCGTTGACTTGTCCAGAAGCCGCATGACCACCTTTTCCCCAAACAGGGTGGGAAGCACAGAGACCCGAAAGTCCATGTCTCTGCCCTTGGGCAGCTTCAGCTTAATGCGGCCGTCCTGGGGCAGCCGCCGTTCGGCAATATCGAGCCGGGACATGATCTTGAGACGGCTCACCACCGCGTTCCGCAGCCGGTACGGGGGCTGCATGAGCTCGTATAGAGACCCGTCGATGCGAAGCCTGACCCGGAAGATCTTTTCGTACGGTTCAACGTGGATGTCGCTGGCGCGACGTTGAATTGCCTGCATCATGACGTAGTTCACGAGCTTAATGACCGGCGCGTCTTGCGCCATCTTGGCCATGTCGCTGACGTCCAGGTCCGCCACTTCTTCGCCGATGGCTTGGAGATCGTCGTCCTGGAACTCATCCAGAACGTCCTGCATCTCTCCCCCGGTGTCGTAGAAGAGATCCAGGGCCTTCCTGATCTCGGATTCCGCGGCAATACTGACCTCGACCGACATGCCGGTGGCGAACTGAATGTCTCGAACGGCATCCAGATCGGTGGGATCTGCCATTGCCACATGGAGGGTCGAATTAATCTTCTGATAAGGGATTGCTAGGAATTTCTGAGCTTTTTCCGCGTCGATGAGCTTGACCACTACCTGGTCCACGTCCAGCTCTTCCAGGGAGACTGTGGGGAGGCGCGTTTGCCGTGCGAGAAACTCAACTAGGTCCTCTTCCGCCATGTATTCGAGCTTGACCAGGGCTCCGTATATTCTTCCGCCGTTGGTTCGCTGGTAATCGACGCACTTCTGGAGCTGCTCTTCGTCGATGAGTCCAGCTTTGAGGAGCATTTGTCCGATTGTTTCTTTCATGGCCTATTCTTCCGTTGCTTTACTGGCCAAATGCCGGGTAACGCAGCCTAATTACTTCAGCTTCCGTTCTTATATTACCCTGTAAACACAGCTTTTTCAAAAAAATTCTTCTTGTGGCTCAGATCCTGGCAGGCCATAATAATTGCCTTTTCAACTACCGCGCTTAAGGAGTACCGACTTTGGCGTCTACAGTATTTATAACCGATCTAGCTGCCGGCTGGAAGAAGAGCGTCGCTGGAAAGGTCGCCGACCTCTTTCAACGACTGGAACCTGAAACCATACTGCGGCGAAAAGACCTGGTCGCGGTTAAGCTCCACTTCGGCGAAGAGGGCAATACAGGATTTGTCCGTCCCCAATTTGTGCGAAAGGTAATCGACAAGCTCCTGGAACTCAAGACCAGGCCGTTCCTCACCGACACCAATACTCTCTACGTCGGTTCGAGAACCGAAGCGTGTTCCCACCTCATTACCGCATTCAACAACGGATTCACTCGCGAGATCACTGGCGCGCCCGTAATCATCGCCGACGGCTTGAGAGGCAACAACAGGGTTGTGGTCCCACGCAACGGAAAACATGTGCCCGAAGCTCACATCGCGGCAGATATCCATAACGCGGATGCCTTGGTCGTGCTGACCCACTTCAAGGGTCATGAGCTCTCAGGCTTCGGCGGCGCGATCAAGAACGTGGGTATGGGATGCGCGTCGCGGGAAGGAAAACTGGAACAGCATTCGAACATCTCGCCCAAAGTGAGTGAAAAACGCTGTATCGGATGTGGAGAATGCGTGATCTGGTGCAAAGGGGGCGCGCTGAGTCTCTATGAAACCGAAAAGGGGACCAAGTCCAGAATCGACCCCGAACGATGCGTGGGCTGCGCAGAGTGCATTCTCACCTGTCCCCAGGCCGCGATTCAGATCCAGTGGAATCAGTCCATTCCGGTATTCATGGAAAAACTGGTGGAGTATGCGGCAGCAGTCCTGGATGAAAAGAAGGGGAAAGCGCTCTTCATGAGCTTTGTGACCGACGTATCCCCTATGTGCGACTGCACACCGTTCTCAGACCGACCCATCGTGCCCAATTTGGGCATCCTCGCTTCAACCGACCCTGTTGCCATCGATCAAGCCGCGGCAGACCTGGTTAACGGAGCTCCGGGTAATCCGGTTTCCGAGCTGAAGACTGCTCTAGCCCCGGGCGAAGACAAGTTCCGAGCCCTCTATCCGGCCATCGACTGGTCTCATCAACTCGCCTACGCGGAAGAGACCGGCCTGGGATCAAGGGAATATGAACTGGTGCAATTGTGAGCAGGAGGCCCTGGAAGCAGTGGAGGCGACTGTAAACAAACAGGAGTTCTTATACCGATGCGCGGTCAAGAAAGTGACATCGACAATGGTGGCAACCGGTACAAGGATCAGCATATGGCCGGCAGAGCCTGCCCCGGACCAGATCCGGGGCAGGCTCTGCCGGACCGTTGCTGGCCCGATCCTTACTGGTGGCTCCCATCCTTTCTTGGTAGGGGCCGGCGTCCCTGCCGGCCCGAGAACGATAAGCATTCCTGGCGGACTGGAAAGTTCGCCCCGCAGGAGACAGGGGCTTCGGCTCCCCGGCAACTCTTCAAGAGTTCTCAGGCTTTGAACCGGTTTCCGGGCCTCGGCTCGGTGGAGAATCCCATACGCTGAGTTCTATACCCAGCTCCTTGAGTCGCTCGCCAAAATCTTCAAGTACTCTTTTCAACTCAAGTCGGTCCGCGTCACTGTCGGGCAGGACCAAAACCGCACGTTCGAGACCCGGGTCTGCCTCGGCTGAACGGCCGGCCGGGCATATGTCCGCCAGTCGTCTGAGATCTTCATAAACCTCGTCCATGGTCTGGTATCGCAGGGATGGGTCTTTCTGGGTGG
>JBMOME010000100.1:0-15750 GCA_049323095.1 Thermodesulfobacteriota bacterium
CGCCTTCCCTTCCAGGAAGGCGGGATGACGAAGGAATATAGAGTTTCTTGAAGGGGGTCTGGGGGAAACTTCTTTACAAAAAGAAGTTTCCCCCACGCTTTCCTTCTTTGACATCACATTGGTATTAGAGATGCGGGCAGGCTGAAACGCATTTGATGCACGTGTACCACGAGTGATCGTCCACACCGGTAATGTGGTTTATCATTTCTAGGTCTTGCGGTTCCGGCTTAAGCGCTCGCACGAGATGGGAAAAGAGCGGGCTTTTCATCGAATGCTTCAAGCATTTAACTCGATCCACTTTCCCCGTCTTTTCAATGGCCCGAACAGGGCATTGTTCCTGGCAAGCAAAGCAGTCCGTGGGACATCCTCGGGCATCGTGCTCCGGAAAACTCATTGTCGACAACGACGCTGTCGTAACGATCCCACCCAAAAGCAGCCTGGGGCCGTACCTCGCGTTGAAGAGCAAGCCGTTTTTCCCGATCTTGCCGATGCCCGCGGCTTCCCCGGCTCTTACAAGATTTAGAAATCCCCGGAAGTCGCCCCAGCCGGCGACGTGGTAAGGAAATCAGCCGTATACCGGCACGGCTATCCCGCCGGTCTCTTCGATCACAAGGCTCGCTCGCATCAAAATCGCATCGAGGTGCCGATAGTAGATGGCAGCAGCTCTCCAGTACATCTGTTCGGCCTTTCCTGGGGTCTGGAAAACGCCCTTGGGAAAAGGTATGCCCACGCAGAGAACGCTTTTTGCCCCGGCGAGCAAGTCTGAATGCCTGTACCCTGCAGGCTCGGATTCAAGCGACGATGCTGGAGCGATTCCGAATACAGGAATGTCATTGCCTTGAAAGTGCGCCTTGATTTTCTCCGTGACCTCGTTCATGAAACACTGTCCTTTCTAGAAGGTGTTCGAGGAGCCTGTTCTCGGGCGATCACCGCTGCTATGTTCCCTGCGATGTTCTGTCCCAAGTTCCGATGACTTGATGGCGACGGATGAAAACCGTCAGAGGAGAAATTTTCCAGACCTAGATCAAAGGGCAATGGCACGTGTACAATCCCGGCTCTCATGGATATCACTTGCACGGCCACATTATCAAAAACCGTCGCCCTGATTCCCATGACAGCCCTAAGTGGCTGCGGGAGCAATGGGAATTTCGATAGTGGCGGCAATCCAACCATAACGATGGCGGCCTCCGGCGAATGCCGCCTCAGCTGGTCAAGCAAGTTGCCGAGATCCTTGGACCACGAACTCGTTCGGCGCAAAGAAGTAACGTCGTTTACGCCCACCGACAAAACCATAACGTCGAACGGTTCGCTCGGTAAGCTGGGAACAAGACAGGTCATAACCGTTGCCGAGGTAGCGCCAATACTGCCTAATGACTGCCACCGAACCTCACAGCCAAGGAGTTTCGCGAGTTCGAGAGCAACCTGTCCCGGCAGAGCCTGTTCAACACTACTTGCGCCAACTCCGGCGATGATCGAATCTCCGATGGCCAGGAGATTCAAGGTGTTGCCCGATCCGAAACGCCCCTTGTGCGGCCCATTCGCACCCAACAAACGAGGTGCGCTGCGCCGCACCTTGAGCGCCTGAGGCAACACAAAAGGAAATAGAAGCCAAAAAAGTATCATACGCATAACGAGAAGCAGCCTTTTCGAGAAGTCCTTGGGATCACGATGTTTGAGTCGCAAATTATGAGGCCAGCTGCTCTCATGAGCTGTGCGATTTCTTTTGGATAGCGAGCCGAACGATTTCGTTTCACATCCCCTTGAATTTTTTTGATAATCCATCAAGCACCCGTGAAAAGACCTCGACCTGATGTTCGGAATAGCCTGATTTGATTTCGTCATTTACTCGCCGGATGATGGATTTGGCCCTGTGAGCCTCTTCCAATCCCGCAGGTGTTGCGCAAATGAGCAAGGCCCGGCGATCTCCAGGATCCGTCATGCGGGTCACGTAGCCGGATTTCTCGAGACGATCGATCAGCCCGGTCATCGCGGAATTCTCAATTCCGAGGATCTTTCCGATTTCAGACATCATCCGGCGGTCTTGTTGTTCCAGGAGGAAAAGAACCCCTGACTGAGCGAGGGTGATTCGTACACCCGCTGCGGATAAGGCCTTATTCACGTAGTTCTTCACCCCTTGCTGCACGACGGTGAGCAAGAAGATGAGTTTGTCGTCCGTGCTCATGGTGGGTCACCGCCTGAAAATTAATTAGCCATATGGATATTACGCTAGTATAATATATGGTGATAGACAATACAGACAGATACGAAAGTCAAGGATTTTTCTGTGAGGGAGGTAAGGGCTTAGTTCTGCTTCACAAACCAGAGCCAAATCGCGAGGGGCGCGCCTTGGAGTCTGTCTCAAAAGCCGTGGCACTTGGAACACCGTGCTACGATGCGTGGGTGGCCGGGACGTTATACGTCCCGGTGCCGAAGGCACAGGAGGTTTATTCTCTTGCCGGCTTGTCGAGCAACAATGCCAAGAGTCGCATATCCGCCCGAATAAACCTCCTGTCGCTACGCGGCCCCGACGTCATACGTCGGGGTCGCCCAGTTGAGGCCCGCTTCAGTAATCGTGGCACGATCTCGACTGGGATCGTGGTTTTGAGACAGCCTCCTTGAGCATTTCCTCTTGGGCAACCCGGGGATCCGTCGGCGATTCGGTAGCGGCCGGCGTCCCTGCCGGCCATTATTCAGGAATCCCGAAAGGAATAGGCTCGCTTGCGGGGAGTCACCGCCGATTGGCGAGCCTGGATTCCCCCTTCCGCGGGAATGACGGTATCGGGCTGCTTCGGATCTGACAAGAACCCTGGGCAATAAGTATAAAATCGAGCACTAGTAAAGCTGGGACAGTGAGGCTTGGTGGGAGGAACCCAAGGACGCCCCTCTTCGCCAACCAGAGGCGTCCCTGGAGTTAGCTATCAAACAGGATTATACAGACGGCCGGGGCAGCAGGCCGGCCTTTTCCGCGATTTCGCCGACCTTCTCTTCCCATTCGATGGCCATGATGTGAACGCCGGCAATGCCTTGGATCTGTCTGAGCTCCTGGATGATTTCCACCGCAATCTTGATACCTTCCTCAGCCTGTTTCTCTTTGGGCGTATCTTTCATGCGTGCGAGCAATTCATCAGGAACATCCATTCCCGGAACGTTCTTGGCCATGTATCGGGCCATGCCGAAGGACTTGAACGGCGTTACGCCGCCAAGAATGAAGATCTTTTCGTGGAGGCCGCGGTCTACGACGCCTTTCATCCATTCACGGAATTTCTTCATATTGAAGATACACTGAGTCTGAATGAATTCCGCGCCGGCCTTGACCTTCTTTGCCAGACGAGGCACCCGGATCTCGAACGGGTCGGCAAAGGGATTTTCCGCGGCACCAACAAACAGTTTCGGGGGCTTCTTGATATCCTCGCCGCTGAGGAACTTGCCATCATCCCTCATGCGACGGACAGTCTGGAGAAGCTGCATTGAATCCAGGTCGAATACGTTCTTCGCCTGAGGATGATCGCCGAACTTCTGGTGGTCGCCGGAAAGACAAAGCATATTCTTGATGCCAAGGGCCGCGCCGCCCAAGATATCGCTCTGGATCGCGATACGATTCCGGTCCCGGCAAACCATCTGCATGACCGGTTCCATGCCTTCCTGCATCATCACAACAGAGGACGCTATCGAAGACATCCTGACCACTGAGGTCTGGTTATCCGTGATATTAAACGCGTCCGCCTTGTCCTTCAGCAGTTTGCATTTCTCACGGATCACGTCCGGGTCTGCGCCTCGGGGAGGACCGCACTCGCCGGTAACTGCGAATTGACCTGATCGGAGGATCTTCTCGAGTCTGCTGTCAGTCTTCACATCGCCACTCATCTCTGGAAGTCCTCCCTGATCATCTTTCTCGGTCCGCCATCCCGGTTCTTGGACCAGTCAGCTATGTCGGCCAGGTCCTCATAACGGTCCATCTGGCCGAGGTTCTTCAAGCGATCGACGATAAGCTGCCATGCGCAGTCCACTTCGGGCGAGATCTCGCATTTACCTCCGGTCGAGCCGCCGCACGGTCCATTGAGGAGGCTCTTGGAACATCGGGCGATAGGGCAAATCCCGCCGGTATATGCCAGCTTGCACTGACCGCAGGTCTGGCAGCGCTCCACGTAATAACCTTCTTTGACCGACCCACCGACAAACGTGGTATCAAGCGCAGGATACACCGGAGTCTTTGCGTACCGTTCCGCCACGTACTGGACGCCCGCGCCGCAGGCAAGCGAGAGCACGGCTTCCACATCCGGCACGATGTCGTGGACTTGTTCAACGTATTCCGGGTCGCATTGTCTCTCGATGGTTTTTTCGACGATCTCCAGGGGCTTGCCTTCCTTTTCCCTGGCCATTCTCAACTGGCTGGAGAGGACGCGGACTGCTTCGTCGCCGCCGGTGAGGCACACCGTTACGCATCCTCCGCATCCGAGGGCTAGAATCTTCTTATGGCCCTCCAACGTCTTCATAATCTCTTCGAAGGGCTTCCGTTCGCCTACGACCATGTTAATGCCTCCAAGCACACGAAAAGCGGGATATATTCAGCGTATCAAGCCGCTTGGTCTTTCTTGTTTTGGAACTTCTTGTTGAGAGGGCTCGGTCCGAGTTGCCTGATGCGCTCGGTAAATTCGCGGGCCACGTCGGCAAATTTGGGGCCCATGGCCGCGCTCATATTGAACATCTCCAGGCGTTCGGGCTCCAGGCCCGCTTCAGCTATGAGTTTCTTCGTATAATTGACCCGTGGTTTAGCAACCAGGTTTCCGTGGATGAAGTGACAGTCTCCTTCCATGCACCCTGCCACGTACACGCCGTCCGCGCCCTTTTCAAAGGCCCGGAGAAGGAATATTGGAGTGACCTTCCCCGAACAGGGGAGGCGGATGATTCGGATGTTGGCCGGATATTGAAGCCTCATGCTGCCCGCGAGGTCAGCGGCTCCGTAAGCGCAGTAGTGACAGCAAAATGCTACAATCGTCGGCTCGAAGTCTGAACCTGCCATCTGGCTAAGCTCCTCAAATGTATCTCTATGGAAATGCGACGGGGAGAGTCTTACTCTAAAACAGAACCGTGGAAATTGCAAGGGGACGAACGCTCAGACAGCTGCCGCATTGGTAACAAGAGCTTGCTCAGGCCAATAAGCTGCCCCGGTTCAGGCCCCCGAGCCAGCGAGCCCCGATTCTGCTTTTCGTGCGGAAGAGCAAACAAAGATTTCGGACTCCCACTTCTCAGGCTCCAATATCCAACCCCGAAGACTAATGTTGCGAAACAGCCACATCATGGGTTATTGTGACACTATGGGGAAGAAGTCGGAGTAGCGAGCGCAACACCCTACAGATTTGGGTCGGTGATAAGCGGGGAGGGTTCCGGCCTGTTTCTGGCCAAGAGAGGCCTTCACAACGATTCATTTTCGCCAGCCATGAGTAAATTAAGGTAACCGGAGGTCCGGTTCCCAGTGGACCGCGCGGAGATGGGTCCTGAGCGTGCATCGATTCACCCTTCGTCTGATGGAAAGACCTAACGCGGTCCATCTCAAGTCAGGGCGTTGTTTTCTGAGCCGAATCGACAGCGAGGCTCGTTCTTGAAAACTTGAAAGCCCTCATGGAAAACAGCGAAGACTCGCGCGGCCTTACACGGGCAACCTCAAGAATCTCTGGAAGATAAGGCCGCGCGCGCGGATTATGGCAGAGGTTTCCATTGCAAGCGGCTGATTATAAAACTTTTATCTTGACATCGGCCAGACGAGATGTTACCGGACAATGACAGCATTTCCTGTTCCCATCGGCCCCAAAAGGCATTACAGAATGGGGCTCATCCACGCGGAAGATCATTTCACCCTGGGGGCCTATGTGGATGGATACCGAACGCTCGCGATTGAGTGGGAGCGGGCTGGTTCATCGAGAGTCAGAGTGCAGGACTGTTTGCCTCTTGCGTTAACAACCGAGGGGGTATGAGCTATGTCACAGGCATTATCACGAGATGAAGAGAGTCAAGAGCTTCGTGTCCTTGACGCGGATCTCCCATTTCTTGCGGTGGAAGCGGCAATAGATATCGACAATCTATTGTCGGGTAGAAGCAAGGACATGCAAGCAAGGCTAAAATTGGCTCATCAGCTGAGAAACTCGGTCGATAGACCTAATGGCACCCCACGCTCTCTAATGGACGCGGCGACTCTCACAGTCCTTGGTGAGGCGCTGGCGCAGGCGGTCGTAACGGAGACGCTGGAAAAGGTAGACGATCTGCTTCTTAAGGCGGAACAGATCTCCCAAGCTTTGGGAAGCGAGGACCCCGCTCAGAACCGTGAAGAGCTTCAAGAGGCAAAGGAATTCTGTTTGGCCCTCTCAAGGGCTGTTGCTGCCCACCACAAGTCAATCAGCGACCTACGGCCTTCACACCCGTTGCGGCGGTAAAGGTGTCCACAATAGACCTTGCAAAGAGAAGGGTCACTGCCGTCATCGATGAGATAAAGCGGCTGAAAGAATCTGAGTTCCCGTATGCCCAGCCCCGCGAAGCGCTGAATCGCTTAGAACAGAAGCTCAACAACCAGCTATCCGTGCTGGGAAAGATATCGCCAGACGCACCGGCAGACATAGGTAACGAGGCTTGCAGCGAATCGCTCTACAAGCTTTTCCTCTACGTACCTTACCTTGGTTTTATACTACGCTCTACCAACGTCCGCAACGCGTTTGAAACGTATTTCCCTCTATTACGGCTTGCTAAAAGCCTTGTGCACAGCGATACCAAATTGATCCTCTCCTCCGAATGGGAGTTCTCCCCGTTTATGTACCCGCCCACGAACGAACTGCCCGGCTTTGTTCTTGTTGGATTACCCGCACCCGAATCGTCCAATCCATTACTCGTTCCTTTGGCTGGACACGAGCTAGGGCATTCAGTCTGGGTAACTCAAGGCCTGTCGAAGGAACTTGAGGGAAGAATTGAGGAAAGGATTTTATGTGAGCTAAGTACTTCCAGGAAGAAAGAGTACGAAGAGGTCTTCCAGGGTATCTCGATAGACGAACTCCAGAGGACCAAAACCGCCAGGACAACTTGGAAGCTCGCGTATTCTTGGGCACTTTTACAGACAGAAGAGATATTCTGTGATTTCGTTGGGCTGCGTCTTTTTGCGGAGGCATACCTCCACGCCTTCTCGTATCTGTTATCTCCAGGCGTAGGAGGGCAGCGCATCCCAAAGTATCCCAACATCAAGCATCGCGTACGCCATCTTACCAAGGCTGCAGAAGCCACTGGAATATCGGTTCCACCTGGATTTCAATCCAGGTTCATTGAGGAGAACGAACCAAGTGAGAAAACGGCAAGACTTCTTCTATCCGTTGCCGACACCGTATCAGAATCCCTCGTAATTGACTTGATTATATTGGCATGGGAACATGCGGACAACAGAGCGGTTCCCGACCGTAACGAAGCCTTGGTTGACAAAATAAGCGGCTATTTCAAATCGTGGGTCATTCCAACACCGGGACCTTACTCGCTCGTGGATGTACTAAATGCAGCGTGGAAGTGCTATCAAGATGACGACCTTTGGAATGACTCCCTACAGATAAAACCCGAGGACAGATATCGTATTCTGGCGGATCTAGTTCTGAAGAGCATGGAAGTTTCTGAATTCCACGAACTGTTGAAAAATAGCCATGATCTTGAAGGCTGACAAACTCGCGAGCGATTTGGAGGACTTTGCCAACCGGCAAGATCCATTAATCATCACGCCCCAGCCGAAGTTGGAGGAACTCAAGAGATCCGGATCCGCCTCGGTGGACCTAAGGTTAGGTTGTTGGTTCTCCACCTGCCGGCAAAGTCGTATCCCACTCATTGACGTGTACCTCAAACCCGAAGAGAAGCCAAGTGAGGCGAGACTCAGCAAGTTCCATTACGTGCCGTTCGGCGAATGGTTTGTTCTCCACCCGAAGGCATTTGTCCTTGGAGTTACGTTAGAATGGATTCGCCTGCCGGCAAACCTCGCAGCCTACGTTATCGGAAGATCCTCATGGGGCCGCCAGGGACTTATAATTGCGACTGCAACGGGTGTGCATCCGGGGTTTACTGGATGTCTTACCCTTGAGCTTTCTAACGTTGGCGAAATCCCTATAAAAGTCCAACCTGGGACTACGATCTGCCAGATTTTTATCCATCAAGTGGATGCCGGAGATTCCAAAGACGTTGATAAGAGCCCCTTTATCGGCAAAAGAAAGCCCGAACGTGGCACAATAGAACCGGACGAGATAGCCAGGCGTCTTGCCCGCAAGACTGAAGAGCCTGGAACTTGACACACCCTTAACCGTGCGCCCGCACAAAGGCGATCTTCGAGAAGCACTTTCAAAATGCACATGGGCTTTTGCCCCGTTCTAGATCGGTTCCCAGCGCTCTTCGATGGCCTGGCGATCCATGTATTGTCGAATCGCATTAAGATCGTCGATTCCCTGAAAGTCCCGTGGTTCACGGCCGTCCACCACATTTCGGGCAAAGATCGGCCGCTTTTGGAACAGGCCGTTGAGCAGGCCGGCCAACGGATGGCCCAGATTGTCAACGCCGCCCTCGGATTCCCGCACCAATTTCTGAGCATCCTTGCGCAGGTCCAGAATCAGGCTGAATCCGCGACGGAAGAGCATCTCCATATGGTTTGCCATCAGTACATTGACAGCTTGCTCGACTTGGTCCCCACACATATCCTCAAGAGCCAAGTTAATGTACCCACTGACCTTTTGCAGGCTCCGGTGCAGGTCCTCCACAGAACCCGGATCACGCGCGTCGGCGACCATAACCTTGTTTCCCAGGTGTGCGAGCTCAGCCGCAAGTCGATCGCGTTCGTCTGTGTCGTCGATCGAGTCGAGAGCCCTCTTGAGCAAGCTTTCCTCACTGATGAGCTTCAGCGGATAATCCAGGACCCGGACGGGCTCGCGATCTTCCTGCGGCGGCAGAGGCGAATCAGCAGGAATCTGAGCGACTGCGCCCTTGTGCAAGTACTGATACACCTGCACGGCATCATCGAAATCGGGGAACCCATGTTCGGACAGACGGGCTCGCCGCCATTTCGCGGCCAGTTCCTGATGCTCGGTCGGCACCCCGCGAGTCAACTCCTCCATGAGCCCCATGTAATAGTGGGGATTCCAGCCGAAAATAGTCTCAAGGAAGCCCTTGATCACATCTTCAGAGCTGGGGATCCGAAACTTGACAAAGAACACATCGTCCAGCGTGAACCAGGGCAAGGTATCGCGTTCCTCAGTGAGGTCAATATCCGGGTTCCTGGTGAAGACGGTCACAAAGGGGTGTAACGAACTAACCAGGAGCTCCGGATCGCAGGTCTGCACGAACTGGAGGATCTTCTCTTCGCTGGTTTTGGCGATAAGTTCCAGCCACTTGGCTGAGGCCCACGGGTTGAACATGTCCTTCTTCCACAGCTCCAAATCGAGGAGGTACTGCAACTGCCTGCCGGTCGTGCCAGCGACAAGGTGCGGGGCGCTCTCTTCACCCAGGACCTTGATTGTATAGTACATCTCCTCTTCAGAAAGGCTCCGGGTCAGATCACCGGGTCGTGAAACAGCCCCGAGCAGGGTTTCTTTTGCCGCAGGAGAGAGGGTGCGGAATATTTCCGACCGTCTCTTCAGCGGGAGCGAGTCAAACGCCTCCACGATGCGGAGCGCTTCTTCGGTTGACCGTGGTCGATCCATGATGATAGTTTATTCATTTTAGAGCCGAGAAATCAACACGTGCCGGAGGGTTAAGCCAGGAACGATAAGGGCCCGGGGGTTCGGTACGGCGCGGCCGGCCGCGTGTCGAATAGAAGTGCTCTTCCTTACAGCCTCCCACACGCATCGTGATACCGATCCGAGGAGCGCACCATGGATAAATTAACGGGTAAAGCAATCATTGCAATGGGTGGAGGTCCTACCGCGGTCATCAATCAATCTCTGGTCGGCGCGGTCGTTCAGGCGCGGCAATACCCTCATATTACGCAATTCTACGGCGCATTCCGGGGTGTGCAAGGCCTGGTGGAAGAAGCGCTTATCAATCTATCCGAAGCAACGACCCATAACCTGGAACTAGTGGCCAGAACCCCCGGCGCGGCCATTCGGAGCACCCGCGACAAACCTGACGAAGAATACTGCAAGCGCATATTCGATGTGTGCAAGGCTCACGGCGTGAATTACTTCTTCTACGTCGGTGGGAACGACTCGGCCGAAACATGCAGGATCGTCAATAAGTTTGCTGCGGAAGCCGGGTACGAAATGCGGGTCATGCACATTCCCAAGACAATCGATAATGACCTGAGAGTTACGGATCATTGCCCCGGATACGGTTCTGCGGCCAAATTCGTTGCTCAGGCCTTCATGGGCGTGAATCTGGATAACCGGTCACTGCCGGGCGTGTACATCGGAGTGGTCATGGGTCGCCACGCAGGATTCCTCACTGCCGCGTCGGTCTTTGCTCGCAAATACCCTGACGACGGGCCGCATCTCATTTACCTTCCGGAACGGCCTTTCGATCATGAAGAGTTCATCGGAAGCGTGGATCGGGCTTATGCAAAGTACGGACGCTGCGTGGTCGCAGTGTCCGAGGGGATCCATGATGCGGAAGGCAAGCCCGTGATCGCAGGTCTTGTACAAAAGGTTGAGCGGGATTCTCACGGCAATATCCAGCTTTCGGGAACCACGTCTCTCGGTGACGCGCTGATGGATCTCGTGAAACAGAGGCTGAAGATAAAGCGAGTTCGGTCGGATACGTTCGGGTACCTGCAACGATCCTTCCTCGGTTGCGTCAGTGAAGTGGATGCGAATGAAGCGCGAGAAGTGGGCGAACGAGCTGTCCAAATTGCAGCATGGCACCGAGTCGACGGATCAATAACCATCGAGCGGACCGGCGATTATAGCGTGCGCTACAACGTCAGCCCCCTAGAGGCTGTGGCCAAAGAAACCAAGTCTATGCCTGACGAGTACATCGAGGGCGCCAATGATGTGACGGTGGCGTTCAAGAATTATGCTCGGCCTCTGCTCGGAGCTGAACCGATCTACGAACGCCTTAACGCTCCGCCGGTGGCAAAGATCCTGCAAAAGGATTAGAGCCGGCCGCAAGACCTAGGAGCATTTGAAGAGGTGGCCGGGGAGGCCCTTTTTGCGAAAGGATTGTTCCTTTTGCTCCGCAAGCCTCCGTGGCGTCACTTCCTCAATTTGAGGCCGCCCGCGTCCAGGATGGACGCTCCGATAGTAGCCCGGCGATAAAGAAGCTGTCTCAAAAGCCATGGGACTTGGAACATCGTGTTACGACGCGCGGGTGGCCGGGACGTTATACGTCCCGGTGCCGAAGGCACAGGAGGTTCATTCTCTTACGAGCTTGCCGGGCAACAAAGCCAACAGTCGGATGTCCGCCCGAGTAAACCTCCTGTCGCTTCGCGACCCCGACGTGTAACGTCGGGGCCACCCAGTTTGAACCTGTTTTACTAATCGTGGCACGATCTTGATTGGGATCGTAGTTTTGAGTCAGTTTCTCCCTGCCAGCCCGAGATGGCTGATTTTTTTTAGGAAAAATGTGCCGGCACGGAGGCCGGCACCTACCAATGTCCAACAGGTGCTTTCTCGCAAGCGGACATCGATGTTGGGTGCCTTATTGCCACAAACACAAGGCAATCGAACAAAACAGACGGACATTCCCGCGTGATTACCGACTCCGACCACCACTTCATGTCGTTAGCCCTGGAGCTGGCCCGCACAGCAGCCGCGGAGGGCGAGACCCCGGTCGGTGCGGTGATCGTTCGCGAGGGCGCAATCATGGGACAGGGTTACAACCGAGTAGAGGCGGACCAAGACCCCACGGCTCACGGTGAGCTTATAGCGTTGCGCGAAGCCGCCCGCCAAGCGGGTGATTGGCGATTGCCGGATGCAACCATCTATGTTACATTGGAACCGTGCATCATGTGCACGGCAGCGCTGATGCTGGCTCGGGTGAAGCGGCTGGTTTACGGCGCCCGCGATCTGCGATGGGGCGCGGTAGGGAGCTTATTCGATTTCTCCCATGATCCCAGGATCAACCACGAACTGGAAGTGGTATCCGGTGTCTTGGAAGAAGAGAGCGCCGCGTTATTACAGGGGTTTTATCGAGATATTCGAGCAGACAAGCGCTGATCCAACCAACGCGGAGAGATGCCCGAGAGGTCGAAGGGGGTTGACTCGAAATCAACTGTACCCACGTTGGTACCGGGGGTTCGAATCCCTCTCTCTCCGCCAAACCTTCCCAACATTCTTTCCGTCGTTCCTCCCGGTGACGTCTAGACCGCTTTGAGAGTAAAGCCCGGTTCTTCCTCTCCACTTTTCCGTGACACAATCCTCTTGCAATCCGAAACCACAACCCGCCGTGCAACTTTACGTGAGCATGAGCATCAGTAATCTGGTGAATAACCTCGCCTCGGTGGGGGAAATGCCAAAGGGACGAGAGTCCCGCGCTGGGAGCGGGTCAAAGCAACGAAGGATGAAAATATGCCGCAACTATTCGACACGTTGAGGATCAAGGATGTAACGCTCCGGAACCGAATCGGGGTCTCGCCCATGTGCCAGTACAGTTCCCATAACGGCATGGCCAACGATTGGCACCTGGTGCATTTAGGGTCTCGTGCAATCGGCGGAGCAGGCCTGGTCATAGCCGAAGCTACTGCTGTGGAGCCCCGCGGACGGATATCTCCGCAAGACGCGGGCCTATGGTCAGATGAACAAATCGAGCCTTTGGCTCGGATTACGAGCTTCGTCAAAGAGTTCGGGGCTGTTCCGGGCATTCAGCTTGCTCATGCGGGGCGAAAGGGAAGCGCGGCACGGCCGTGGGAAGGCGATAACTCGCTGGCAGACGATGAAGGCGGCTGGGAGATCATCGCGCCCAGCCCATTGGCTTTTGGCTATAAGCTCTGGCGTGTGCCAAAGGAGATGGACCGCAGCGATATAGAAACAGTGAAGAACGCATTCCGAGACGCAACCAAACGCGCGCTGGACGTCGGTTACCAATGGCTGGAGCTGCACGCGGCTCACGGGTATCTGTGCCACAGCTTTTATTCTCCCTTGTCGAACCACCGCACCGACGAGTACGGCGGCAGCTTTGAGAACCGAATCCGATTCGTGCTGGAAACCGTGTCGGTAATGCGGGAAGCGTGGCCTGAAAACTTGCCGTTTTCGGTGCGCCTGTCGTGTTCGGATTGGGTAGAAGGAGGCTGGACGATCCAGGAGGCCATAGAGTTGTCAAAGAAATTGAAAGAACGAGGAGCTGACATGATTGACTGCAGCTCAGGCTTCGGCACACCGGATCACAAGAAATACCCGTTTGCTCCGGGGTGGCAAGTTCCGTTTTCGGAAGCCATCCGCAAACAGGCTGAGATAGCCACCGCTGCGGTGGGCCTCATAACCGAACCGGTGCAAGCCGATGAGATTATTCGGAAAGAGCAAGCGGATGTCGTGCTCCTCGCTCGTCAAATGTTGCGAGATCCGTACTGGCCGTATAGGGCGGCCATTGCTCTGAATGTGAAGGAGAAAGTGCGAGGCCCCGCGGCGTACGCACATTGGATTTGAACAACAGAAACATTCGATCGGGATGAGCCCGAGACTAAGGATATAGCCATGATGACATTATTGATGAAACTACTGCTTGCAAGCTTAGGTGTTCTAGCGGTCGTGGCCGTAGTCGAGAGCGCTCAGGCGCGGTCCGAAAAAGCCACCTTTGCGGGTGGATGCTTCTGGTGTATGGAATCGGCCTTTGAAGAACTGGACGGTGTCGTTGACGTGGTGTCAGGCTACGAAGGCGGCAACGGCCAAAATCCCACGTATGAGGATTACGCGAAGAAAGGCCACATCGAAGTAATAGAAGTCACGTACGATCCGTCCAAGATATCCTATGAACGACTTCTGGAAGTTTTCTGGAAGCAGATAGATCCGACCGACGCCAGTGGACAGTTCGTGGACAGGGGAGCGCAATACCGGTCCGCGATCTTTTACCATAATGATGAACAAAAACGATTGGCCGAAAAATCCAAAGAAGAGCTAGGTAAATCGGGAAGATATACAAAGCCTGTCGTGACGGAAATCCTGGCAGCCGGCCCCTTTTTCAAGGCCGAAGACTATCATCAGGATTATTACAAGAAGAATGCAATCCGGTACAAATTCTACCGGTACAATTCCGGCCGCGATCAGTATTTGGAAAAGGTCTGGGGCAAGGACAAGGATGAAAAGCCCCAGGCTAAGAACAACCCTGGCTACAAGAAGGAGAGCAAAGAAGAGCTGAAGAAGAAACTGACTCCGTTGCAGTATCAGGTGACTCAGGAAGAAGGGACCGAACCGGCTTTTCGAAATGAGTACTGGGATAATAAAAAGCCGGGGATTTATGTGGACATCGTTTCCGGAGAGCCTCTTTTCAGCTCATTGGACAAGTACGACTCTCGCACCGGATGGCCCAGCTTCACCAAGCCTCTGGAACCGGGAAACATTGTGGAAAAGGAAGACAGAAAGCTCTTCAGCACACGTACGGAAGTGAGAAGCCGACACGGGGACTCTCATCTCGGGCACGTATTTCCGGATGGGCCAAAGCCCACCGGCCTCCGTTATTGCATGAATTCCGCAGCCCTCCGCTTTGTCCCCGCGGAAGAACTGGAAAAGGAAGGTTACGGCCAATACAAGACGTTGTTTCAAAACTAGAATAGTTATACCCGTCGGCAGAAAGTTTGTCCGCTTGGAGACGGCGTGATTCCGTCATTCCTGCGAAAGCAGGAATCCAGTTCTTTGAATATGTTCTGGACCCTGGCGCCTGTTCCGGTCCTCGATCCGGGATTCGCCGGGGTGACGGATAACCAATAGGCCACCACCTTTGGCACGTGCTGTACTTCCTTTAGGCCCTGTGACCGACTCTGAGATCGAGGCTTCCGATCACCTTTCCACCGGATTCGTCAATAGCCGCCCATCGCCAGCACGCCTGGAAGCTGCCAAGGCTTTTCTGACATCCACATGCTTTTCTGATAAGAATGGATAAGTTGTGTACAGACCGCTGGAGGCTGTATAGGGGAGGTGACATGACGCAAGCGGGATGGGCGGCAGTTCTGAGCCTTGTCATCCCCGGGGTAGGGCAGATCTACAACGGGGATTTCTTGAGAGGGATCTTCTGGCTGATCGTTACCCCGGGATTTTGGATAGGCACCGGTGGCATGTTGGGATGGATATGCCACCTCATCGCGTCATATACCGCGTACTCCCGCGGCGGGAAGTACATGCGGGGCGAGATCGCGAAATGACCGCTGGAAGCGGTTGCAGAGCCGAGGAATCTTTGGAAGAGTTGCCGGGGAAGCCCCTTTCTGCAAAAAGGGGCCTCCCCGAACCGCTCTGCGGGGATTCCTCTGTAGGGGCGGGCCTTGTGCCTGCCCAAGGGGGGATGATTTGACCAAGGGCAGGCACAAGGCCTGCCCGTACGAATCGCTTCGTTCCGGGCGACGAAGCAATGAAATTCCTCGCCCGCGTAAATGAATAATTACGTCGGATTAGCACGGAGATCCAATACGGGATGCATAGAGACAAACCTCGCATCATAATATTTTCAGGAAAGGGCGGAGTAGGCAAGACGACAGCATCCGCGGCTACAGGTCTCCAATGTGCTGCACAAGGCTGGAAAACGATCGTTATTTCCATTGATATCGCGCACAGCCTGTCGGATGCGTTTCAAGTCGAGGCTGCTCTTCAGGACCACCATCTCGGACAACCTCGG
>JBMOME010000101.1:0-15604 GCA_049323095.1 Thermodesulfobacteriota bacterium
CATCGACTTCGCTCTCAAGCTGACGGGCAGTCCCGGAGCTTGAAACAATGCTATGCCACCCGGAGATGGCTCCACATGCGATAGTCACGAACATGATCGGCCATAGGGGCCCAATGGGGATCGAAAACGACGTGACCGCGGGGAGCGTGAAATTGGGGGCTTTCAAGATAATGCCGATGATGCCGAAAAACAGCCCGAAGAACACGATGTACGCGGCGACGTAGTTGATGGGCAGCGCAAACCGCCAAATGGGCAATACCGCGGCAAAATAGCAGAAGACAAACGCGCAGATTGCCCAGATCCACCTGCTATTGGCCAATGATTCTCCCAGGACAGCGTTTGACGGCACCCAACTCCCCAGGACAATGCCGAACAGAGAGATGGCCACCGTAACCACCGTGGTCAGAATGATGTCCTGCTTCCACCGGTAGATCATCTGTCCGGCAAGAACTCCGGCGATGGTCAAGAGAAGCCATGCCATTGGCGAAGCCTTAAGACCGATAGCCGTGCTGACCACCACGTTCCCGAATGCGCCTGCGATAAGCAGAAGATAGAAGTAGATGAACGACAGCAGGATGATTCGCGCTCGAGGCGAAATGAGTTTGTGGCTCAGTCCGCCAAAAGATGCGCCTTCATGCCTCATCGCGATCATGGCGCTCGCGTAGTCATGAACCCAACCGATGAAGAAAGCGCCAAGCAATATCCAGAGCAACGCCGGCAACCATCCCCACTGTATGGCAATAATCGGGCCGATGATCGGACCTGCGCCCGCTATGGATTTGAACTGATAGCCATAGAGGATGTTCCGGCTCGTAGGCATGAATTCCACGCCGTCCATGTACATCTTGGCCGGAGTAGCCTTCTTGGCATCGGCCTTGATTACGTTCATGTCGATGTACCTGGCATAGACCCGGTAGCCTATGAAGGCCACCACAAAGCCAAGAATCAAGACAATAATGGCATTCATTCCCGCACCTCCTGCTTGCGGTAATCCATCATCTTTATGGCTTCGGCGGAAACATTATCCGTCCGAGAGCCGTTGGTCCTAATTCACACATTCTATGCGCGAAGCAGAACGCCTCGTGGCTTTTTTGCTGATCTACAACAGTCGTGGCTGATGGGGCGTCTACGGATCCGGGCTCCAAACCCAAAAGCCGGATCGTCCAACCCTCTCAGTATACAGGAAAGTGGGAAAGCCGCTACCTCGCCCACTTGACAATAGTGCAGGCCCCAGGTGAGGTCAAGTACTATTTTCCCCGTGCCGCGCTTGGGATTCCGCAGTGCGGAACACAAGATAAAGCTCACCTTTTTCACCCAGCGGTTTGACCAGGGCGCTTGTCGGTACGAATATATGGTTAAACGACACGGAGTGCGAGCTTTCTTGACTGCGTATTTCTTCCGACGAGAAAGGAAACCGTAATGGGTGAGCACATTCTTGGAATACACCATGTCACCGCAATAGCGGGCGATCCTCAGCGCAACCTGGATTTCTACGGCGGTATCTTAGGACTGCGGCTTGTGAAACTCACTGTGAATTTTGACGATCCAGGCACGTATCACTTCTATTTTGGAGATGAAACCGGCCACCCGGGCACGATCATCACCTTTTTCCCGTGGCCTCGGGCTCCGCGTGGGAGAAAAGGCGCGGGGCAGGCCACTGCGGTGGCTTTTGCGATTCCTGACGGTTCACTATCGTTCTGGATGGAACGTCTGAGACGCCATGGGGTGGCGTTTTCCGGACCTGCACATCGTTTCGGGCGGGAACTGCTGGTCCTCGCAGACCCGGACGGATTGGTTCTGGAGTTGGTTCCAAGTCAAAGCGGAACGGAATTCAATCCGCCAACACATGGGCCGGTGAGTGCAGAGCACGCCATCCAAGGCTTACACTCTGTGACGCTGATGGAATCCCAATGGGACGCGACCTCATCGCTTCTCGAAGGAACTTTGGGCTTCAGATTTGAGGCCGCAGACGAGAACTGGTTCCGATATAGCCTCGGCTCAGGCGGTTCCGGCACGATTGTCGATGTGTTGCGTGCTCCCGGAGAAGCTCCCGGAACCGTGGCTGTGGGGACCGTTCACCACGTGGCCTGGCGAGTTTCGGATGGAGCAACCCAGAGGACTTGGCGCGCGAAGATTGTGGATCATGGCGTGGCAGCTACCAACGTGCTGGACCGGAAATATTTTACCTCCATCTACTTCCGAGAGCCTGGCGGGGTACTCTTTGAGATCGCCACTGATCCGCCTGGATTTACGGTTGACGAGTCACTTGAAGACCTAGGGACCAACCTTATGCTTCCTCCGTGGCTCGAGTTACGGCGCCGATCACTTGAATCAAGCCTTCCACGGGTGACCGCGCCGAGGTTCGCCCGTGCAGCGTAATACAAGTACGTGGTCAAAGACGTGACTTTGGAAAAGGCATCTACCTGACCTTTGCTGTTTCAACTGCTATTCGCCGGTTGGATCCTGTTTTGGTAGAGGCCGGCGTCCCTGCCGGCCCGAGAACCACGAGCAAGACGCCAGTCCCACCAGGAAGCGGATATTACGTGTCTGAAAGCGAAATGATGTAAGCCGGCGGGCTGCTCACCACCGATGGGCCTTGTGGCGTCCTGCATGACACCGCAATCGGCACCACTTCCGGAGGTTAGAGCGCGAAAAGATCCGGCGTAAGAAGAGGGAGGTCCCCCTTGCGGCAGGCTTCCCATTTTGAGCTTGAGTGCGTAAGCAATTGATCAACGCCCAGGCTCACCGGATTGGCAAGCTTGGCAGCATCGGCCATCGCAACCGAAAGCTGCCTCATCTCTCTGAGGAGTTCGCTACGCTTCTGAGCGTCTCGTTCCTTCGCGGCAAGATCGCCGAGCCGCTGAATTCGCTGAACCTGTGGAAGCTCGTCGTTTTCGGCCCCTATTCGCTTCACAAACGATTGCTCCAGTTGTCCGTATTTCTTTTCGACCTCTCTACGCGTCTTTGGAGTACGCATCACCGCGACGCTTTGTTTGATGAGTTTGAGTTTGTCCTGCGTCAGCAGATCGGGTTGGCGTTCTTCCTGACCCGTCCTCTGCATTTCTCAGGCAAGCCGCTGCAGCAGCTGGAGCCGATCGGTAGGATCCTTGGTTTTGGTCAGGTTCTGCGCTTGAGACCCTTGCATCGGCATCATGAGCCTGCTTTGTGCCGATTGATCTCAGATATCGGCCGGTTGGCCACGAATCTCCTTTCTTCACTGCCTGTTGCACTTGCCGCTCAGCTCTCGATGGGCCGGCCGGCGCAGTAGGACACGCGAAATTGGTAGGCATGGTCCCAAGAATTGTGGTCTTATCAATAAGGCTCGTTACGTCTTCCACAGACATGGCAAGCTTATCAAGCTCGGATCGATCTTCCTTAATGTAGACCGTATTACACGCCGGAACTACTTCCTCCTTGAGGTGCGCGCCCTTAAGCTTCTTGATGGCCAAGTTCCCGGATATGACGGTGACGGATGTGCTTCCGGGTTCATAGGTTTCAACCACGAAGTCAACCGGCTCTGCCGGATTTTGTGGTTGAATTAAGAGAATCGGCGTGGTCACGTAGAAGGGCTTTCCGTTAGCGGTTTGTGCGTCGCTTGCCACTCGAAGGAGACCGTCCAACAAGCTGATGTTGAGCGGTGAGGAATCCGTGTCTCCCACCGTCGAAGGGACCACGAAGCTGAATTCAGCCATTGAAGCGAGCAAGCCTCGATCCCAACGCAAGAGCACTTTGCTCTTCTCGTCAGTATGCACCGGCTCCAAGGCCTTGACCCTCATGCCTGTTTGCAACGACCTGGTGGCGGCGGGGTCCTGCCCCATGATTTCGGCTTTGCCCTCAACGGCTTTGACCACAGCCCCGGAAGAATCTTTGGCCCATACCACTGGGGCGTTGAGGTGTAACCATCCTGCGAAAACGAGCAAGAAGACGGTTGAGGCAGCCATCAACTTGCTCAATGTGAACTTATTCTGATGCCTCATCATTTTCACTCCTCTACTTGCCAGCTCTGGTATAGCTCCTTAATTAGGGTGAATTTGCCGTGATCTCCCTATGCGTAGGCGCGAATTGGAATCGGATTCTTGCCGATGCTGCTCTCGCATGGTTCGCGTTCGGGCCACCCTTTCATAATGAGCATGAGCGCTGGCCGCCCTGGATAAAGACAATTGCGCTGTTGTTCTGCACAGTATTCCTGGTGTGTTGGTAATGATTCACTTACCAGCGGCCAACAACTGTCATTGCGAGCGCAGCAATCTCAGTGCTAAGAGACCGAGATTGCTTCGTCGTTTCACTCCTCGCAATGACAGATAGCGTCAAACTCCCCCACGTAACTGAATCATTACGTGTGTTGTGAATCAATTATGAGGTATTACCTCGTTCCCGCCACTACTTTTGTGCATTACCACTTATCTAAGATGCGTCAGAAAGGGATTGGATTCACGGTGGTTGAATTGACCCGCTTTTCCTTGTGCATTTAAGCAATTATGAGTAATTATAGAATCACAATGAACAAAAGTGTGTTGTACTTATTTGAAATACTGGGCATTTGTGTCTACCAATTTGAGGTTGTGGTAGGTGCTTCCGTGAAGATTGTGGCAGAGATCCCCCGGCAAAAAAGAATCGATTTTTCTCTGTTGTAGAAGTTGTACTGTTCCGAATTGTACTGGAAGAGGTGATACCGCGCGAGGTCGGATAGCCGGCAAAGCAAGCAGCTTTCTAGCCTTGGAAATGCTTTTACGCATATCTTGATGGATATGCTAGACTTAGAGATATAACAGCCGGAAAACTACCCTCAGTGGTGGTGGCCTCATGCAGCACAACGAACGCCTCAGGGAGCGCCTCCTGGTCCAAGAATGTATCGCAGGATCAAGGGCGGCCTGGGATGAGTTCTATGGCCGATATCTTCTGCTCGTCAGAAAGGTCATTTACACGCACATGCGCTGCGGGGAGTCCGACATGCAGGACATGGTCCAAAATGTTTTTCTGGCCCTTCTGACCTCATTGCCTAGCTACGATCATCAGTATTCCCTCTCCAAATTCGTCTGGGTCGTGGGCGAACGGGTGTGCATAGACGAATACCGGAAGAGCATCGCGAGCAAACGCGACGGAGAAACCGTGCCGGTCAATCACCATGATCACGGGGATGAGGGAACCACAATGGTGCCGTCGACCGTTGACCCGCAAGAAGACCGTCTGGCCGCGGCGGAAATGGTTGAACTTCTCCGCCTCGCGTTCAAGCGACTAGGTCATAAGTGCCGAGAACTGCTGAAACTCCGGTACCTTCAGGAACTTCCTTTTAAGGAGATCGTTTCGCTTCTGGGAGGCAAAGAAAAGTCGCTCGCCGTGCAGGCAGGGCGCTGTCTGGACGAGCTGAAGACCCAATATGATCGGGGTCGTGAAGGGGGTGAAGCTCGTGAGCAATGAACACTCCGACAATCACATGGATGACCTTCGTCTGCCGTATTTAGAAGGTTTGCTAAGTCCGGAGGAGAGGTCCAGATTTGAGGCCCACGTGGCTGAATGCGCGGACTGCACGTCAAACCTCGAGGACATGAGTCGATGGCTGTCGGTCCTGAAGGCGCACGGAAGGGATTTGTGCCCTGAGCCTTGGGAGTTGTTCGATTATATTCGAAGTGGAAAGGATGTCCTGGGCACGGTTGCTTCGCACTTGAAAGAGTGCCCTTCGTGCCGCGCGGACGCCGAATCTCTGCAAGTAAGTAGCTCCAGACAGCGCGTACCGGCCGATCTCTGGGCAGAGATATCGAGCCGTTCCGAGAAGCCCGCAGCGGATCGCCTCCCAAGTGGATTTCATCGAATCTTCACGGACTTCCTGGACAGGATGCTGGATCTGTTCCGGCCGGTGGTGTTGGCGCCTGTGGCCGTGGCTGCCGTGGTGCTGATAGTTGTCTTGTTGTATCCGTCTGGGCCGGCTCCCAGGGTGGTAGCGCTCAGCTCGGTAAGCTGGACGCCGGATGCCGCTGAGTTGGGCCTCATGGGCAAGGACCGAGTTCCCCGCTTACCGCATGACGCAAAGAAGGATCGCCTCGGTGTGGTGATTCTGTTTAAGGACTTCAAGCGCGTGCCGGATCAGGAGCGAATAGACTCTCTTTACCGGGCGCTGGAACCTTCAAAGGAAATGCGCGACCAGTATGATGTGGTGCCTCCGGCAGAATTCAGTCGATTGGCCGGTCAGGAGGTCTTGAAAGCTCCGGACGACAAAGCCCTAGTCACGGAGATGCGTTCGAAGTTACAGATTTCGAAGGCGTTTGTGGTCGAAATAGTGCCTCAGGGGGAGAGATTCGAGGTTATTGCCCGCCTCATAGACACGGCGACAGGAGAGATTATCAGGAAGCGAGATTTCCGTAATTTGACAGAGGCCGAGCTTGCCTCTGCTCTGGACGACGCAATTCACTCTGCCTTACACCCAACTCCAAACAAGGAAGGGTAGCCATGCGTTCCTTCTTGATTGAGAAGGCCCACCGAAGAAATGGACGAAGGTCCATCGCACTATTGCTATTGGTTATTATGGTGACAACCGCTTGGCTGGTCTACCCGACCGCAGCACCGGCCCAGAGTAGTAGTGGCGGAGGCGGAGGCGGAGGATTTAGGTTCGGAATCGGAATCCAGTTGTTCCCGAGGCTGCCGGTGCAGCAAGAACCTACGATCCAGGAGCCTCAAATTGAAGTCCAAGAGCCTGAAGACGATACCGAACCGTCGCGAGAGTCTCGCGCTCAGAGAAGCCAGGCGCCTCAGCAGAAGCAGGTTATGGGGAAGCTGGCAAAGCCTCGTGTTCCGTTTCTGAACGAGCTTGCCGTTGAAATTGAGAGGTCCCTCATTGACATGGTCCGACAGCAACCCGCGTCGGCAATCGAATTGTACAAGGGCATCCTTGCTGCTTCCGAGCGGACCGGAGACGTGCCAAGACAAAAGGAAGCTTGGACTCACCTCGGGCACGTGTACTACCTCATGGGCCTATTTCCGGAAGCGGCGCAGAATTACTCTAAGGCTCTGAGCATAGCCGCAAAGACCGGAGACAAAACCGGTGAAGCCGTTGCTCTTCGCAATATGGCTGCCGCGCTTACCGCAGCCGGCGATTTCCGGGAGGCAGAAGAACACAACAGGAAGGCCTTGAAGTTCTTCCAGGTTGCCGGAAATCAGAAAGACTGGCAGATGGCACTCAACAACATGGGGGTCCTGGAGAAGAACCGGGCGCGATATTCCGAAGCCCTTACTTGGTACGAAACCGCGCTGGAAATTCGCCAGCAAGCCGATCACATCACGGCTCTGATACGTCGTAATCTGGGGAATTTCTTCAGATTATGGGGAGAATACCAGAAAGCGGTTCAGAATTATGAAGCATCTGCCGCGCTATCAGCTCAGTTGGGTGATGCCGGCGCGACCGGCGACGCCATGTTGGAGGTAGGTCAGGTGTACGGTCAAGCAGGCGACGCTGTGCGCGCCGTAGCAAGCACTCAGGCGGCTTTGCAGATCTTCACCGATAACGGGCTGCCAACGGACTGGGCCAAGAAGCTCATGGGAGACCTTCTCCTGGACGCGGGCCGATTGGGCGAAGCCGAGCAATATCTAAGAGAAGCCGACTACGGTTCATCGTTGGGTCAGCTGTATCTGGCGCGATCCGATCCTGAGGCCGCGAAGAAACATTACCAGCAGCTCCTGCAAGCAGCTCAAAAGGAGGGGAATCTCGACGAACAGTTTGCAGCGCACACGGGAATGGGTCGAGCTTTCGAAGCGATGAATAACCTTGGAAGCGCCGAACAACATTACACTAAAGGGTCGGAGATTGCTGAGAATATACGTTCGACGCTCCTGGTCTCGGAGCGAAAGAACTTCTATGCTGTCAAGATCAGCGGCTTCCCTCGATCGGAACCCGCGAAGAACCTGGTGAGGATATGCCTGAAGCAAAAAAAGCCTGAACGGAGTATTTATCCAAGCGAAGTCATCAGAGCGCGAGACTTTGCCGACAATCTCTCCCATAAGGCGGACGGACGTCATTTCAATGTACCCGCAGACCTTATGGAACAAGAGGCCATCCTGACTAACCGGCTCGCCTCCCTGAAGACAGTGCTACCACTCGTGCCCAAGTCCTTGGACGAACAACGCTACGCGACCCTGAGCCATCGGATAAAACAGGCGGAATCGGAACGTAACGCTTTCATCAGAAAGATGTGCGAGAGCCACAAAGAATATTGTGCCGTTAAATACCCCTCGCCGGTCCCGCTGGAACGGGCCGATATTCGGCCGGACGAGCATGTAGTCATTTTCGATCTCCTGCGTGACGGTGTGGCCGTCAGGCTTCTTAAAGGAAAGAAGATTGTCAAGGCGTCCTATGTGGAGTGGAACTCGCAGGAACTGGATGCTTACATACGAAGGTTCAGGGAGCCTTTCGAGAGGGTTCAGTTAAGCAAAATGCCGGTTGGCGACGCGGCATTGTTGCATCAACGATTGACCGCACACATATTGGAATCCGTGCCTGCGGGCGCTTCCATTATCGTGATTCCGGATGGAGTGCTGGCGTTATTGCCTTTCGAGACCTTGGTGACAGGCGGCGTCCCCACTTGGAAAACCGGCAAATATGGAGATTTCCCTCACGGCATCCATTACCTGGGAGACCGCAATCCGATAGTCTATTCTCAGTCTCTTACGGCCATGACGCTCGTTCGTCGGCTCGCGAAGGTGGAACGAGCCGGTAATGCCCTCCTTGTTATGGCCGATCCGGTTTACGGTATGTCTGACGAGAGGGTGAGCAGCGCGGGCGTTTCGAAACCACTCGCGCAATCCATGGGCCACGGCTCCCGTGTGATGGCTGGAATGCAGGAGTCTCCCACTGGAACGTTCAATCTCCGGCGTCTCAAGGAGAGCGGTGAATTGGGCAACAGCCTGAATAAAATGTACGGCAACTTGTGCGAAGTCCATACGGATCTCGGGTGCACCAAGCATACCTTTCTTGACAGAGTTTCCAAGCGCCCTAACCCCTACGGGAGCATCGTTTTCGGAACTCACGGATTTGCCGCTAACGATCTGCCCGGCCTGATGGAACCGGTCCTGGCGTTGACCATGGTCCCCGAAGGAACCGATGGATTCTTGACCATGACTGACATAGCGGGCTTGAGGCTGAATGCGGAAGTGGCCGCGCTCACCGCGTGCAAGACCGGCGTAGGAACCAGGTTGGAAGGCGAGGGGGTTATGAGCATGGGGAGAAGCTTTCAAAGTGCAGGGGCCAGGTCGGTCATTATGAGCCTATGGGCGGTAGCGGAAAAGCCGTCGGTTCTCTTAATTGAGGAATTCTTTCGGGGCAGGAGACAGGGCCTTAGCAAGCTCCAGGCATGGACTCGCAGCAGAGCCGTTTTGAGAGAGCAAGGGTTCGAACATCCCTTCTTCTGGGGATCGTTTATTCTAGTGGGCGAACAGGATTGAATTTAAGAGCAGCAACTATCCTGCCGGCTCCACTTTGAACGAAGTAGTACAGGAGTGCGCTGCCATATGCGCGTCGATCGCCTCTCTCACTCTTGAGGCAACGATGCATTCCAATTACCCGAGTGTCATCAAACCTTCTATGTCGGTATCTGGGTCAGCCAGTCCCTCACATAGTGTGCGACTTCTTGCCAGCCGGGCTCGGCCAGAACCCAGTGAGCGTGATTTTCGAATTCCTTATACTTTGCGACGGCTCTGTATTTCTTGGCCACTTCTCGAACAACCGAAGCAGGCGTAATCCGGTCTTGAGCGCCGGCAATGACCAAGACAGGGCAGGTGACTTTTGATTCGTCCACTTTACATGCTTTTTTTGAGTCGAAGAGCCAGTAGCCTATCTCATAAGCAGCCCGCCCCGATTCATAAACGAACTTGTCGTAAGCTTCTTTTTGTTCGGCAGGCGAAAGTAAGTGCATCATTGAGTACACGGCTTCATCAAACGTCTGGCGCATAGGCTTTCTCCAAAAGGCCCATGTGGTTTGCACGCTCCAGAAGCTTTTTATGACGGAGGGCCGCAGAGCCAGAATCCCAGCCGGAGACGCAGGAGTCAGCAGAACGAGCGCTTTGCCTAAGCCTCGGCTTCCCAACATCTGCGCGAGCAGTCCGCCCATTGAATGGCCGACGATGATGGGTTTTGCGTCGAGCTGCCGGATTTCTCGTTCCAGGTCCGAGGCATAGTCCAGCAGGCTGGTTGTTCCAAGCCGGGGATCGGGGGCATCTTTCGGGTCCGCATCGTGGAATCGCAGTGTGGTCGTGACGCATCGGTAGCCTTCCTTTTCAAAGACGCCCTTGTAGTTCTCCCAATGCCAAGGTCCGCCCCACATGCCGTGAATCATGAAGATGGTTTCAGTCATTGTTCCCTCCCTGTTGGTTCAACGCATCCTGGGCGGCGTCGGCCTGTCCCTGCGTCGTTACGTCCAATGTTTCACAGGGATAAGGAGTTTTTCGCCCACCGCCTGCAACATTCGGTCACCGCTATCTATACAAGTATCCTTCACTGCCCGCAACACCCTTGCCGCGACGGTTTGTTGCCAAAACCAGTCTGTAAGCTCGTCACTGCTTGGCGTTGATTCTCCGGGTTGAGCACTTGCCGCCTCAAAATAATAAGTTTTGAGATCATCGGCAGCCAACTTCAATACGAGGCCAAAAGGAGATCCTTCGCGTGGATTGACTGGAACGCTGCCGGCCAGAAATCCGATAACAAAATCTCTGATGGCATCTGGACCAAGACCGCTTACTCCATACGTCGTTCGCCTACGTCGTTTCACTCCAATCTCATACCAAGAGCGTATCCTCTCCATCTCTTGTCCAAAGGCTTGTATCAACGCCTCCTTGTCCGTAAGTCCATCCGTTTCAGACGCCAAGTTTACCGGGCAAGCCCATCCCATATCTGAATGCTTGAGCGCTGGCGCCTCCTCGGGGAAATCTTCAAGAACGGGTCCCGCTGGCGCCTCTAGGAGTTTGAGTGCTGCCAGCACCACCTTTGTCTGAAACAAGGAATCGTTGGGAACCCCCAGAGGGCGCCCCATTTCAAACGGAACCCACAGGGCTCGCGGAGGATGTATCTTCTCAGTATGTTCTCGAATCAGACTGATCTGGGTGGTAGCTATTCCGTGTCTTCCAAAGAAGTGAGCAAGCCCGCCGACGGCGCGCGTGCAAAAAGGTCAAACGGGTAGGAGGAGCACAGCATCTACGCGATCCTTCTCAAGCACTACGGCCAGATCGTGTGCGGCAGCCTCCATACTCATCGGGTCCGCTGCCCCCATGAATGAATAGTGAAAGTCTGCTACCGAGCCGATGATTGTCCGTTCAGCCAATTCGCGGAGCCGGTCTAAAGGAAAGACCACGTTCCAATGTTGCTGGAACCCGGCGCGGTCGAAATTCGTGGATGTGTGACTCATGACTAGGTCATTTGCGGCGACGTCGCCAGGAACGATCCGATACTCACCGGACATAAATAGGAAAGGCCGATCGTCGCGTCGGTGAAGGCCGGCTGTGGACACCAGTGCTACGCGCCGCTTGTGCAATGGTGGCCCTTCGACCCAGGGGGTGGTTTGAAACGTCGGACACTCAAGCCCCGCGACCCAAGAACGCATGGTCTCCGGAAGCTTATCGAGTCGTGCCATTGGTAACCTCCTACTATCTCTTTTTATGGAATTCGCGAGTCTTCCTTGTGATTATGAAGAACGTCTAGGGATCCCAGCCATATCCACTATGGATATCCTGGTATCTATTATTTCGGAAAGACGATCGGTTCCGCCCCTCGGGTGGCTCCATCGATTAGAAAACAAGTATGAAGTCGATGAGAAAGGATATTGACCAGGTCCAAAGCCCAAGAGGCGCAAGTAAGCCACCCAGGGTAAGCCATGACACAGGGAGGTGGATCATCGACTCGAGTTCCATCGTGGAGGCAGGAATCAGTCTTCAAGTCGATGTTTTCCCACATTGCGCCTCTGTGTTGTCCTCCTACTTTGGCGATAGGATCGGACCAAGGAGGTTCTCCAGCGCCAGGCCAATCGCCAGCAGCTTGCGGTCACTGCCCCTCGGGCCGTCGAGCTCCAGGCCAACGGGAAGTCCGTCTTTCGTCATGCCCATGGGTACGGTCAACCCCGGAACTCCCGCGTTGCTTCCCGGATCAGTATTGCGGATGAAGGTTCCCAACGTAGGCACTTTCTTACCGTCGAGCATTGTTTCCTGATCGTCCCCGATTGGCGCCGCGGGCAGCGGTACCGTCGGGAAAACCATCGCCACGACCTTGTTCTGAGAGAAATAGTCCGCGTAGGCCTTCACCAACGCCGGGCGATGCACGTTGATCGCCTCGTCGTAAACATTCTTCGGAATCGAAGGCGGCTCGCCCTTGACCAGGGCGCCGAACAGTCCCTTCACGTCCGGGCTGGCGGCTTTGTCCGCATATCCCTTGAAATCCAGTTTGATGCCGTGGTTCTTCGCGTACGCGGGCAGATCGATCGTCACTTCGTAGAGCACAATCGGAAAGCTCAACTTGTTGTTCAATTCCATTAGATTGGGAATGTCAGCTTCGACCAACTCGACCCCGGCTGCTTTAAGTTTGGCAAGCGTATCGGCCATCAGACGCTCGGTTTCCGCTTCAACTCCTTCGTTGAGCGACTTGGGTACTCCAATGCGCAAGCCCTTGAGTTCCGCCGGGACGACCGCGTCCTTCGCGTCGGTAATAACAGAGTCAAGCAATACCAGGTCCGCGACTGAGCGCGCCATCGGGCCCGCGGTGTCACGCGTGTGGGAGATTGGCGTGATTCCCTTCTGCGGGTACCGTCCGATTGTCGGGCGCAAGCCGGAAACTCCATTCACCGCAGACGGTATGCGCACGGAACCCCCCGTGTCTGTGCCTAGGCCCGCGGGTGCCATGCGCGAGGCGATTGCAACGCCGTTTCCGCCCGAGGAGCCGCCGGCGATGCGCTTCGGATCGTAGGGGTTTCCCGCGGCTCCGAACGCAGCATTGTTGCTGGTGATGCCGAAAGCCAGTTCATGCATGTTGGTCTTGCCGAGCACTACGGCACCCGCTGCAACCAGTTTCTCCACTACCGGAGCGTGCTCTGTCGGCACGAAGTCCTTCATGCCCGGCGTGCCCGCAGTACTAGGTAGGCCGGCAACGTGAATGTTGTCCTTAATAACGAGCGGGACCCCATGCAAAGGGCCTTTCCATTTCTTTGCTTTCCCCGCGGCATCGGCTGCCTTTGCCGCCTTGAGTGCACCCGCCTCGTCAAGTGTTATGAAGGCGTTCAGCGACTTGCCGGCCTTCGCCTTGTCGATGAGCGCTTTGGTGATCGCTTCGCTCGTGATCTCGCTCTTGCGGATTTTCGCCGCTGCCTCGCTCGCAGAGAGCCGTGTCAGATCCTGGGCGACACAGGTTACGGGAAACACAAGTGCAATGGACAACGCAATGATTGCCGTCTTCATGACCCATCCTTTCATCCGGAGTTATGCTTGGGTGCTTCCATTCTGGGTGTCTTCAAGACGCTGCAGGATCGGCAGGCGATTCCACGTCTTTGACTTCACCCACGATTCACTCCTTCCAAACAAGATGACCGAGCTTCTCTCTAGATAGAGCACCGCATCTTAGAAAGGGAATCGCCCGTTTGGGTGATGCAGCAAATTTGTCCGTCAGATTATTCCGAGTCGTGCCGCGAGAACCGCTGCTCGGGTTCGATCAGTAACTCCAATTTTGTCAAATACATGCACGATGTGAGTCTTGACCGTATGAGTACTTATCGACAATTCTTTGGAAATCTCGATATTGGAGAACCCTTGGGACATCAAGCGCAGAACCTGGATTTCGCGTTTGCTGAGGCCGAATCCGTTCTCCTTTTCCGGACGAACCCCCGAGACCGACGTAGGATCTTTGATCAGTTCCCGGAGAGAAGTTTCCAACGTTTCCACGTATTGGCTGGTTTTCTCACCCGCAAGCCGTCGTCTCGTGACGTCGAATCCCATCTTGATCGCGTACGCAGGGATACCACCCCTGTCCCAGACAGGGTAAACCCTTATCTCGAAATACCTTTCAGAGCCATTAGGCAGCGAAAACCATCTCTCTATCATCTGTGGCTTAAGAGAATCGAAAGCCCGTCTCACTGGGCAGTCCTGGCAGGGTGCATTTCTACCAAGGTGTACTTCGAAGCAGTGTCTCCCTCTGATTTCGGCCAAGGCGCCGCCGCTGCCTCTTAGGCCCGCGGCGTTGGCCCACTGAATTTTCAAGTTCCTGTCTATGAGGTGCAGATTAGCTTTCAGGCTTTGCAGTATGGTGAAATAGACATCGTTTTGAGGATTCTGGTGATCGTGGCTCGCTGATTCTTGTTCCTTTCTCATGCGCCGCGTCCATGTTCGAGCGAGAATTCGTTTCCTGCAAGAGGCAAGAGGACGGCAAAGCCGTCGTCACGTTACGGAGAAAGAAGGCCCCTTTTATCAACTTTTTTTTTGAGCCTAGCTCTCCGTATGCCCCTCCGTCAACCAGAATGTCCTCATCGTCCTTACCCGAAAACAGGTTTGTATTGCCCAGCCAAGGGGCAGTGGGATTGCTTACGCAAAAAGGTGAGTTTTGAAAAATGAAGCCTGCTTCGCCACGATTTCAGAAAATAGCTGGCCAAAATAGACCTCGAAATGGCCCGCGTCATATTCAACCACTTCAGAGCGTTGCATCCTGTGAGCCGCATCCTTGACTGAATCGGGACTGATGAGTGAATCTCGCGTACCATAGATAACCAGAGCAGGACAGGCCACCTTCGCCGACCCAGACAAAGGGCGGTACAGTGCGAAAGTGAGAAGGATGCGGGCTGCGCACTCATTTGCCCACTCGTATCCCTCCGGTATCAGATCTAAGTATTGCTTGGTCTCATGAGTAGCCAACACCGCGAATTCACTCTCGTCTCCGACTGTTTGAATGTAGTACGGCTTTCGGAACGTGATCATTCGTGCGAGATCACGAAGAGCATGCGGTGTAGCCCGCAGCAGAAATCTCAACCCCAGCATTCTGAGTGTGGAGAACGGATCCACAAATGGAACTTGTACCGCTATCGCAGTTATGTTTTGATTACGTGCAGCGGTGGCAATGACGTGGCCACCGCTGAAAGAACTGCCCCAGAGCCCTATTCTCGTGGGATTGATACGCGGCAAGGAGCGCACGTGCGCGATGGCTGCCCGCCAATCTTCCAGGTGACGTTTAGGTGAGACCAGGTGCTTGACTTCACCGTCGCTGTCCCCAAAGCCCCGATAGTCAAACACATAAGAGGCAATGCCGGTTTTGGCGAAGTATTCAGCATAATTAGACAATCCAAAGGCTCGATCTGCGCCTAAGCCGTGGGCCAAAATGACGGCAGGCGGACTCTCCACGCCTTCGGGAATGTATAAATCTCCGCTGCATCTGACGCCGGAGCTCACGAAATCCGATCGGGTCTTGGAAAATGGGAGCGCATTATCCGAGCCTGATGGTGCCATCTCTGCAAACTCCTTACCGACGCGAGGTCTCTTTTCCGTGGGGCTGTAACTGTTAGAGGTTAGGGCCTTACCCGGATATGCCGCGGACTTGCCATGTTGACCTTCTAGTAACTCTTGAGGGCGCGAGCGATAGCTTCGCTGACCCCGAAGAAGT
>JBMOME010000102.1:0-15487 GCA_049323095.1 Thermodesulfobacteriota bacterium
CCCTCCCCAAAAACTCCCCTCCTTGGCAAGCGCTTTCAGCGCTTGCAGTGTCTTGCCTCAGGGTCAAGATGACAATCCAGCCGTAATATTTGCTCGACGGCTCTTGTTCCCAGCCCCGTGAGCAGAACTTATTCGTTATGGCGTTCTCCAGCGATGCTGCGCTCCCAGCACTTGGCGTGTCTCACGAAAACGTAAAAGGCCGAATTCATAGCGATAACCAGGCCGGGAATGCCGTCGAGAATGCCTAGCTTCCAGATAGCGCATTCCAGGAACTTCCCGATTGCGTGAAAAACTCCACCGATTACGTACCAGCCGGACGCGGGTCTGTTGGCCGCGTCTGCAGCAACGCTGGAAAAGCGGTTGATTGTAGCGATCTGATCCGAGATATTACGGTACACGTAGTGCAGCAGCGGGTTCTTGAGCTCCAATACAGCGCCCGAGACTTCCAGCTTCTCGTGGATACCGTCTCCAACCCACTTGCCGCGGCCTCTGCGAACCAGTCTGACTTTGCGGTCAGGGTACCAGCCTCCATGCCTTATCCAACGATTGAGATAGCGGCTCAGCCGAGGTAACGAGTAAGCCACCACATGCTCGGGAGCATTCCTTATGGCAGAAAGGATCTCTTGCTGCCCCTCAGGAGAGACCGCTTCGTCAGCGTCCAGGCAAAGCACCCACGAACCACGTGCCGTTTCCAGAGCCAGCTGCTTCTGGCGAGCATAGCCCATCCATTCGTGATACTGCACGGTTGCGCCCGCTTGCCGGCAGATCTCTACCGTGTCATCCGTGCTCCCTGAATCGATCACCACCACCTCATCGGCGAACGCGACGCTGGGGAGTAGGCAGCCCATGCGATCAGCCTCGTTCTTCGCGATGACCGTGACGCTCAAGAGAGGCGTGGATTCAGAAGCAGGCCGTTCGTTCATGGGATGGGATGATAGGAGTGCGCGGGCTGCATGTCAATTCGTGTTTGAGGAACATCGAGCTAAGGACTGTCACCGAGGCAAGGTGGTGCGGTTGACGCGCTTGGGAAGGTGAAGGTCGATATTTCGGATGCCTGGAAATAGCGACGGTTCCGTGAGTTAACATAATATATCTTATCGGACGTAAAAGGTGCGAAGATGGCGGAATCACCTCAGTGCACGGTGGCGCCCACTGGGTTCACTTGGACTTCGATGCCGATGAGCCTGATGATCTGTGCGATCGCCTCAGCCTCAGGTCGCGGCCCTTCAGCTACGACGCAAGATCCTTTGTGGTCCACTTCCCAGGCGATGGCGTATGCCTGTTCCTCAGTGATGCCGAGCGCGGTTTTGGTGATATCCATCACCTCTTGGTACGTGTTGTAGTCGTTATCGATGATCCGGACCTCACAGATCTCCTCATCGTTTGGCGATTTGTCGTGGGACTCATCTCCGAGCTTGATCGGCGGGAAACGCCGGCTGGTGTAAAGAAGGAACGGCACGTGCACGTGGTGGCCGCGCCACAAACTCGCGGTGGGTACACGTCTTTCTGTAAGCTCAGGCTGCACGGCTCCTGATGCGGCCTTCAGGATCAGTAGTCTCCTCCCGGGAATACCTCCAGCGCCTTTTGCATATCGGAGACTTTGAATATGAACAGCGCTGCCTTGCTGTCCGAAAAGCCCGAACCATACGTGTACGAGATGTTAATGCCCGCGTCACCGAACTTCCGAGAAATCATGTGCAGGATACCCGGCCTATTGTCCAGAACCAGTCCGATCACTTCCTCGATCTTGACCTGGTAGCCTGCCTTCGACAGTACTTCCACGGCCTTTTCCGGATCGTCGGTAATCATGCGGATCAGGGAGTATCGGCCTGACTCCTTGAGAATAGCTTCGTAATAATCACGTGGCGCGACCCTGCGTCCGGTCTGACCTCTCACCTCATAGAGGGCCAAGAGATACTCATTCGCGTCCTGGATGCTCATGGCCTCGATGTTAATACTCTGGTCTTTGAGCGTCGCCGTGAACTTGGCCAGTTCCCCTGGCGCGTCAACCAGCATCACCTCGAATTGCTTCTTGATCGGCATGTTTGTCTCCGGGAATTCGTGCAGAGTCCTATGCGTTCAAAGCCACATTATGCTTCAAGAACGGTGCGTTGCAAAGGGATACGATGCGAGGGGTCGCGTCACCCGAGATTTTGCAGGAGCAAGTTCGCGATATTGGCTTTCAGAGCCATCCTCTTCGCTTAAAGTACCAATAAGGCAGCACTGCTGCCATAATCATGAGGCCAAGTGACACGGGATAGCCGTATGCCCAATGGAGTTCCGGCATGAAATGAAAGTTCATGCCGTATATGCTCGCGATGAGTGTCGGCGGCAGAAAAACGACCGCGGCAACGGAAAAGATCTTAATGATCTTGTTCTGCTCGATGTTAATCATTCCCAGGGTCGCATCGAGAATGAAATTCACGCGATTAGCAAGAAAGGTAGCATGCTCGATCAAGGACCGAATGTCTCGCAAAAGCGTCTGAAGCCGCGCTCTCGTGTCGGCTTGCCACCATTTGACACTGGTCTGAGACAGGAAGATCAGCAGGCGATTCATGTTGAAGACGCTGAGACGTGCCTCTGATATGAATTCCCCGTAGCGCCCTATTTCGGTGATCATCTCCTTGAGATCCATGCTCTCGGCATCGCTTTCGCCTGTTTTACCGGGCACGGACGAGAAGAAGACCTTGCGAGCCAGCTGGTCAAGTTTTAAGGCTGCTTCCTCAAGAAGGTCGGCCAAGTCATCCACGACCAGCTCCAGCATTCTTTCCATCATGATGTCGCTTGACTCGCTCGCTTCCTTGTCCCGCAACAGGCGGCTGGAAAAGATCCTAAACGGCTTGGATTCCCCATAACGGACCGAAATGAGTCTATGAGGCGTCAATATAAATCTGATGTCCGTACTGGTGGGTTGCCCCGCCTCAAAACGAGTCAAGAGCGACACAGTCAGGTATATGCTGTTGTTCTTCTGATAGAAACGGCTACTATCCTCGATCTCCTCTATTTCTTGCTCAGTCGGTACGTCGATTCCCAGGAAGCTCTCAACGAGTCGCTCGTCTTCGCGAGAGGGCCCCAGCAGATCCAGCCAAATCGTCTCGCTCGGAAGATCGGCTATCTTAGACAGCTCAAGTGTCTTGACCCCCCCTTCTGCAGTCTTGAGATACGCCGTGGCCATCTGTCGAATCCTCTCAAGTTGACGCGAAATTACGCGGCGCGCTTGCCATCGCACGGATCTTCGGGGTCTTGATCGCCTAGCCGATAGGTTCTCGGAATTGATGTGGCGGCCGCGTGACCTCTCATGAACCCTCGAGGAGCAGGAATTGTGCGCATGTTGCTCCGGAAGAGGGTTCTCCACCGGTTTCGGAGCATACGCCTCCACGCGTCCGCGGGTCAATACTTTCCTAAGAGGTCGGAGTTCTCAGTCGGATATCACTTTTGGCTGGGTTCTGGTGCGGGATCTTCGGCGAGTGCTGCAACCATTGAATCCACCGCATCAGGAAGGCTGTTCAAGGGGATGTTCGACTGCTCAAGCCTGTGCAGCACCGATCCGGTTCGGGCATCTTGAAGGCTACCGGTGATGCGGTATTCCTCACCAACCTGATCAACGCGGATGACGATCTCGTGCGCGGGCACCAATGGCTGCTCTTTCCATTCTTCGGCTACCGAAGCGCCATCTCGTTCCCTGCGGTCCTGCCGTACAGCTTCCTTCCGCTTTGGCATTGGCGGCGGCGGTAGTGGCAGTGGCAGCGCTCGTAGCACCTCATCTTCTCCCCGGCCCGATATCTGGGCAGCGAGCCTAGGTATGTCCCGTCCCTGCGCGTCGACCACCCGGACGCGAACGGAGACGAGATCCCCTTGCTTTGATCGAAAGTGACGGATTCCCGCGGTGACCACCTCTTTCTCAGGCTCGATGTCACCCTTTCGGGAGGTTTCAGCGCGCTTCATCTTCATCAGAGGTGGTGGAGCCTTCGTCAGTGTCTGAGCCGAAGGCGCGGCCCTAGGCGCTGCAGGCGTAGGAGCGCCCTTCCCTTCTGAGACACGACCAGTCCCGCCTAGATAGGGCGCGATCACTCTCTGTCGCCTTAAAGGTCGGACCGCGGAAGCCGGCGAAGTAGTCTCGGGCTCTTCTAAAAGGGAATCTTTCTCCAGGCTAGGAGCCGGGACTTCGTGTCGATACTCCTGCGGCCGCTCAGCAGGAGCTGACGGAGCAGCTTCCTCTAGCTTCGTGTCTGCCAGAGGCACCTGTTCCTCCTTCTGCGTCTTGCCCACGCGGGCTGTTTGTTGGGTTAGTTCCTCAATCTTAGGCCAGAGAGGTACCAGGAGAACCGCGAGGATTACAAGTGCTGCCGCGGTGCCGAATGCAAGCGTGGGCACCGGTCCGATCAGCTCTCCAAGTTTGTCGCGTAGTCTCGAGAACCAGGAAACGCGCTCCTCGTGGATCTTCCCCTCCGTCTGAAATGCTTCTAACCTGGCTCTGAGAGATTCAGGCATCGGGCCCACGGACGATGCAGTCGTCGCGTCAATCTGAAGCATCTCTCTCAACGTTTCCACATCCGCTCGGCAATCCTCGCAGGCGCTGAGGTGCTGAGCCACTGCACCTTGGGGGTCTTCCCGGTGAGCCACGAATCGGTACAGGGCAGCTTCGTCAATATGAAACGCGGTCGAGTGCGTCTCCATCAGAGTAATCATCCTCTGCAGCAGCTCAAGTTCTTTGGTGCACGCGGGACAGACCTGAAGATGCGCGTCAATTTCATGCGCCTTCTCGTCAGAGAGCGCGCCTTCCAGGTAGGCAAGGAGCCGGGTATCGTCCGGCCCAACCTCGCAGGGAGGTCTTCGTTCATCCGTGGTCATTCAGCGCCTCCGGTTTCAACGCTGAGGTACTGCCTGCCCAGCGCGGCCAAGCAGCGTTGGACGCGCACTCTTAAGGTTCCTTCGCGAACGCGCAGGGCCTCGGCAATCTCCTTGTAGCTGAGGCCTCGGTCGTACCTGAGTTCCAGCAACGAACGACAAGCTTGTGCCAAACGGTTCAGCGCGCTCCTGAGACGAGAGATCTCCTGAGCTTTAATGATCAAGGTCTCCTGGTCTTCTCCGGAGGAACTGGAGAGCATCCCTACGGTCTCTCTTGAAGGGCCTATTGCGTCCGTGAACGGAGTTGCCGTGCCAGGGTTGCTGCCTCCGCGCTTTTGTGCGCCGGACCTTCTGAACGCGCTGATCCTGACCCGTCTCACGATTTCGAGGATGTAAGCCTCTAAGGGTCGCGACGGATCGTACGCCTTGAGCGCATGGAAAAGCTGCACAAAAACCTCCTGGGCCAGGTCTTCAAAATCCTCCGCAGCGCGCTGGCCGTATCGCCGAACAGCACGCAAAATCATCGGGTAATATCGAGCATAGAAATCGTCCCAGGCAGCCTTGTCTCCCTGATTGCACCTCGCGATCAAGAGCGCGATTTCCGCGTCCGGATCATTCACCGGGCGATCGAATGGTACAGTCTCTGTCTTCAAGCGCACAGTTCCCAGAATCCTAAGGCTTGGATCTATCTCCAGTCGTGTCGGCGCGTGTCGCAGCCTTACAGGAGCCTATTCAGGGTCACCTGATGTCTTAGTCACTCGCACACCTTGCCGAGTTGCGGTCCCATGAACCTTCTCATATCAACTGCCAAAGCAAAAAAGCTACTACGAATCATGAACGTGCTCGGCTTCGGCGAGCACTCCGGGGCTTCGCCTCGGAGACTGGCAGCAAGAGCGCACCGTTGCGCAACAATTTGGAGGGGAGACTCATCTCTCCTCCAAACCTCCCCATACGTAAACCCGAACATGGGTGCCTCATGCCCACGACTTTCATAGGTACTTCTTCGCAAACGGGTCCCGGGCGTTACGCGTGTCGAGCAATATTGGCCATTTCAGGCAGTTAGTGGCTCTCTGGGACTTTGGTACCGGTCTTCAGCGAGTCTGCGAGTATTTTTAGATATAAAAATCAAAAAGATATGGCTATTTCTTAAAGTATTCTCTTGACTTTTTGCCGGAGGTCTCCTATATTCCAGAACCGTGAGAACGTCGTTTGGCGTAAGCCAACCTTTTGACCTCTGTCCCGGGATGGACACCCTCCCTCCCCCATAACCCCCCCATCCAGGGACGGGAGGTCATTTCAATCATCGAGCCTTTCCTCAGGCTCAGTTCATACCCTTCTCAACAGCGGCGCTTTGCTAGGCCGCTGTTGACGCGTCGGGGGTGGGCATGAAATACAGCTTTTCGCTCCTCGTGATAGCTCTATTTCTCATCGCGGCCATATTGTTTTTGCGGTGGTTGGCCTGATCGGTTTCAGAATACATTGAGACGCGCCGAACCCTGCCATGCGCCTGACCGGCTACTCAGTGAACCCTTTCAGCACGTTCATCAGTCCGTTTTGCAGAAAGAGAGCGCCATCCTGCAAGACCGACAGAATTCCTGTCTCTCCATCTGTGATTGAGACAGCGACCGGCTTATTTAGCCAATGATATGAACCCCGATCGTTCCGCTTTACGCTTCCAACACCCACCAGGCGAATGAGAGCTGATTTGAACGCGCACGGGTCAGGCAGCCTGATGCAGCCGCCGGAGACCTCGCCCTCGGTTTCGTGCCGGATGCGTGATGGATGGGGGTAGGCAGCCGCGTTGAAGCCGTGTATCCCCAAATCCTGGTATCGTTCGCACTTTCCGTGCTCGTCGCATAGGAGCAAAGGAGCGAAGAAGCCGGCATAGAGTTCGGGGACTTTCTGATTCCCTTCCGCGAAGAAACAGACATCCGGGTACGAGTAAACGTGGTTAATGATGAATTGTCCCGTCGGCGTGGGGGTCTTCCCCTGCCCCACACCAACCGGTGTCTCGTAGATGGACTCGACAGAGCCGTCTCCACGGACTCCCAGTAAGGTCAGGCTAAATGTCTTCAGGTCTAGAACGATTTCTGCGCTCTTGAAGTCACCCCACTCGGGGCTCTCACGTTCCGTGCGCGATAACTCGTTCCAGTCCCAGAATAGAGGCGGCAGGCATGGGTCATGTGGAGGAACCACTCGGGCTTCCTGAAGCACCGCCGTAGCGGTTCCCTGCTCGGTTTCAGAAGGCGTTGCCGCCCCCAACACTCGCGCGCCAAGGTTTTGTGCGCCGCGGCAGACCTGTTCGCAGGGGGGCTGTGCCGTTGCCGCCAGGGCCAACGTGGCAAGCAAGGTCGCTGCCAAGATGAGGGTGAGACCGCATTGTGGAGTGCGTAACATGGCGGCTGCCCCATCGAACATCTGAGTAAGTAGCCATGTCCACTCTAGTAAGCCGAAGCCTCAGAGTCAACGCTGGGCATCATTCCGTTGTTGTCCCAGGGAATGCAGGTAAGTGAAGCTATTTCAGAGCAAACGGAAACCGACACAATGCGGTGTACTCCGCGCCGGTGGGTTTTAGGATGCTTTGGAACAGGGTGGCTTCATGCGCGGTGAACTCGGGCCCTTCGATAGATGCCATGCGCGTCACGGCCTGAAGGAGATCGGAGCTGCGTTTGAGAGATTTGAACCGCGCAAGCGTCAGATGAGGGTTAAACGGCCGTTTTTCTTTGGTGAATCCGAGCGATTCCAAAGCGGAATCCACATGAGCCGCGAGCGGGACCAGTGCCTGATTAGGATCATGCAGCCCGGCCCAGAGCACGCGCGGCCTTCGCATGTCTGGGAAACCTCCAGTGCCACGCACGCTTAGCGGAAAGGGTATTTGCCGAGCACAGATCGGGCTGAGCGCATCCCGTATGTCGCCGACGAGATCCGGCTTGATGTTGCCGAGAAATTTCAAGGTGATATGGATCCCTTCCGGCCGTGTCCAGCGCACATCGCCACCAAACCCCTTGAGGCGGCGACTCATATCCGACAGGAATGCCTTCACCTCAGAAGGGATCTCAATCGCCACGAATGTCCTGACTTCGGTTGATTCCACGCCCATATCAACCTCCCGTGAGATTCATGTCCACTCGAAATCGTATCCGATGTGGTCCTCGGGACAATTCTCGGAAACAGTCGCTGGTTTGGCAACAGTCGCTACAAGGATCCGCCGACCCCGTATTTCGTGGCCGCGTCGCGGTAGTATTTCATGGCATCGGGGAGGAACTCCTTCAATTTGTTGATACGATCCGCATCCGCAGGATGAGTAGAAAGCCAAATAGGAATCGGGGGTTTCTTGATCTTGGACATGCGGTCCCAGAGTCTGACCGACTCTTCCGGATCGTATCCTGCCGCCGCCATGTATATTTGCCCGATTCTGTCGGCCTCGAATTCATGGGTACGTGAGTACGGCAGAATAATCCCTACTGTTCCCCCCATGCCGAGCGCGGAAAGTAGGAGTTTCGTTCCCGTGCCGATGCTGCCGTCTTCTCCACGTAAGACCTGGCCACCAATGTTAAGTGCACCTTCCAGGGCCAGCTTTTGGCTTAGGCGTTCCGCGCCATGTTTGCTCACAGCGTGAGCTATTTCGTGCGCGATGATTGCCGCCAAGCCTGCTTCGTTCTTTGCGTGGGGCAGGAGGCCGGTACAGACGACGATCTTTCCTCCCGGCAAACAGAATGCGTTAGGCGTGTCGTCTTCGATTATGGCCACTTTCCAGTCAAATCCCGGTCGATCGATGCGTTCGGCAGCTTTGATGACGTTATCCGTTACCTTTTTCACCGAGGCATTCACTCGCTCGTTCTTGGACTGGGGCTCCTTCATCACGACTTCATCGAACACCTTCAAGCCCAAAGCGTTCAACTGTTTATCTGAAACCACGTTGAATTGGCGGCGGCCTGTATGGGGCACGCTGGCACAGGCAACGGCAATGAGGACGAGAAAGGTCGGCAGGAACCAGGAAAGAATTCCGACAGACGGCTTTCTTTGCGCCGTGTACCACATGAATTGATCTTTCAAAGGGTTCATGCTAATCTTGGTTCAATTGGTTTAAGGACCTCGGGGTCCATCGGAGGTGCACGGTGAAATGTGACAGGTGCGGGTTCGTGAGCTTCGATTACAACCTGAGGTGTCCCGCGTGCGACCGGGACCTGACCCTCCTTCGGAGGAAACTCGGGGTCTATCAGGAACCCCCGGAAGTAATCCTGGAGGAGGTCTTCACGGGCGGAGGTTCCGGCGTTATGAAAACCATGGAAGCCCCTGCGCGCCGTGATGAGGCTGAGCTCGATCTTGAAGATGTCGGCGAAGATTTCGAGTTCACCCTCGACGATTAGTCCAACGCCAGAGGCCACTGACCTCTTTCCTGCAGCACCTCTCGTAGGACTTTCAGGGCTTGGTTTACGCACGGGATCCCGCCATAAATCCCGCACTGGAAAATGACCTCGGCCACATCCTTCGCATCGCAACCCACGTTGAGAGCTCCGTAGATGTGTAACTTCAATTCCTCCGTCCGTCCCAGCACGGTCAGCGCGGCAATTGTGATGAGTTGCCGCGTTGTGTGCGGTATTCGCTCCCTCGCGTACATCTGTCCGGTGATGAACAGGGACAGATCACGAGCCAGGCCTTTGTCAAACGAGCGCCAAAGGTCGAAAGGCCCTTCCTGTCTATAACCCTCGAAGTAGAGTTTTGCTACCCGAGCTGTCTTTTCCTTGAGATCTTCACCCATAGTTACCTCTCAGTCGCACATGATCTGGAATTTGATATTCTCACTCCGTACCCTGCGCTCGACGGCTCATTCCGGGTATTCACGCCCGCACACAAAGCCCATCCTTTGCTACCACCACAGGTCCAGGGAGGTCCAGTTCCTTGCTGATTCGTTCTATCACAGCTTCCCATTCGGACTGACACTTAGGGATCGGGTAAGGCTCTCCCGTTAGAGGCGAAATCAGCGGTGACAGGGGCTCTAGCTTGTTAAGGGCGTTGTTGGCAGGATCTCCGGGCACTTGATCTCCCGCGGACACGTGGACCAAGTAAGTAGAATTTCGCGGTTTCCATCGCCGGATATAGTCCATTGCTCTCTGGAAGCTCATGTGATTGGGCCGGTTGTTCATTGGCTCATTGAGCCAGTGCGATTGTATGATCAACACGTCAGGATCCAGGAGCAAGGAAGGCTCGACATCCACGCGGAGAAAATCCGAAGTGTACACGAGCTTAAAAGCGCGGTTAATTTGTTCTTCCTCAATCACGTATCCGACCGAGCCTGCCGCGGAAGGCCCGTGAAAGGTCTTGAAGGGTGTCACCCGCGTGCTCAGTCCTTCTAATATTTCGCCGGGCACGGCTTCTCTCTTCTCGACGAGAGAACCGATCAGGTACCCGAAGCGCACTTCGATGGCTTTCCAGGCCGTCGCGGTAGCGTACATGGGGATCGGAACCCATGCCTCTTGCGGCATGGAGCGCCGAAATGCGAGCAGATCGTCCATCCCAATAAAGTGGTCCGAGTGCTCGTGCGTGACGAGCACGGCGTCCGGACGACTAAGGTTGTGGGCCTTCATCTGTCTCAGGAGGTCGGGCCCGCAATCGACGAGCAGGGTTTCGTGGCTCTTCACAAGGAAAGACGTGCGGGTGCGCTCCTCGCCTCTGTGCCTCATCTCCCTGCAAATCACGCATTCACACGTATGTTCGGGAACGCTCCACGCGCTTCCTGTGCCCAGAAAGAGTATCTCCATGAAACTGCCTCTCGGTCTCGCGAGCTTGCTTTGGATTGGTAGCGGCCGAACTCCGGGCCTGCAAAGTGCGCATAAATACTTCAAGCCGTGGGCTCGGGTGCGCTACAAAAGGAAAGCCCCTGTGCGTGGATTCCATGCACAAACTTGCTCAGGATTCCATTTTGACTTGCTGAAAACGAGGTCACTGAGTGGATTACTTGTTTCGGTAGACGATCAAGCCGTGGGATAGATCGTAAGGAGAGAGAGCAACCGTCACGCGATCGCCGAGAAGAACCTTGATTCGATAGCGTGACATTCTGCCGGACAGTTTTGTCCGGATGCTTCTTCCGTCATCCGTTTCCACCTGGTACATTCCGCCGGAATGTACTTTCACCACAGTGCCTTCAACTTTGATGTTGTCATCCCTTGCCAATACGCATCACGCTCCTATTTGTCATGGCTGGCGGCACGAAGAACGTCTCGACCGGACTCACGCCGATCCAAACTTCGTCTCGTGCCCTGCTCACTTGCGTCTAATCCCATATCATCACGTTTTCGGCTTTGTCAATTGCTCACTGGCCAGAACGGCACGCACGCGTTCCAGATCCTGAGGAGTGTCCACTTCTATGGAGTCCTTATCCGTAATGACCACCTTGATTCGGTACCCATTCTCAAGCGCCCGCAGCTGCTCCAGACGCTCCGCCATTTCCAGGGGGCTTGGGGCCAGTCGAGCAAACGCCTGGAGGAAATCGTTCCGGTAGCCATAAATCCCGTGGTGCTTGTAGTATGCGAGGTCCAGTCCCTGCGCACTGAAATGGGGAATCGTAGATCGAGAGAAATACAAGGCAAAACCGCTGCGATCGAAAGCGGTTTTCACTGCGTTCGGATGAGTAATCTCTTCGTCTCGGACGATCCGGTAAATGAGGGTGCTCATGGGGATATAAGGATCATCGAGAAGAGGTCGGACCACTTCCGAGATCATCTCAGGCTCCAGGAGGGGCTGATCTCCTTGGACGTTCACCACGATGTCATCAGGCTCCAAACTCATATGCCGTGCGGCTTCAGCAACTCGGTCCGAACCGGACGGATGCACCGCAGCGGTCATAACGGCTCGTCCACCGTGCTCTCGAACCGCGTTGGAAATAGCTTCCGAGTCCGTGGCGACGCACACGTCGTCCAGGAGCGGCGACTGAGCAACTCGCTCCAGAACCTGCATGATCATGGGCTTGCCGAGAATATCCGCCAGGGGCTTACCTGGGAATCGTGAGGACTCGGCTCGAGCAGGAATGAATCCAACGATCCGATTTGGTCGTCGGCCGTAAGGTTGGGTTTTCAAAGGACCTCTTCCGCACTGGACTGAAGGGCCATCACCATCTGGCGGATGCGTTCTTCATCCATCTGGAGCGGAACAGGCATGACCAGCACCCGCGCCAGCATTGCGTCAGTCTGGGGAAGCATATCAGATGAATAGTTCACCTTGCCTCCGGAAATAGGTCCGCCCAATGGATGCGGATGGGTCCAGGCGGTCTTCTTGTCGATCAAATGCTGCCAATTGGCCAGGTAATGCCAGAAGTTATTCTTGAAATATATGGCATTTACCCCGTCTTGAGCCAGCCGCTTCTGAAAGGCGATCGCCTTGTCAGCGTTGGGCAAGAAGAAGCAGATATGAGTGTAGCTATCCTTCCCGTCTTCCGGCAAGACCCTCATGGTGATCCCGTCGATGCTCTCCAGGGTCTCCCTGATCATGGACTGGTTCTGCTTCTGGCGCAGGATCATCTCGTCCACTTTGGAAAGCTGAGCTACGCCTAAGGCTCCCTGAAGCTCCATCATGCGGTAGTTGAACCCCAGAAAGCTTCGCCCTTCGAGTGCTCTCCCCACGTTGGGATTATGGTCATGACCGTGGTCCGCATATTCGGACGCTCGGATGTACAGATCGCGATCATTAGTCACCACCATTCCGCCTTCGCCGGTCGTAATGGTCTTGTAGAAGTCAAAGGAGAAGGTGCCCATGTCACCCCAGGTGCCAAGTTTTTTGCCCCCAACTGCCGCGCCAACCGCCTGAGCAGTGTCCTCCACGACCTTGATGTTGCGTTTTCGTGCGATCTCAATGATCTCTTGAATGCGAGCCGGCGATCCCAGCATGTGCACCGGGATAACAGCCTTGGTTCTGTCAGTTATCTTCTTTTCAAAGTCTGCCGGGTCCATGTTCAGAGTATCATCAATCTCCGCGGGAACCGGCACCGCTCCTGCCTCAATAATGGCCTCGAAAGTAGCGATGAATGTGAATCCCTGGGTAACCACTTCGTCGCCGTGCCCAACTCCAAGGGCAGCCAAAGCCACTTTTAAGGCAGCGCTCCCCGAAGAAACCGCGTGAGCGTACACAGCTCCATTGTAGCGAGCGAATTTTTCTTCAAACTCCCTTACCTTTGATACACCTCTTCGCTCGGCCTCGAATTCGTATCGGAAAAGGATGCCGGTCTCCAGAACCTCGTTGATCTGTTCCTTTTCCAGTTCACCCATCCATTCATATCCCGGCATGAGGCCTCCTGACTGTAAGCTCTAAGATTCAACTGCTCCAGCGAAAGCGGCACTCAGCGCGGATGCGCCGGCGAACCGTAATTCGCATCAGCCGAATGCTCGTTCATAGATGACTTCCGCTTCCTTTGCGCCCATGAATCGTGGGTTGTTCTCCACAGGCCGCGTAACTTTGAGCGCTCCTTCCACCAGTGTTGGAATGTCGGACCGCGGGATATCCAGTTCAGCAAGCGAATGCGGTATGCCGATATCGCTACACAGCCTGGCAACTGACTCCACAGCAAGGCTACCGGCCAAGCCTGGCGGCAAGCCTTCGACTGCTTCGCCCATACTCCTGGCTATCATCGCGAACTTCTCTTCCGCCGCGGGAAGGTTGAACTCCATGACATGCGGAATCAGTACAGCATTCGCCAGACCGTGCGGTATGCGGTAATTGCCTCCAAGAGGATAAGCAAGCGCGTGCGCGGCTCCCACGCCGGCATCGGCAAGTCCCATCCCACCGAGAAGGCTTCCCATGAGCATCCCTTCGCGCGCCTCCCCGTCGTTGCCGTGAAACACCGCACGGCGAAGGAAGCGACTGATCAACCGAATGGCTGTGAGGGAGAGCGCTTCGGTGAATACTGTGCTCGACTTGCTCGTGTAGGACTCAATAGCATGGGTCAGCGCATCCATGCCGGTAGCAGCAGTCACGCCCGGTGGCAGCAAGAGAGTGAGTTCCGGGTCCAGGAGCGCACGATCGGGAAAGAGATGCGGGCTGTTGATCCCACCTTTTGCCTTGGTCTGCCGATTGGTGAATACGGCCGTAAACGTGACTTCCGAACCGGTTCCTGCAGTAGTGGGAACCATGATCGTGGGTAGGCTGGGCCCGGGGACCAGATTCAAACCGACGTAATCGCCGGCATTGCCGCCGTTTCGGATCAGAGCGGCCGCGGCCTTGGCCGTATCCATGACCGAGCCGCCTCCCATACCGATCACCAGCTCTGCTTGGTCGTCACGTCCAAGCTGTGCCGCTTCGTCGGCATTGTCCAGATAGGGCTCCGGTTCTGTGCCAAGGAACTCGACACTTCGGAGGCCGGATTCCTTCAGGATGCCGCGAACCTTATCCAATATGCCTGTTTCTTCCAGTGCCTTGTCCGCGATGAGCAGGCACGCCTTGGCGCCCAGCTCGGACGCCAGTTCTCCGAGAGACTGGATCGCGCCGCGACCGAACAGGATCTGCGTCTTAACCTGAAACCTACGGAATTGCGCGAGCATAGCTGCCCCATCCCACACACGGGTGCATCAAAGCGGACTCACCTTATAACAGAAAAGCCCAATGCGGGCAAGCGAAGAAAATACTTACATTTTACGTGTCTCTATGCTAATGGAAATGTTCTTCGGGAACGTCCATTCCCGCGTACGGGAGGTTTGTAAGTGCTCGAGATCCTGAGCAAGGGTTTTCGGGATGTCCGAGATTACATGCAGGGCATGCGCACGATCACGGAGGAGAATCTCTCCGACGCCCTGCAGATGATACGCGTCTCTCTTCTGGAAGCAGACGTGGAATTCCAGGTTGCCCGCGCATTCCTGGATCGGGTGAAAGAAAAGGCTCTTGGAGACATCGTCCTCACCCGGGTGAAACACAAAGAAAAGAAGCTGCGTGTATCACCCGGAGATCATTTCATAAAGCTCTGTCATGACGAACTGATCCGGCTCATGGGCCCGGAGGACGCCTCACTGAGTTTGCGCACTCGGCCGGTCAGTTCCATCATGATGGTGGGTCTTCAGGGCTCCGGGAAGACTACCACAGCCGCCAAACTTGCCAAGTATCTTTCAAAGACCGGAAAAAACCCCATGCTGGTTGCCGCGGACGTGTACCGACCCGCTGCTGTGCAGCAATTAGTCACGCTCGGTTCAGACCTGGGCGTGCCTGTCTTCACCGATGGCGGTGCCAGCCCACCGGAAATATGCGGTCGATCGCTCGAAGAAGCCTATAGAAAGGGCTGCGACGTAACCATATTCGACACCGCGGGCCGTTTGACTATAGATGAGCCGCTTATGGAAGAGCTGCGCCTCATCCAGGAAAAGACCACGCCGGACGATGTTCTGCTGGTGTGCGACGCCATGATCGGCCAGGAATCCGTCAACATAGCCAATGCGTTCAACGAGCGAATCAGGCTTACCGGTTTCATTCTGACCAAATTGGACGGCGATGCACGTGGCGGCGCTGCCATCTCTATCAAAGAGGCCACAGGTGTCCCCATCAAATTCGTAGGAATGGGAGAGGGCCTGGACCGCCTCGAAGAATTCCGCCCCGACGGATTGGCTTCCCGCATTCTTGGGTTCGGAGACGTGGTCGGCCTTGTCAAGGACTTCGAGGAGGT
>JBMOME010000103.1:0-15453 GCA_049323095.1 Thermodesulfobacteriota bacterium
GCCCTTTTTGTGTAAAAAGGGCCTCCCCGAACCCCTCCCCAAAAACTCCCGATTTTTTGATGCTTCCAACGTACGCTGAGCCGTGCGAAACCCGACATGCCCTTGATCGTCGGATTTCGTGCCTCAATCCGACCCACGTGTTCGCTCTTGCAGGACGGCCCAAGATTTTGTAAGGATGGCTACATGGTTCACCACGACACATTCGGAGTTTAGAATGCCGTCATCCAGGATAGGCAGGCTCGCGGCGCGACCTGTAGGTCGGGTTGAGCTGCGCGAAACCCGACATGCCTTTGATAGTCGGATTTCGTCTCTCAATCCGACCTACGTGCTCTCGGTTCTACTGATTTTGTTGCTTGTTCAAAGCCATGTTCTTGCGGCCGCAGCGCAGCAGGGCGCTTCACCGCCGGCCCCACTGGAGATGCAGTTTGAACCTGCTCGGCCCCAGACTGGAGATAGTCTCAAGCTGAAGGTCTCGTTGGCACAGGAGACGTCACGGGCACAGGTGGAGTGGTTCGTGAACGATGAGAACGTGCTCACGACCGATGCGACAGGTCAGGAGCCTCTGGTAGAGCTGGGTGTGCCTCTCAAAGCAGGGGACAAGATTCGCGCGGTCGTCACTCCATACGACTTTGCCGGCGATGCAGGGCGAGCTCTGACTCAGGAAGTGCGCGTGGCCAACGCAAGCCCGCATATGGAACTGTTGGACCAGAAAATCACACAAAATGTATACAGTGCCCGAATCAAGGCGACCGATCCTGATGGCGATCCAGTCTCCTTGAACCTGGTGGAAGGGCCTAAGGGCATGACCATTGAGAAGGACGGGGCGATCTCCTGGAAGATCCCGGAAGATACCGACGGACGGTTCGAGGTTCGGGTCTCCGCGACTGACGGCAAAGGAGGAGAAACCGTTCTGTCGTACAGCTTCGGGCTAAAGAAGCCGACGAAGCCGGTGCGATGAAAGGTGTCAAGTCGGATTTCGTCTCGCGCAGAACGCGGGACTCAATCCGACCTACAGCTTAAGCCGTACTCCGTCACCCCGGACTCGATCCGGGGTCCAGAACATATTGAAAAGACTGGATTCCCGCTTCCGCGGGAATGACGGACGAACGAACTGGGCTGCTTAACTTAACGCTTACGGGCTTTCGCCGGAATGACGGAAATGGCACCGAAATGTGAGACCGAATTTGGGCAAAAGAGTACTAAATTAGGGCTATGGAGCAAGGTGATCTTTCCGACAGATAACTGAAGGCATACCATGAAAAGGATTTCACCTTTGCAGCGAACACAAGCTTCGGAGCGTGCGCATCCGGGACGATCCTCCGTGTCGATGATTACTCTTCGCAGGCCTAGGTCGGCACCGGGTTTTTCCGTACTCGAGCTGATCGTGGTGCTGGGGATCATCGGGCTTGCGCTTGGAATCGGCACGTATATGGCTATGACGTGGAGCCAGCAGGCCAAGTTCAGTTCAATGGTGAGAACGTTCCGCAGTGCGGTGGACCTTACCAGAGCCCGCGCTATCGCTCGACAAGGGGACGACCCTACCACAGGCAGGAAGAGAAGGACGTATCTCCAGATAACTCCTATGGCCGCTTGGACATTTAAGGAGGACTACCGAATAGTCGAGACCGTTGCAACCGACACCCCAACACTCCACGAGGTGGTGATTCAATTCCAGTTCGTAGACAAGAAACTCACGGACGGCACCACCCAATACTATGAGATTGTTATGAACGGCGTGACGATGCCCCCTGCGCCCAGCACTGTCAGTCAATCCCGGATACTATTCGATCCGCGCGGTTTTGCCCTGCGGGAGACGTCTCCGGGCAACAATACTTGGAGGCCGAGCCCGTACAACTTTGAATTCAAGTGTAACCGGCTGAGCTCGACCGTAGCTGTTGCAATCAATGCGCTCGGCAGAATTCAATGATCGGACGCTTACAGTAGGCCGGAGAGGGACGACAACATGCCAAGAGCGGATTCGCAAGACGGCTTTAGCATTGCAGAAGTCCTGGTGGCTTTCGGCATCCTTGCTCTGGGAATGATGGCAGTTGGATCTATGTTGCTCACGTCGATGAGTTCGGGCCGATACTCTGTTGAGCAGCGCCAGTCCGACGCGCCTGCTGTTATGAGAATCGAGCAGCTCAAAGCGGATGCCGCGGATAACACTACCGGAATTACAAGCGGATCAGACTTTTTCCCCCCCGCGCCGTCGACTTTGAGTCTGCCAGAAAAGGCGAAATTTGAGGCAAGGGCGCTGTATCATTACCGATGGAACGTCACCAAGGATTCACCCGCTTCCGGTGTGGACCGCATCGATATCACCGTGGGATGGGGCGGCGGTGCGAACTGCAACAATGCCACTCCGGAGAACTGTAAGTATAGGACTATTATTACCAACTTCGCGGCCAAGAAGATCAAGTGAGCCGGGAGGATCGCCGGATGCGTATAGCGTTTGCCAAAAATAATAGCCTATCCACCGCCCGTCACCCCGGCGTAAGCCGGGGTCCAGAACATATTGATGAAGACTGGATTCCGGCTTCCGCCGGAATGACGGTAAAGCGCTGGGGCGAATCGGACAAGGATTTTGGCAATGGGTATAAGACCCGGGGCTTTACATTTGTGGAAATGTTGGTGGGGCTGTTGCTCCTGGGCATGCTCTTTGCCTCTGTCATCTCTTTCATGATCTTCCAGAAGACTTACGGCGGGGCAGAGACAAGAAAGCGCACCGGCCGCGAGATGCTCGCGCTTACCTCGCAAATGATGAAGAGTGATGTCCTTCATGCCGCGTACGGAGTGGTGGACCATCCTGAACTGGGTCTTTATGTTACGGACCCGTACCCAACGAGTGGAAATGCTGAATATTACCGAGGGCTGTACCTGAATTGGGGACGGTATTTGACAGGCACTAACCCTTACGTGAGTCCGAATGTTTTCAAGAACCATGCGTACTTTACGTGGGCTGGAGCAGGCAGCCAGAATATTACATCGAATCCGGGCGTCTATGAGGTCGGATACCTGCTGGAATCCGACGGAGATTCCATCACGACAATGTTCTCCGTTGGAGATAATTTGATCAGTTCGCTCACCGGCCTGGGGCTTACCTCGGGATATGTGTACGCGCCGGCCCTCTCGTACACATGCAACAATTGTCAGGACGCATCGGGGTATGATGCGTCGCGTGGCGGGACACTGCTCCGCAATGGACAAGTTCTGTTGGGCGAGGACATCGCCATGGCTCAGCCGCGTAGCTCTATACGCATTTACGCTCTGGAGATCAGACTCATGTTCTACGGAAGGCGCAAGAGCGTGGTCGGTAGTGAAGCGACATGGTGGTCCCCACAACCTCCGCCGGAAATCACACAATATTCCACCTCCATCCCGGTAACCGACCTATATCCGAAGGACCTGCGGCTCGTGGACGTGAGAATCAAGTACAAGCTTCACCAACATGGGACCTCCGCGTCCCGGACTGCGGCGGGTGAGCCTATGACGTTCGCTAGCGCTCCGTTATTGACGGAGATTATCAAGATCGCCCCGCGTTCCAGCGCGCTCTCTTCCTATTAGGCTGGTGGAAGTAATCACGGAGGATTGACCGATGAACAACCGAGGAAGCGCAATTGCCATAGTACTCCTGGTGCTGGGCCTGGTAAGCCTCTTGGGCGTCGCGCTCATTATGCAATCTCGTATGGACTTACAGCTCACCGCGTCGCTGAGGAGCTTTGACATGATGTTCGGACTGGCTGACGGGGGGTCTTCCGTCGGCTTCAACGATCTGTACACCCGAAACAGAGAAGCAGTTATCGGAAGCACAACCGCTACCTGGACTTATGACGTTGTTCCAACACAGACCGTGGAAATCGAAAAGACGTCCACTTTTGACTCTCAGACACATAAGACGGTTCTTGGCCAATATAAGGCCCAGGTTATGTTCACTGGGTACAGCACCAACCCCGCGGATGCCGCGGGATGGGACGTCAACAGCTACTTCCCTGAGTATTGGCTCGGTAGGGGCGAGGGTTCCCGCGCGGTGTTCGCCGGCTCTCTGGCCAAAGCCGACGCAGCAGTGACTAAATTCAAGAAGAAATAGTGATACCAACGCGCGTTCGAACAGTAGACTTATGAACAGCCGCGAGCTGGGCATCTCCCTCGCTTCGGACGACGCAAGGCCGTCGGACCTCCGTTCAGGAGACTCCCAGCTCGCGGCTGTGGCTGATGCGCTGCCTTAAAAGCACATTCCTATTAAAGCTGCCCGCATAAGGCACCCGTGGTCGGGTCTACGTATGGGGAGGGTTGGAGGGGAGATGAGTCTCCCCTCCAAATGATTGCGCAACGATGCGCTCTTGCAGCCGATCTCCGGGGCGAAGCCCCGGAGTGCTCGCCGGAGCCGAGGGCTTTCATGATTCGTTGTAGCTCTCTGGCTATGGCAGTTGGTATCGGTTGGAAAGAGAGCAAAGCCTCAGACCAACCCCGCGGCCAGCCCGATGGCCAGAATAAACAACATCACGCCGACGATTCCCTGCACTTCCTTCATCGTGGTTTTTCGGAGAAGCCTTACTCCGATGAATGAACCCAGGAAGGCCGCCAGCATCCCTGCCACAATCAGGCCGGTAGCGCCTTGGCCGGCCGCGAACGCTGGGCCTTTTGCCGCAAACGTCGCGGCGTAGATTACCAAACGGGAGATGTCCACCACCACCGTGGAAACCACCCCGGTCGCGACAAACGCCTCCTTGCCAAGACCACAACGAATGAGAAAAGCGCTCCTGAGCGCGCCCTGCAATCCTGACAAGCCACCGAAAAACCCTGAAAGAGCCCCGCCCAGCGCTATATATTTCGCGTCGACCGCGATTTGTTGGAAGCGAGGAAGAAGGTCCCAGAGTGCGAAGAAGCCAATGAGAATCGCAATCGTGAGTTTCACCATTGTTACTTCGCAAGTGCGGTTCCCGACGGAGTATCGGGCAATCGGCGTCATGTCCGAAAGATATCCGAGCAGATACGCACCCAAGGCTGCACACAGCGCGGCCGGTAAAGCGAACCGAATAACTACCTTGATGTCGGCGTGCTTGCCCACCAGAAACACCTTGAACAGGTTATTCGCGAGATGAACCACCGCGGTAGCAGCCACGGCAAAACTAATTGGAAAGAATACTGCAAAGGCCGGCATCAGCAGCGTGCCCAACCCAAATCCGGAGAAGAGCGTCAATGCCGACACCACAATCGCAACACTGCAGATAACTACGTACTCCATGGTAAGACCTCTTTAGTACTTCAGGAAGACCACGGATCGAGACACGCGAGCTGCTTCGAAGCGACTGCGGAACCTGAGAGTTTCCGATGCAGTTGCCGCGGAGGCCCATTTTGTGAGCGCACAACCGAGACTATCTCAAAAGTCCTGGCGCTGGAAACATCATGCTACGATGCGCGGGTGGCCGGGACGTTATACGTCCCGGTGCCGCAGGCACAGGAGGCTTATTCTCTTCCTCGCTCGTCGGGCAAAAGGGTCAAAAACGGTACATGCCCCCGAATAAACCTCCTGTCGCTTTGCGACCTCGACGTATGACGTCGAGGCCACCCAGTTGGGACTCGGTTGACTAATCGTGTCACGGTTTCGGATGGGGTCATAGTTTTGAGACAGCCTCGGCCGGGCTCTCCTGCTGGGGGCCTCATGCGCTCACGAGAAAAGCTCTCCCACTAGCTCACGCAGCTTGACCTTTGACTCGGACAGAGTCTGCCGTCCCGTACAAGTAATTCTGTAGACTCGCCGGAATTTACCACTCACCAGTTCCTTCTTGGATTTGAGCAGGCCTTGTTTTTCCATTCGATGTAAGATGGGGTACAGAGTTCCAGGGCTGAGCTTGTAACCGTGCCTTGCAAGCTCCTCAATGATGCCCAAGCCGAAAATGGATCCCTCCGCGGCATGGTGGAGAAGGTGTAATCGTATGAAATCCAACATGAATTCTTTCTTCATACCTGGAGGACCTTTATATCGAAAAGCGTTATCGAAAAACGATAGTAATCCGGCAAAGGCTTGTCTGTCAACCGAGAAAATGGCGGATGGCCGGCCGATTCTTCAAATGATTACTCCGCGGTTGGATGAATAGACACCGGGTGCCACTGACCTGAGCTTGCTCAGGTCAGTGCTGGAGTCGTATCCTAGGCAAGCACTAACCTGGTGCGCAGGTCAGTGGTGGCCGAACACCTCACGGAACTTCTGAAACAAGTTGCTCGGTTTGGTATTGTCCGGCTCGGTATAGACTGACCTACGACGGTGCGACCGAGGAGACGAGCATGAGAAACCTCATCGCCTGCAAGAATTGGTGGGGCCGAATTCTGGTGGTTCTGTGTCTAGCTGTTCTTTTAGTGCCCTTGTGCGAGTTCGTCTTTGCAGCAGAGCCGGACCTTCCGGTAGTAGTCCCGGACTTGCCGCCTGGGAAGGGGGACATCAGGAACCGAATCACCATTGAGCAGTTGAGAAACATCCAAAGCTCGGAATCGCCCGACCAGGGTCTCGCCATTGACCTGGGTGACGCGGCCATACACGGCAAGATCTATACGGGCCCATATCCTTTTGCGGCAGGAGAAGCAGACTACGACTACCCGCGTTATCGCCTGCAAGGCTCACTGAAAGGAGGCAAAGGCGTGCTGCCGGTGGCGGAGTTTTTTCGCGAAAAGATCAATGCCAACCATTGGCCTGAAGGGCGCTCCCCGGTAACTCCAACCGTTGGGTATCGGCTGGATCTGTGGCGCTCCCAGGCCGATCGCTACGAGCACCTGGGTTTTTACGATGGGGTGGTTAGCTTCCGAAAAGAGGGGAAGGCCATCCTGAAGAACCTCACCATTGTCGAAGGGCCGTTTGTGGCTCGGGTAACAAGTGACGATCCCGGATCGCTGCTCATAGTTTGGGAAACCGACGAGGCATGCCGCGGGCAGGTCTTTGTTTGGCCTGATGACGGTGGGGGGGGAGCGACGGCTGCGCCTGCCGCGCGGTCCACGCGCGTCGTGGATGATGCGCTCCTGGCAAAGGCGCGGCGGTTTACAGGCAAAGATGCTGAACGTAACCATCGAGTGACCATAACAGGGCTCCAGGCTTCAACGCGGTACCTGTACATGGTCCAGTGCGAGACAGCTCGCAGGGACCGAGTGCGCTCAGGCTTGTATGGATTCCGCACCGCGCCGCTTGCGGGCAAGGGCGCTGTCACGCTGGCCGTGACCGGTGACAGCCGCGAAGGCACAGGAGGCGGCGAGCGAAATTATATGGGGGTGAATCTCCATACCATGAGTTGGATTGCAGCCGACGCTCACCGCCGAGGCGCGGAGCTCCTGTTATTTGCGGGCGATCTGTCAAACGGGTACACCTCTGATGTGGAGGATTTTCGACTCCAGCACAAGGCATGGAAGCAGGCAGTATCAGGGTTTTGGCGTACTAAACCAGTCTATCCATGCATGGGAAACCACGAAAGCCTCGTTAACGTGTATCAAGACCGGGCCAAATGGGGCATTGCCTTGGATAAATGGCCCTACCACTCGCAGAGCGGGGAGGCGATCTTCAGTAGAGAATTTCCTAATCCAGGCGCGGACTTGAAGCCTTCCGACCCGAGGCGCCCCCCGTATGAGGGAAACGTGTATCGATTCCAGTTTGGGCCGCTGCTGATCCTTGCGTTCAACAATGATTACTGGTGGACGACCGAACGAGTGGTCAGCGCCTATGGAGGCTCCCCGAAAGGCTACGTCATGGAGGATCAACTCCAATGGATCGAACAGGTCCTGGAACTAGCCGAATCGAACTCGACGGTCAAATCCATTCTCCTCTACGGCCACCAGCCGGTATTCCCATGCGCGGGTCACGTGAAAGACGCGATGTGGTGGAATGGGGACAACCGGATTCGGGCCTATACCAAGCGAGGCAACATCGTGGTACCGGAAAAGCTGGGCATGATCGAGGTAAGGAACCGGCTTTGGAGAGCAGTTTCCCGATCCAGCAAGGTCGCGGCGGTCATCACGAGCCACGAGCACGTGTATCACCGAACTCTTATCACCAGGCAAACCCCGGTGGGGGTGTTTCCCAGGGACGACACTAACGGCGACGGCGTATTGGATTCCTATTCCCCCGATCCGTCCTTTATCCATCCCACATGGCACATTACCGTGGGCACGGCCGGCGCGCCGTACTATGCGCGGGAGAAGACACCCTGGGAACCTCAGGTGCTCTCATCACAGGAAGGTTATGCCCTGCTTTCGATCGACGGCGAGAAAATATCGCTCCAGTTCATCTCAATCACCGGCCAGGTGGTAGACAGAGTGGACGATTTGATGGAGGTCAAGAAGTCCCAAGGGCAGCAATAGTCCGACAATTTTGGTGAACGCGCTGTTGACATGAGCTTGCGCATCTTGTACATATGTTAAAAATTCCAATGAGCGCGTCTGGATCCGCGCCTCTCCACATCTCGCGATCGCTCAAACCTCGTCCACCTGTCCACAAACGCGATATGTGGAACGCCCGCACTACCGTTTCACCGTTCCCCAGGAGAACTGGAGGCAGTTTTAACAGCAGCAAGGTCTTTTGTGCCTCGTGCGACAACTGATCGATCCTCCGCCCCCCGAGTTTCTCTATCAGGCCACCCCGGCCGAGACGCCGGACTGGCGCAAGGTCTGGTTTGCCCATTATTTCCACATCAGTCTGCTAGGCAATTTTTGTTTCAACAAGCAAGCAACTGAGCTATCGAGAGGAGTATCAAACCATGCAGGCGAGACGCTTTTCTTTAGCCGTAGTGATCTGTACACTGGCGGTGCTGCTGTGGGCGCAAGTTTCCGAGGTCATCGCACAAGAGAAGGAAGTCGTAACCGTAAGGGGCTCGAATGCCATGGCCCCGATCATCGATCGGCTGGCCCAGGAATTCTCAAAGGTCAACCAAGCGTATTCGGTGGTGGTGTCCGGGGGAGGTACCGACGCTGGATTTGAGGCCCTTTTTGAAAAGGCTGCCAACCTGGTGATGGCGTCTCGGAAGATCCTCGCCAAGGAAATGCAGGCGGCGGCTCTGGCCCAAGTCAGGCCGGCCGAATGTCTTTCCACTCGTTCCGGTGTTGCCTTCTTCACGCGGCGGGACAATCCGGTCAGTGAGCTCACCCTGGAGGAGCTTCGAGGCATTTGGAGCGGCGAGATTACGAACTGGAAAGAGGTTGGCGGGCCTGATGCCTCGATCAAGCTCGTAGGGAGCTCTGAGATCGCGGGCACGACCCAGTTCCTAAAGGAAAAGCTGCTCGACAATGGGTTGTTTGCATCCGACATCCAGACGCGGCCGTACTATCACTACATTATCCGTGACATCCCTCGCTCGAAAGAACCGGCTATCGGATATGCGGACTTTGCCATGGCAGATTTGGCTGAGCAACGAGGCGAAGTAAAGATACTTGCGATAAAGCCCGAGTCGGGCGGGTCAGGGATCAAGCCGTCCCGGACTTCGCTCTCTAACGGTTCATATCCTCTCATTATTTCTATGTTCTTATACTGGGACGAAAACAGAATTACCCCGGGCGCGCGCGATTTCGTGAAGTTCTGCGAAGCGCAGGTAGCCAGGGGATTATTCACACCGAGGTGATGGATTGGTTCGCGTGAACCCATCTGTGTCCGCGCGATCACGCGGTGGGGCCGGAATTTTGCAAACGTTTCCTGGCCACTTTACGGTCGTATGCAGCTTCGATCTTCTCCATAAGATCTTCTATATCGTATGGCTTGAGCAGGTAATCGTGTGCTCCCAGCTTAATGATTTCCTTTGCCGTATCGACTGAAGCATAACCCGTCATAATCAGGACCGCGATTTCCGGGTCTATCTTTCTGATTTCGGCCAGCGCCCTCACGCCGTCCATCTCCGGCATCCGCACATCGAGAATCACCACATCATATGGATTCGCGGTGAGTTCCCGCAATGCCTCCTCTCCGCTTCCCGCGGTCTCCGCGAACAAACCTCGAACAGTCAGGAGTTTGCGCATGGTTGACCTGAACCGCTCTTCATCGTCGACTATCAGCACTCTTGGTCTGTCGGACATCTTGGAAGTCCTCCTTACCTGCCTGTCCGGTTAGAGGGAGCCGTACCGTGAATATGGTGCATTTCCCGACTTCACTCTGAACCGAGATGTGCCCCCCAAGTCGTTCGATGATCTTGCGACAAATGACAAGCCCCAATCCCGTTCCTTTGCCTTCGGGCTTGGTGGTGAAGAACGGCGTGAATATCTTATCCAAGTTTTGTTGGGGAATTCCGCATCCATTGTCCTCCACGGCCAGCTCTGCAAATCCATCGGGCGTGATTGACGTGGTCACCATTATCGTCCCATTCCGCTCGATGGCCTGAACCGCATTGACAAGGAGATTGAGAATTACCTGCCTCACGAGAGGAGGATCGGTGTAGACAATGGGAAGATCCGGCTGAAGTCGATTTTCAATGCTGATGTTCTTCTCTCTGGCCTCGATAGATACCAGGGCAATCAGTTTCTCAGCCAACTCGTTGATATTGACCGCCTGAAGCACTGGTTCGATCTGGCGGGCAAGGCCGAGCAATCGCTGTACGATAACCTTGCATCGCTGCACTTGAGCTTCAATCTCTCTTATCGAATCCTTGAGATCTTCCGTTGCCCGGCATTCTTGGAGCGTGTCACTCTTCAGCAGATGTTGGATCCATTCGATTTCCTGGGCAATTATCCCGAGTGGATTGTTGATCTCGTGGGCAATCTCTGCAGAGAGCTGGTCCAGAGAGGAGAAAATCTCGGATCCGGTTTCGAGTTCCCTCGTCATGCGCCTTCACCGCTATCCGCGAGCCGTGCCGCACTCCCGATCAGGGTCGCTGCTCCGACCGCTCCGCGTCTTCTCTCCGTTGCGCTTCGATGAGCCTCCTCTCGTATGCCTGGGTCATGTGTTCCATCAGCTCGTCGAGGGTCACCGGCTTCATGATGTAGTTGTATGCCCCAAGCTGTAATCCTTTGATGCCTGACTCGACCGAACCATGGCCTGTGAGCATGATCACTTCCGTATACGGCTTTCGCTTCTTGATTTCTCGAAGCGTCTCTATGCCATCCAGGCCCGGCATCTTCACGTCCAGGACCACCACGTCATACTCTCGAGTCTCCATCAGACGAAGGGCTTCCTCTCCGCTATTGACGCCGTCCGCGTCCAAGCCTCTCCCCTTGAGACGCTTCACGATCGTCTCGGTGAAATCCACCTCGTCGTCCACTATTAGAACGCTAAATCTTTCCATGAACCGGCTCCTTGGATTCCTGCAAATGCCGCTTCCACACGGTAACGAACTCCCCAGGGTTGTCCGCCCCCCTCTTACGATTCCGTTGGGATAAAGAGGGTAAAGGTTGTCCCCATTCCCTCTTCACTCTCAACAGCTATCCTTCCACCTAGCTTCTCCATAATGCTGTAACTTATCGATAGGCCCAGTCCCGTCCCTTCGCTCGGGCCCTTGGTCGTGAAGAAAGGATCGAAAATCCTGTTCAGTTTGTCCTTGGGAATCCCAATCCCTTGATCTGAGACTCGGACCGTGACTACACGCGGATCCTGAGAATTATAGCTCGTTACAACTTTGATCACGTCTCCCTTTCCGCTGGCGTCAATGGCGTTGTCCATGATGTTGAGCAACACCTGCTGAAGTTGACTCGGATCGGTCGTGATCTTCGGGATGCTCTGATCCAGCTCGTCCTGTATATCGATTCCTCGATGGTGGGCTTCGTTTTCGAGAAATTTGACGGTCTCTGCTACTAGGCAGTTGACGTCGACCATCTCCTGGGTAGGTTCCATCCTTCTGCCGAAGCCCAGGAGCCGGTGGGTGATCGCTCGGGACCGCTCAACCTGTCGCTCGATCTTTCGGATACATTGTTTAAGCTCTTGCTGATTCTCCTGTGACGAAGCAGTGTCCGATTCGAGGATGTCCTTCATCCAACCAGCTTGCTCGCTGATAATCTGCAGCGGGTTGTTGACCTCATGGGCCACGCCGGCCGCTAGTTTTCCGAGCGCGGCCATCTTGGCGGACTGCACCACCAGTTCATCGCTCTTGGCTCTTTCCGTTTCCACCTTCATTAGCTCATTGGTCAAAGAACGCGTAATAATGAGCGTGCCGGCAACCACGAGGCCGATGCCGGCCAGCAGAATTATAACTTCCACATGACGCGCTCGAAAAAGTGGCGCCATTGCTTCACGTAGATCTTCCTTGATCACCAGAACCCATCGGGGATTCGATATGGAGGACGCCGCAAAGAGGCTTTCTTCTCCTCCTGAATCCGCGCGTTCAACTATGGTGTCCACCACAGCGGAGAAATTGGGGGCATTGGGCTTACCAAGGACCTTGCCGTTAAAACGCGGTGTGGTCTGGAGGACATTCTCTCTGTTGATGATGAACGCGTCCCCCTTCCGCCCTACCTGAGCGCGGCGCACCATATTATCAATGATGTCCGAGTTGATGGTGGCCCGCAGGATCCAGGTTTTGTTGCCCTCATGGTTCGTAACCGCAATAATGAAATGCGGCACCTTGCGGAAGCCCAAGAACACATCGCTCACATAAAGGCTGGAAGCCATAACTGCTTGAAACCATGCTTCTTTCCCGTAATTGACTCCTTTCAATTCGCTGTAGTGCGGACCTGTGTAAGCAATATGGTCACCGTTTTGATCTATAACCCCAAGGTCGATATATGACTTGGAGCGATGCTGCATGACCTTAAAGACTTTTTGCAGATACTGTTCGTTGCGCAGTTGCTCGTAGGTGTGGGTGTTTGCAACGGTGACAAGCTGGGCAATTCTTTCCTCAAGGAAGAGTTCTACCGAATTCACCCTGTTCTGAGCCATGGTTCTCACTGCTTCCATGGTTCTGAGTTCGTACGCGGTGGTGAATTGATAGTAGATGGTCAGGCCCAGCGCGAGCAGTGGTATGAGCGCGAAACAGAGGGTCGTGATGACCATCTTGAGCCGAAGTTCCTGATAGTGCCGAGTGAGCATTCAGCGCCTCCCTCGGGGTTGCCCGCGCTGTTTCATTTTCACCGGCCTGGCCTCCTCATACCGCTTCGCTTTCAAAGAGGTAAGAATCGAGGAGGACCTTCTTGTAAGAAGGTCCTCCCCGACCCCCTCCCCAAGAACTTCCACCATTTTTCGGAATGCTCATTTCCACACAGGAGAAATGAGCATTCCGAAAACCGCGGGAATTCCTTGCCTGAGCCGTGGAGGTACCTCTCTCACAAAGCAGATTTCCCCGATCTTATCTCTTTGAATGAGCACCCGTATCATTTCACCGGTTCCGTCTGCCGAGGCAGAGATGCCTGACCTGCCGATTCCTCAATCTTTGCTCGAACCAGACTAAGGTTGTACCAGGCCATGTCGTAATGCGGGTCCAATTCTAGGGCTTTGCTTAGGTCGCCCACCGCAGCTTTGTATTCTCCGGTTTTGTATAAGAAGAAGCCGCGATTGTTCCACACCGTAGCATCCTTTGGATCGGCCTTTATTGCTTGATCCAGGTCGCGGCGTGCATCGGAATGTGCCCCGCGGTGATAACGGATCACCCCTCGTAGGGTCAGCGCCCTTGCTAATTGCGAGTTGGCTGCCAGGATCGTATTCAGATCTGCGAGCGCTGCATCCGGCTCGTCCCTATGGAACTGCGCGGTTGCGCGATCGTACAGAATGCGGGGATTCCCGGGGAGGGACTGAAGCGCCTGCGAAAGATCCGCGACAGCGGCGTCGAAGAGCAGGCGTTTCATCCTTGCCAGCCCTCTCAGAGCGAAAATTTCCCCATCTGAGGGGTCAAGATCCGCGGCCGACGTGAGATCGTCTATGGCTCGCGTAGGCTCGTCCAGTTTCATGAAAACTCGCGCTCGCTCTTTGTACGCCTCCGCCAAGGAAGGATTCAGCTCAATAGACCGATTGAGGGCTGCAAGCGCGTGGTCCCACTGTTGCCGACGCATGGCGATCACACCGAGATACAAATGTGCAGCCGCATCAACTGGGGCCATCGCGAGGACATCGGAGAGAAGACGCTCTGCCTGGGCCTCATTCTTGAGCAGAATATGGGCGCGAGCACGAAGCACCAGCGCCTCGATGTCGCTGGGATGGCGCACCAGATAGCCTTCGAGAGCTTGCAGAGCCTTTCGGGGCTGATCGGCCAGGAAGAAGACTTGCGCCTTTTCCTTGATGATCGCTTCGTCGCCTCCCATGAGGCTTTCCACCACCGCATAATCTTCCAGCGCTGCCGCGTAGTCTTTGAGTTTCACATGGATACCGGCCCGTAGACGAAATAAGTCATGGCGGTGACGCTCGATGCGACCCAGAATACTTATGTCCGCAAGCGCCTGCCTGGGCTTTCCGGAACGGAGCAATGCCTTTGCCCTCATTTCCAGGGCAAGGGGAGAGTGAGGATTGTAATGGAGCGCGCGGGTGTACTCGTCTTCAGCTTTAGTGGGAAACCCTTGCTTTTCGTAAACAATGGCCTTCAGCACATAAGAGCGCGCGATACCGGGCTTTACGGAAAGCACTTTTTCCAGCACCTGCGATGCCTCGTCGAGCCGGTCTAGCTCGATAAGACATTCAGCCTTTTCCAGAAGGGCCTGAATCATGCCGGGAGCGTGGGCCATACATATATTAAAGTCGTTGATCGCAGCCAAATAATCCTTCATTTCTTTGTGCGCCAGGCCGCGCTCAAAGTAGATGTTCCCAAGAAGGCCCTTGCCGGAAGGTGGGATTTTGAGCGCTTCGTCAAGCAGCTCCAGCTTTCGAGAAGCCTCATCAGTTTCTCTGGCCTGCTTCAAGAGGTCCGATGCGACCTTGGTCGAGGAAGAAGCGATAGCGGGCAAAACGCCTGAAACAAGGAAGGAAGCAAGCAAGACGAAGATGAGAGCAATCTTGAGACTTAGTAGCAGGAGTCTCATAGCAAGTAGGGTGGCTGGGCCGTGGCAGCCTGGGGGTAATTCGAGGTGGGATGTTCCCCTGATCAGGGACGCCTCCGTTTCAATTGCTCGGAAAGTTCCGCCAGAATAGTGTCGAATTGTTCCTGCATACGCATCATATTTTCTCTCATTTCGAGGATAACTTCGCACCCTGCCAAGTTTACGTCCAGGTCGGTCATGAGGTTGTGTATGATGCGGATGCGTTCCATCTGATCGGCCATAAAGACCCGATCTCTACCAGAGGGAATTTCTACCGCGTGCACCAGATCCTCGTCCTCCAATCGACTCAGGAACTGGTCGTCGCAGTCGAAAATCTCCAAGATCTCGTGTCTGTAGTAATATTCCTGAGCCATGGTCGTGTCAGGACCTTCTATAGCCTAATATCTCGCCGAATATCATCCGAGTAGAATCGTTCCAGCGTTTCAGCCGCGCGTATAGCCTCCGGATCCTTGGTGGACGGGACCTGCACGCGGATCGTCACATAGAGATCGCCACGCGCCTTGGTCTTGAGGTCAGGCACTCCTTTGCCTTTCAGCCGCA
>JBMOME010000104.1:0-15445 GCA_049323095.1 Thermodesulfobacteriota bacterium
GAGCATCACTTCGTCCGCGGGAGACGGGTCTGCCAAAAGGTCTCTGCCGTGGCAGTTGCGAATCGGGATCTCAGTCCCTGCCAGCGCATGGAGCAGCGTGGGCAGCACATCGGTGTGCACCGTTGCGGTGGCTATGGTCCTGGGAGGAACACCTTTTCCCACCATGAGAAAGGGCACTCGCATCTGGATCTCGGACATCCTGCTGCCGTGAGTGAAGACTCCGTCTTCGCCCATGGATTCACCATGGTCACCGGTCATCATCACAACGGTTCGGTTCAGGTCCAGGGAGCGCATCAGCTTCATCACTTCGTGTTCCAGGAAAAGCGCCGCATTTGCATACCTGTTGAGGTGATTCCGTAGTTGCTCCCGTGGATAGATGAACTTCATCAAACTGGGGGATTCCTCGAACAAGGTGAATTCAGGAGGGAAAACGTACGGAAAATGCGTGGAGACCAGATAGTAGAAGATGAATTGTGGCCGCTGATGCACCTCCCGCAACATTTTGGAAGTGAGCCCCAACTTCCACCGGTCTGCTTCCGGCCATTCCTTTGACCCCTTGAGCGTGAATTCCCCATGCCTGATTACGCGGTGACCCGCTTCTTCACCAAGGAATTGATGGACTCTCCGAAAACCTTGGATTTCGCCTGAAGTGAGAAAAGTGATCTCATATCCCGATCGCCGGAGCGATTCGAGCATCTGCGGCGGGATCTTTCGGTTCAGGGTGCGATGGTACCCCACTGGCGCCCTGCCGAAGAAGAGAGAGAACAGCCCCAGGTGAGAGCAATTTGAGCCGGAATAATGACGCTGCAACCGTAGCCCCTTCTTGGACCAGCCATCGAGCTCCTTCATCAGCTCAGGCCCAACCGCAGAATGCCTAAAACTCTCGAAGATGATCAAGAGCACGTCGGGAAGCTGCTCCTTGTTCACCCAAGCGGACAAATCCGCTGGACCAGGATCGGCCGAATCCTGGACAAGTCTTTCGGCCTTGAGTCGATCCGAGGCACTCACAATAGCGTGAGGATCGTCCTCGGGTTTGGCGTGCATGAATGCTCGTTGCGTTCGCGTTTCCAGGATGTCGCTGAGCCGTGGGAACAAGTCCTTGAAGACGCCTGTATCGCCGTGCGGTGACAAGAACTTGGGAAGTGTGCCGAGTCTGATGCGTGGCAGTCTGTTTGCCTCACCGGCCGAGTTTCCCGAATCCTCTTCTCCTATCCAGGACTTGAATATAGAGTCCAGGCCCGTGAGCACGTCCGTCTGTTTCAATGCGTCGCTTCCTAACCACGTGAAACCGGGGACCCTGCCGCCTTCCGCGGAATCCCCGATTGTAGACATGCTGGCTGCCATGACGTTCGCGCGGTTTGTGCCGATGCGGCTGGGAAGATATCCGTCTAGTCCGTCAGCAAATTCTTTCAAACGCGGGTGCACAGGCATTCCCGAATAAGCCCGGTCGAGGAAAATGCGGTCCTGGAGGAAGTCCAACGCGGGGAAGATCCCCAGAGCGGCAAAAACAAAGCCCGTGGTCAAAAGGGATAACGTCCAGGCTGAGACTGATCGAGGGAAGTAGTCGACAAGCTTTCGCGCTGCGAACTTCGTGGCCAGGTAGACCGCCAGTCCCAGGACGACAAAAAACGCAAAAACCAGTGTCGCTTCGGTGGCCAGCCTTTCACCCCACTGCCAGATGCTCAGCCCTGGAGAATCCAAGATGTCTCGTATGTAAGGTAAGTAATCCCATACGTGGTAACCGGCATACCCCATAGACATGAGGTCAGCAGCCTGAAGGTAAAAGGCCAGTATCCACCAAAAGGTCAACGTGAAAGCGGCCGGCTTGTTCAGACCCAGGGTTAGCAATCCACCGCAGATCAGCAACGCGGGGAGACAGACCAGCAGAGACTTGGCCACGAGGAGCCAAAAGAACAGCACCGTATCCAGGAGGCCCAGGCCTTGCATTTTCGACCCAAGCATCATCCGGTAGCGGTCCCATTCGAACAGGCCGGCAAAGAAGATCGACGAGAGGATCACGAGCAGCAGCGCGGTGAGCCAGCGCATTCTCATAGAATCGTAAACCCCGGCGCCATTCGGCCGCGTGTCCCCGATATTCTGGTTTGAAGAGTGCTCAAGAGACGGCATCAGTGTGGATCCTCACGAGCCCGGTACGGTCTCCGGGATCACATGTCAGCAATCGGCTGCAAGCTCAGAGGCGTTGACCGTGGAACCGTGCGCGCTCATCGCTGTCGCGTCCTCGATGGCTTGATGACAGCAACAATTCAGCAACCCTGTCCAACCCGTACGAATAAGCCACCAATTCACAGGATATCGCGGCGACTCCTTCCCACGCAAGCGATTTTCTCACAGAATACTAGCGGAAACCTTATACGGTGAGGTGTTGAGGAGGATGGACCGAGGGTCTCATGCGAGTTCAACAACTATGCATTGAGAATGGGCAATATGGGTGCTCTCGAATGCAATCGTCAGATGACACGGTGTAGGGGCGCAATTCATTGCGCCCGATAAGAGGGCGTGATGAATCACGCCCCTACATCCATTGCCCGGATTCTCAAATTGTGAGGTCTTACGTTCCGGAATAGGCGTCGACGCGTCGGACCTTAAACAGCCCTTGATAAGCGCTCGTCTGGTAGATAAGCAGCAGGATGCAACTAACCAGCAGCATCAAGATGATGCCCAGCGCGATGAACGTGGCATCTACGCCCCATCGGGCATCCACGGCCTGAATGAGCTTCACCGCAAGCGAGCCCACTCCGAAGGTGCAAACGAACTTCAGGCCGAACGCGGAATGACGGAATCGTCGGGGACTCAGCTTGCCTACCAAAGTGTTTTCGATCGCTTGCATACCGAGCTGGAAGAAGAAGTACACAAAGGCCAGCCCCACGAGCGCCATATTGTGGCTGATGGCCATGAGGAACGCTGTGGGTACGCAAATCGCGTGGAACGTCAGGTACGCATATCGGTTTTCGAAGCGGTCTCCCACATGGCCTCCCACATATTGCCCAAGCATCCCCACCACGTAGATCACCGACGTGACCGACGTGGCAAAGAGATTTCCGGAAAGATGTATTCCCAAGAAGCCGCTGACAGCCTGGAGCAGGCCCTGACCCTTCAGCTCCAGATACGTGGGCAGGATCACCGTTGACCCCATGAACGCAATCCCCCCGAGCATCGTCACAACCATGAGAGTCGCAAATGGGGCGATCATGCCGTTGTTTTCTTCCGGAGCTTGTTCATGAACGGCTTCCGGGCGCTTCAAGGGCAGCTTGGCCATGAGGCCGATTCCAATGAGATTGGTCAGGCCCATTGCTATGAAAGCTGCCTTCGGCCCTGACAACCAGGTGATAAGGCCGGTAATGAGCGGTGCGACGACAAGGCCTAACCCGCCAAAGGCCGCATTGTATCCCATGCCCAGACTTACACGGCTCACACCTGTCGAGATCAAACCTATGCCGATAGGATGATAAATGCCGGCAAAGAGACCCACTCCCGCCAGCGCGAGAGAAAGGGCTGCAGGCCATTCCATGAAGTAGGCACAGGCAAGCCCACTCAATCCCGATCCCAGAAACATCAGGATCATGAGGACCTGGCCGCCGATTCGATCTCCCAACATGCCCCAGGGGAGCGCGGATATCCCGAATAGGAGGTACATCCAGAAAGAGAGACCGAGCACATCGGTCATGCTCAGGTTGAGGACCTGAGTCAACGGCAGGACCAACGCGGGGAATACCACCGTGTTGTAATGGGACAGGAAATGCCCGAAACAAGTGACTACAAGGATCCGACGTTCGCTACTATTCAATATCAGGGCCTCCGTCAATCATGGAGCACGCAGAAGTAGTGATGCCGAGCCCGACACGAGATTGCTATTATATAGCCTTTCCCACGAACGGTCGAGCATCCGGATCAGGCGGTCGTGACGCTCCGCTCAGGCACGCCGGACACAGATTCAGATTAATAATGTCGCGCTGTTGTTAGCAGAGCAGAGAAGTTGCTTGACATTATCTCCGCTCGCTGGCAGCTTCTTAATGTATTCAAGAAGGCGATTTCTTTCATGGGAAAGAATTGACAAGAAAGATCCAGACGATATGATGGGGTGTCTTAACCATAGAAAGAAGGCCAGCATCGATCAGTTACCTTGGCAGGGTCGTTGACAGGTTGCGCCCAAGAAAGGAAGGGTGTCTCGTGGCAACACGCATAGCCCCCACACCTGTTTTGGAAGGAAAAGAAGCGGCAGACTTCTTGAAGAGAATCGCCAGAGAGCAGGCTGAAAAGAAGCCGTTGACTCCTACTCCGAAGCTCGAAGAAGCCCGTAAGAAAATCCTGGCAGATGCTCGATCCAGAAAGAAATAAGCTCCTTTACGAGGGGTTTGTCCTTGAGCCCCTTTCCGCAGATCTCTTCCCCCTTGATTTTGATTGCAGTGACGAAGACCTCAACGATTTCTTTCGGAACGATGTTCTCGCTCACGAGAGAGATCTCTACACGAAAAGCTATACCTTGCGATATTACGATCCTGAAACGACCGAAAGACTTCTCCCGGTTGCCGCGTTGATCAGTTATTGTAATGATGCTGTCCGCCTGAAGGATTTCAAAGAACACGCCAACGAGTTGCCGGAAGAAAAACGGTATCCCAGTATTCCTGCGGTGAAGATCGCTCGACTAGGTGTGCAAAAGACTTTCCAACGAAAAGGTGTTGGTAGCCTTTTGCTGAATCTCACCAAAGTCCTCTTCGTCACTAACAACCGCACAGGATGCCGGCTAATCACTGTAGATGCGTACAATGCCCCAAAAGTCCTCGATTTTTACCAGCGGGCGAATTTCGATTTCATAGGCGATAAGGATCGCGAGAAGCCAACTCGGATCATGTTCTATGATTTGACAAGAACTCCCGATGAAGACGTTAGGGCCGTTGTGTCCTCATTTGAGATGATCTGAACAGCGTTCCATTTTTTGATCAATCAATTGCGAGCAACAACGGATTCTTCCTCCCTGACTTATTATCCTTCCTCTTGGCTTTTCAGCTCTGGATTCGGATCGGCCCGCATAGAGGCTGCCAGCGCACGCCAGTCGCCTTTCCAAAGGAGTAGAGCGCCCACCACACAGATGACTAAACTGGCCCACCATTCCACGAGCGGTCCGGTCACGATGTTCACCACGATGGAGTCCCGAATGGCGTCGTACGCGACATGATATGCGGTCACTACTGCGAGACTGGCGGAACGCGCCCAAACAAACCCGAAAATTACCCCTTGCATCGTGCCTGCCAGTATCCCCACCAGGAGCATGAAAGGAACCGTTAAAGCAGGGCCTATTCCGAACTCAAGCGACGCGTCCCTGGCCTCCAAAAGGATGGGAACGCCCACGAGAGGAATGTGCCACACCCACCAGATCAGGCTGTGCAGGAGCACGGCTTTGCGAGGAGTGTTGGCTCGTGCGAGGCGCGGTAAAAGGTAGCCTCGCCAGCCTATTTCCTCGCCGAACGCAGCCGGCAAGAGCAGGGGAATCATCAGACTCAGTGTGATCAATATTGAGCCGGTGGTGATGCCTGGAGGAATCTCGGCGCTTCCGGCAGAAATGTCCATGGCAGTGGGGAGGACCCAAAGGAAGGCCACAAACGCGATGACAGCCACATAGTAAACCGGCTTGCCCCATCTCCACTGCGCAGTGGCAAAGCCGTCCCGGAAGATGTACCTGCCGCAGATGAACGTCCCGACCCCGACCATGATCATGGAAGCGCAACTGAACGCCATTGCACTTTTCCACGAGCGCGCCAAGAAGAGCATGGCCAATTGGAAGGGCCAAGAGACCGAAAAGACAACGGCCAGATAGAGCCACAGGGAAAAAGGTCTCCCTTCGCCTGAGTTGTCGGTATCCATCATGCGGCTCTTACCCCCCATGTGGTGGGCAGCCGTGTTGCCGCCCACGCGGACGATCCGGAATTCCTTAGCCTCAGAATGGCGTTTTCCGGATTATGCTCTGTTCACGAGCCGGTCCTACGGAGATCAGGGTAACCGGGACCCCGGTGAGGTTCTCTATGGTGTTGATGTAGTGCTTGGCGTTAGACGGCAAATCCTCAAAGGAACGGCATTCGCCCAGGGGTTCGTCCCAGCCCGGCAATTCCGAGTATCGCGGGGCGACCTTCTCCAGGTCAGCCACGTTTGACGGCACTCGGTCCAGGACTTTGCCGTTGGACATGTACGCGGTCGCGATCTTAATGGGCGAAATGCCCGTGAGCACGTCGAGTTTGGTAACAGCTAGGCCGGTGAGACCGTTGAGGCGTACGCTATGACTGAGTATCACGAGGTCCAGCCAGCCACAGCGCCTTGGTCGGCCTGTGGTGGCGCCATATTCAGCTCCCACGTCGCGCATCCGCGTACCCAGTTCATCGGTTAGCTCAGTTGGGAAACCACCTTCGCCCACTCGTGTGGAGTAGGCCTTCACCACGCCCCAGATCTTGTCCACTCGATTGGGGCTGATCCCTGAGCCGCAGCACACATTTCCCGCAAGAACGCTTGATGAGGTCACGAAGGGATACGTGCCGTGGTCGATGTCCAGGAGAGTGCCTTGCGCACCCTCGAAGAGGACATGGTTTCCCTTTTCGACCCGTGCCTGAAGCACCGCGGACGCATCGGCTATGTGGACCGCAAGCTTCCTCCCGTATTCAGTGTATTCTTCTATGATCTGGTCTGCACTGAGCGGCGGAAGCTTGAAGCAATGTTCGATAATGCAGTTCTTCTCCACCAAAGCTCGCGTGACCCTCTGCCGCAACACATCCGGCCTGATCAGATCGATCATGCGGATGCCCATACGAGAGGCCTTGTCCTCGTACGCAGGCCCGATACCTCTCCCCGTGGTCCCGATCTTGGCTTTGCCCAGCATCTTTTCTCGACCCTGATCCATGACCTTGTGATAAGGCATGATCACGTGCGCGCGATCTGAGATCACAAGCTGCTTATCCTTCTTGAAATGACCTTTCTTGCGTAATTCTTCTTTCTCGTGGAGAAGGACGGCCGGGTCTACCACCAGCCCGTTCCCGATAATATTGAGGGTTTCTGGGTAGAGAATGCCCGAAGGGATCAAGTGTACGATGATCTGTTCATCCTTCACCTTGAGGGTATGGCCCGCGTTATTGCCCCCCTGGAAACGAACCACCACGTGCGCCCGCTTGGTGAGCAGGTCCACGATTTTGCCCTTTCCTTCGTCACCCCATTGTGTTCCGACTATGACAAGAGTGCTCAAACTGAAACACCTTTCTCACGTAGTATATGGATGAGTATTCGATACGAGCGCTAGGTATCCAGGATCACTTGTCTGACGCTCAATATGCCGCCGATGCCCTGAATACTCTGCAGGGTTGGCGCATCCGCGGGTTCGTCGATGTTGATGATGCACAGTGCAGAGCCCCCGGGCTTATCGCGGGAGAGGTTCATCTGTGCAATGTTGATTCCTCGTTCCGCGAGGGCTCCGGTGATGCCCGCGACCATGCCGGGGATATCCTGATTCCTTACGATTACCATAGGTCCACGAGGGACCGCTTCCGTGACGAAGTCATCTATCCCAACGATGCGAGGTTCGTCACCCATTCTGCGGATCAGAGCTCCGTGCACGGTTCGTGACGTGCCGCCTGCATAGGAGGCCGTAATAGCGACTGACGAGCCGAAGTCTCTCGCGTCTTCCAGAGCGGTCTCCGATACTGTTATTCCCCTGTTCTGCACCATGAGCGAAGCATTCACCAGATTCACGTCCTCAGTGTACCGAGACATGAGGCCCACCAGTGCGGCATTAGTGATCGATTTGAAATCCCACCGCGCCACTTCGCCTCGATATTCCATGCGGATGGCCGCGATCTCAGTTTCTTTGACCGGTGTCAGACCGGCCAGGAATTGTCCGATCCGTCGTGCAAGGTCTTCGTATGGCCGAATTCTGGGAATATCCGCGGCCGCAATAACCGGGGCATTCACCGCATTGTGAACGACCCCATTTTCAAGATAATCGATGACCTGCCCCGCAATGACAAGGGCTACATTGACGTCGGCTTCATCAGTGAAAGCACCCAGTTGAGGCGTGGCCACCACGTTTGGGTGCAGGACAAGCGGACCGGCCTCCGGCGGCTGCGACGCGAACACGTCCAGGCCCGCGGCCGCGACTTTTCCTGATTCAAGCGCCTTCAGGAGCGCGTCTTCATCGATGATGCCACCTCGGGCAGAATTGATGATCACCACTCCCGGTCTCATCATATCGAACGCTTTGGTACTGATCAGGCCTTTGGTGGAGTCGGTCTTGGGAACATGAACAGTAATCACGTCCGAACGGGTGTAGATCGATTCCAGGGTGGTCAGTTCCGCACCCATCTTCGCAGCCGCGTCAGGCGACGTGGTCGGATCGCATCCCAGCACCTTCATCTTGAGCCCCTGAGATGCAAGCCGCGCGACGATGCTGCCGACCCTGCCAAGCCCGATAACCCCGAGGACCTTACCTGCGATCTCACGCCCTTGGAACTTCTTCTTCTCCCATTTGCCCTCTTTCATAGAGGCTACAGCCTGGGCGATATGCCGGTGAACGGCCAGGATCAACGCGATGGTGTGCTCGGCCGTCGCGACGGAATTCACCCCGGGCGTATTCATCACGAGGATCCCGCGACGGGTGGCTTCGGCCACGTCTACGTTTTCAATGCCTCCGCCTGCCCTGGCCACCACCTTGAGTCGAGTCCCGGTTCGAAGGATATCCGAGTCCACTTCAGTGTCCCGGCGAATCACGAGGGCATCGTATTCGCCGATAATCGCCCGCAGACCCTCGCGATCCAGGTTGGTCTTCACATCCACCTGGAAACCCGGCCAATCTTGCAGCACACTGAGACCTCTTTCATGGAGGTCGTCTGCAACGAGGATTCTATGGGTCATGCTGTTTCAACTCCAACGATGTTCCTGTGGCCGTCCGCGCAAAAAGAGGGCCTTCGCTTCCCCCGCAGATGCCCTGGATCATTAATCGCTTCCAAACGGTTGAACTCGATCCACTAATACTGGTGCGCTATCAGACAGTGAGTACGGGTAGGTCGGGTTGAGCTCAGCGATACCCGACATGTCACTCTTACTTCAACGTCATCTTCATTGTTCGGAAGCGAACTCCCCTAAGCGAAACTGCTCTTAGCCGTTCTTTGCGGCAAAGTCCTTCATAAAAGCAATGAGGGACTCCACGGCCTCTTTACTTATCGCGTTGTACAGAGACGCCCTGCAGCCGCCGACAGAGCGGTGGCCCTTGAGCCCGCCCAGCTTCTCCTTTTGGGCTTCGGCGACGAACTTCTTCTCCAGATCCTCTGTGGGCAGGCGGAACGTGACATTCATCATCGATCGGCTGTCCGCGTCCGCCGTTCCCTTATAAAAGTCGGTGGAATCCATGTATGCGTACAGGAGGCCGGCTTTTTCTCGGTTGATCTTCTCCATAGCTTCCAGCCCGCCGATAGTCTCTTCGACCCACTTCAAGACGAGCTGAACGATGTAGATCGCGACGCACGGCGGTGTATTGTAGAGCGAGTTCTTCTCCGCGTGGGTCGTGTACTTGAACATCGTGGGCAGATTTTCAGGCACGCGGGCCAGCATATCATCGCGGATGATAACGATGGTGACTCCCGCGGGCCCGAGGTTCTTTTGCGCGCCGGCATAGATCAAGCCAAACGGTTTGGGATCGAACGGCCTGCTCAGGATGTCTGAAGACATATCGGAAACCAAAGGTACGTCGCCTGATTTGGGGAAGGTGGCCCACTGGGTTCCTTTGATCGTGTTGTTGGAGGTGAAGTGAAGGTACGCTGCTCCGGGCGTGACCTGGAACTCCTTCGGGATATAGCGAAAATCCCGGTCTTTGCTTGAAGCGATGACTTTATGCGGCTTTCCGAGGATTTCCACTTCCTTGATCGCCTTGGTGGCCCACGTGCCGGTATTGATGTAATCCGCGGAAGATCCCTCCGGGATCAGGTTCATGGGAACCATGACAAACTGGGTGCTCGCGCCGCCTTGGAGAAAAAGGACCTTGAAATTGTTGGGTAGCTTGAAGAGTCGTACCACTCGTTCAATAGCATCGTTGATTACTTGCTCGAAAGGGGCCGACCGGTGGCTGATCTCCGCGATGGACATGCCGGAGCCTTTGAAATCGAGGAATTCATCCCTCACTTGCTCCAGAACTTCCAACGGAAGAGCCGCGGGACCCGGATTAAAGTTGAAGATACGAGCGGTCATCTCCTGTTCCTCCCTGGGGTTGAAAATGGTAATAACCGGCACAAACTCGTAAATTACCTTACTGCATGGTATCATTTCAACAGAAATCGCCCGTGGGAAAAAACCGGATTGAACAGCTCCCGATTCTGTGAGATGATAGTGGCTGGCCGGAATCGGGACATAATCTGGAGAGTTAAATGGATACCGAGAAAATAATTTACAGTCTTATCCCTTTGGTCCTGATAATACTCTTTTCCTGGTTTTTCAGCTTCCTCGGCCAGCGAATGCGAAAACAACAAGGCCAAGAGGAGCAGCCTGGAGTTTCGCGGGGCTTGGACGACATCCTGGGTCTCGGGCTCCCCAGGGACGAGGAAGAAAAACCGGCCGCGGGCATCCCGCAGCAGAGGACTCCCGGGGAAATGACCCGAGCGGAAGCGCCTGATTGGACCGCCCACCAGCAAGCCGGCCAGGTGGGACGCAGCGCTGACCCCATCAAACCCAAATGGTGGGGAGCATGACTCGTTCTCCGATATCGGCCATGAAAGCCCTTCAACGTAATACAACCCTACTCTGGAGTATTGCTCTCCTCTTTGGAATCCTGGTTCTTGGGGCCGGCCCAGGGGCCGTGGGCGAGCAATTATCCTGGGAGATGCCGGGCAGGTTGTCGATCTACGACCTGGAATTCGGTCCTGCGGTGCTCAAGGACAATAACTGGCAATTCCTGGGAAATGCCAGGAACTTCAATGCGAAAGAATTCGAGGGCCGCCTGACTCTGATGATCCGCTTCACCTACAGAGGGACCAGGGGCGAAATTCCGCTCAAATTCGTGGTGAAGCTCCCCGATTCCACCCAGCACGAAGAGACCGCACTGCTCACGGAACCGACCGGAACCTACGTGTACAGATTCACGGTTCACAACCCCCAAGAATTCGCAGGTGCAGGGTCCATTTATCTGTACTATGGCTTCAGCATCATTGATGTCCTGGATTTCACCATATTCTCAGGTGCGTGATCCACGATAGAGGTGGCAGGCCACGGATCTCCTTCGCTGCGGACGACGCAAGGCCGTCGGACCTTCGTTCAGGAGATCCGCAGCCCGCCGCGTTTTCTCCCCGCCGCGGAGGGAAGCGATTCCGGAAACCCGCTCTCTTTGTGGGGCAGGCTTTCCAGCCTGCCGGCGGCCTTGAAAGGCCGCCCCACAGGGATACAAATGTACACCCGCCCTGTAAAATGAGTTCACATTAAGAACAATGTCTACAAGGAGCCATGACAAGCAGCGCTTGGACGTCTTGCTCGTGAGCAAAGGGCTGGCGCCCTCTCGCGAACGAGCTCGGGCGCTTGTCATGGCCGGCAAGGTTCTCGTGGACGGTATCAATGTTGACAAGCCGGGCAAGGAATTTCTTCCTGACGTCGATGTGGTGGTGGCCGAAGACATTCCTTACGTCAGCAGGGGTGGGCTCAAGCTCGAAGCGGCTCTGGACCATTTTGGCGTCAATCCTGCGGGTCTCGATGTGCTGGATGGAGGTGCTTCCACAGGTGGATTCACCGATTGCCTCCTCAAGCGCGGCGCGGCCCGTGTAATTGCCGTGGATGTGGGATACGGGCAGTTCGACTGGTCGCTGCGCAATGACCCCAGGGTTACGCTCCTGGAACGGACCAACTTACGTTATTTGGACACGAGTTCTCTGCCTCATCCGGTAAATGCCGCGGTTGCGGATCTCTCATTCATTTCGCTGAAGCTGGTCTTGGGCAAATTCTTCGAGACGCTTCCGTTGGGGGGCTGGCTGCTTGCCCTGGTAAAGCCTCAGTTCGAGGTGGGCCGAGCTGAAGTAAGCAAAGGAGGCGTAGTCCGCAACGAAGCCGCGATCAGGAGAGCAGTGGACGGGATAAAGTCATTCGCCGAACAAGGCGGCTTCGAAGTCCGCGGTGAAATGGAAAGTCCTATACGCGGCCCCAAAGGCAACCGCGAATTCTTCCTGCACCTTGTGAAACGCTAGACGGCCTTTCCGTTAATGTAGGCGCAGACCCGCGCGTCGGCCCTTGTCGGAAGATGCGCAAGGATCTGGGCGGCCGCATTGTAGGGGCGCACGGCCGTGCGCCTCTACCTGGGGACAAATGACATGGCTGACGATCTTGGTCCTCAATGAGATTGACGCGACGAAATCAATGCACATGTACGTGGGAAGGGGGGGCTTTGTACGAGAGCCTCCATCGGAATTACTGCTTGGAGGTGCGGCATGGCCGACAAAATTGAATGGGTAACAAGTATGGATGAGGCCCTAAAACGGGCAAAGGCCGAAAACAAGTACGTATTGCTCGATTTCTTCAATCCCAACTGAATCGGCTGCCAGCAAATGGATGCAGTTACGTATCCTGACAAGGCGGTAATCGGTTTCATCTCCAATCACATCATTCCGCTGCGCGTTCCCTATGATCACCAGCCTCTGGCGCAGGAATTCAAGGTGCACTGGACTCCAACTCTGGTGAGCCTGGACCTTGACGGCAAGGAACACCATCGCACCCTTGGGTTTCTCCCACCGGAGGAATTGATCCCTTCCTTAATGCTTGGAATCGGAAAGACCTACTTTGACTTGGGTCAGTTTGCCGAAGCCATCGAGATTCTCGACAAAGTCGTGACAGAGCACGCGCGCAGCGACTCCGCGCCCCAGGCCATCTACTTCCGGGGCGTGGCCCAGTACAAGCACACGCATGACCCGAAGAAACTGCGGCTGGCATACGATCGGCTCGCCGCGGACTTCCCGAACGATGAATGGGCCAAACGAGCGCGTCCGTACAGCCTCATAACCTGATACCGCTTCGCTTTCAAGAAAGTAAGACGGGGAGAACCTTTTTGTAACCCCGCGTCTCGCGGGGCTCCCCGAACCCCTTTCCAAAAACTTCTATACGCCTTTGGCATTCCTGCTTCCTGGCACAGGAAGCAGGAATGCCAAAGGAATATAGAGTTTCTTGAAGAGGGTCCGGGTGAAACTTCTTTACACAAAGAAGTGTCACCCGTGCTTTACTTCTTTGGAAGCGCATCGGTCTTACTCTTCAGGAATGCCATGTAATGTTTGGCGGCCTCTTCCGGGCGTTCCATCATTGGCAAGTGCCCGCAATCTTTCATGATCACGGTTGTGCAACTTGCCAGTCCCTTTTCAAAGACTTTGACGCAAGAGACATCCACGAGCCGATCCTGATCGCCCCAGAGCACAAACGTACGCGCTTTGATCTTTGGAAGATCCGGCTCCAGCGCGCCGCGTTCGGCTCCAGTCTGCTTGGAAATTCTCTGGTTGCTGGTTCTATGCCTCGCCGCCTGATCGACGAGAACCTTCTTGGCGAATCCGGGGATCTTCGGCGGAGTGACAAAGACAAACTTGAGCATCCGGTCAAAATCTTCGGCGGACCCCACGATGAGCGGGTTGGGCTCGCCTTTCGCCAACAGTTTCGCCATTTCGCTCGGCTCAGGGGACGTCACGCCTGATGCGTCGAAAAGCCCCAGTGTGATCACCTTCTCGGGAAACATGACTGCATATCTGCCCGCGATATAACCGCCCATAGAATTGCCGACAATATGGAATCTCTTGAGACCGATCGCGTTTACGAACTGGTCCAACCGCTTCGCTTGGTCCACTATGCCGTAGGATGCCTGTTCAAGATAGGTGCTATCCCCGAATCCGGGCAAATCCAGGGCGACCACATGGTACGCAGGGGTGATCGACTTGGCGAAACGAGTCCAGTTATCTTTGTTTGCCGTAAAACCGTGGACCATGAGGATCGTCTCACCGCGGCCCCCCTCGAGGTAGACGACCTCGTGGTCGCCGACGCGGACGTTCTTTTCTTCGAGTCCCGCGGATTTCCGCTCCGATTGTCTGACCCACTTGACGGCAAAACCCGGGAGGACGAAATAGAGCGCCACCGTGAGAGCCGCCGCGAGCGACAGGATCACTACCACTTTCTTCTTCAAGCTGCGCCACCCCTATGATGTGTTGGAGAGTTGAAACATTGTGTCAGAATGGAACTGAATTCTCAACGGCCTTGACCGATTGATTGCGCTCCGGAGAAACTATTCATCTATGCGGGGAGAACGAAAAAGCCGGATGTTTCATCAACATCCGGCCTCAGTTTGCCCCGGCAAGCCTTGCGGGCCGCCTCCTTCTTCCTGTCCGGGTGCGCCCCTGGCTTGCAGTGTGCCCGCATCACCGGAACGAGGAAGTTCCTCGGTCCATGCTTATTCCTTCCGCGTCGCCGATTCACTCTGTGCCTCCTCTTGGCCGTTCTCATTTCGCCGTCCTCATGAAAAAAACTAAAATATAAAAAACATGGATTTGACTTATGTCAAGGCTTCTTGCTGAATCCTGTCGCAATGTGTAGTCAGGCCATCAGACTAACGAGACCTGCGCACGTTTCTCAGCGGTCTTATGCTTTTGGCTGCACGGAGGCAGTCATGGCTAGCAGGAAAGCGAACGGAAAAGGCAAGAGACTTCCCCTGCCTGATATCGAGTTCCTCATGCGCACGGAACTCCTTGAGGCCACCCCCGAAGAATGCAAGCGAAGTCTGATGGCCTCCATGAAGAAAACCCACCTCAACGCGGGGCAGAGGTTCATAGCCCAGGGAGCTTCAGGGGATTGCTTCTATCTCATTCAGGAAGGCTCGTGCATCGTCAGTCTGGACAAGAACGGCCAGTCCTATCCCATATGTCGCCTCAAAGCCGGTGACCTGGTGGGAGAGGTAGCAATCGTTACCGGCGAGACCCGAAGCGCCAATGTGGATGCAGAGACGGACATGGTGGTCTGGTCGGTCGGGGTTGAGGATTTCCACCGCATCAGCGCAGACTGCCCGGTACTGGAAGAATTCCTCGCAGATTTGGCTACTGAGCGTCTTTGTAGCCGAAAGATTACCGCGGAACGCTCCATCGGCCGCTACACTATTCATGACGTGGTTGCCGAAGGAGGATGGAGCATTATCTACAAGGGGGTGCACTCATTCCTTAATTTACCTGTCGCGGTCAAAATGCTGAAGCACAATATGGCACGCGACAGCGACTTCTTGAGCAAATTCCAAGACGAAGCCAAGATCATAGCGGCTCTCAGCCACGAGAACATCGTCAAGGTGTACGATGTGGAGCACATGTACAGGACCGTATTTATCGTCATGGAATACCTTGAGGGGGTTACCCTAAAGCATATACTGAAGAACAAGCTCAGGCTCCCATTCACCAGGATGCTCCACATT
>JBMOME010000105.1:0-15419 GCA_049323095.1 Thermodesulfobacteriota bacterium
CCCCATGAACTTCGGGGTCGAAAAGGCCCCGTTCGATTTCCCTCTGGATTTGCACCAAGGTCCATTGACAGTGCTGGCGGCCATAAAAAGGTCTGTGCTGCTTGTCTACCCAAATCCGAACACGTCCGGCTAGTTGGATAAACCAGCGTTCGCCCCGTTCCTTGTAGATTCGCCCTACCGATCCGGCCATAATCCGCCCTCAGGCAAGTGCCTTGCTTTGAAGGGTGGTGTACTTCGTTCCAACTACCGGAGTCAAGCGACTTGCTTCCCTCCGTGTAACTTCTCAGTTACGCGGGGGAAGAGTGTCATTGCGAGCGGAGCGAAGCAATCTCCCTTGGTGCAAGAAGGGATTGCTTCGTCCCCCGGATCGAGTCCGGGGTCCTTGCAATGCCAGGTGAGATAGGCTTCCGTCCCGCACATAGCTGAATCCTTACCCGAACGCCTTAATGAGGGTGGCCGTCAACTGGGAGCTATGGTAAGGTGATCAATGCGTTGATGCCCGCTTTTGGTAACCAAATTGCGTCAAATACCTCAGTGGCACGGATTTGCGCTTATTCTTGAACGCTTGCAAGCAATTACGAGGAGCTGCCGAACGTGAACGAAGGGAGCAGAAGCCGGTATGACCATTGAAGATCTCATGGGCTATGCACTTGCATATCAACATCTCATTCGAGTGACGTATCCTCATCATCTTGTCATATTGCTGCCGGTCTTACTGGGCCTGACCTTGGGTCAGTTCGTGATAGTGCGATTGCTGCGCGGGCGGGCCATCAGCCAACAAGCTCCCATGGATCGCTCGATGGTGCATTGGACAGCTTTCTTGCCTATTGTGATTCTTTGGTTTCTGGTTCAAGTCGGGGTGCCGCCGGTCATAGATTTCCGTCCCCAGGCTCTGCTCAAGAACTCGGAGCAGGGCGGTTCGTTCAAGCAATATGACGATCATACGCAGCACCGTCTCCAGACCGGAACGCTGCCCACCGACTTTGTAGGTTTCATGCGCGAAACTCATGCAGGCCAGGACATCCTCAGGCACCCTGTGTCCGGCTATTTGTATTACCTCGCATGGGTGACCACCAAGTCTACTTTTTGGGTAAAGGTTACTTTTTCCGTAATGGGGCTCGTCGCCATACTTCTGTTCTGCATATTGCTCAAGGATCTCACAGGCAATGCCCTGTTCAGTCTCCTCGGAGCGGCCCTCATGGCAATTGCTCCGCTGACTATCTACGGATCCCATATCTGGACATTTCGCATGGGCCATAATCAACCGGGCATTGTCTTTATACTGGCCGCTTTGATCTTGTTTGTGCGGTATTGTTACAACGGCAGCCTCGTAAATTTGGGCCTGTCTGTGACCATGACCTTTTTGGCTTTCTTATGTTATGAAACATTCCTTGGCTTCGCTCTTATGTATCCGGTGCTGTATCTCATGCGATCACATTTCAAGGGGCGTGATAAGCCGGCAGGGAATCCGCGCTTTCTCAACTTAGCGTGGGTGCTTTCGGCTATGGTAGCGTGTGTTGCGCTGGCCGTAGGATCGAAATTGCTTTTGAAACCTGTGTACGCGATGTGGGGTTTTGCATCCCTTAGTCAGCCGATGGATATCCAAGGCGTGTTTCTACAAAACTGGAAGCGATCTATGATCGGTGACCTGGAGTGGGACTGGGCTACCCCGGGATTAGTCTATCTTTTTCTCCATTTCCCGGCTTTGTGGGTAAACATGCATGCGCCTTTTGTCCCTCTTTACAAGACTCATCCGTTATATGCGGGGCTTCTTTTCGCCGGGTTTTCGGTGGCCAATGTATGGTTGATCCGCGTGCTTCAGCAGGCTCGCGGAACATTGGCGATAGCGAACAACAGGACGATAATACTTGTCGGGGCTTTGTGTGTTGTCGCGGCGATAGTGACCCCCGTGTTCAGTATCGGTCAACTTTGGGAGCGGTACATCTATTGTGGCTATTTCGGCGTTGTCGGAATTTATACTGTGGTGCTTTCCCTTATAATGACCAAAGCTGAGAAGACTAAATTTGGCGGAGAGAGCTTGGCAATATTGTTGCTGTTGCTCGCACTGAATTTCATGGAGCACCTTAACGTAGTTCACGGTTTCAGCTGGCTCTGGATGTGATTCCTTTGGCAGCTGCTTTCAGCTGTTCGCAGTGCTAAGGGACCTTTCATCTCCTTCGGCGGCGGCGCACCTTACTGAGGCCGCTCATTTCGTAGCCTTCCAAAGGACGTAGTACCCTAGTTTTCCCGCTGTGGCGGAGTCAACCAGCTTCCCTATCCTGGGGAGCCACCGCTCGAGGCCTGAGTAATCGCTCCATACCCGTATATCCTTGCCTTCAGCTTTCTCCAACAGCTTGGCCCATTGGGCGATGGAATAGTGCCTTGCAAGAGGGCAATAAAGGATCTCCGATAGAAATGTCCCTTGCTGACCGGGCGCCACTAGCGGCCTAAGAAATACGCTCTTGCGCAAAACCCATCGAATAAGATGACCCGGGCTGAATTTCCGGTACACCAGTCCCGCGAACAGACCTCCGGGTCTCAGAACTCGGAATGCCTCTCGAATGAGCGCAAAGTCATCAACAGCATGATGAATCACCCCGATGGAAATAACAACGTCAAGAGACCGGCTCTCAATAGGCAAGGATAAACCGTCGTAAGCCCGAAACGTCACCTGGCCTGCCTTTCCCGCTTCCGCCAGAAGTATTTCATTATTTTCCAGCACCTCGGGTGTGATGTCGCATCCGACAATTGTTTTGGGCTCCTTGCCCAACATATAGTAGGACCAGATCCCTTGACCGCACCCCAAATCCAGAATCTCTTTGTTCTCCAGCTTAATCGAGTCTATCGTTCTCTTGATAAATGGATCTAATTTAATCGCATATTCCAGCATATCCGGGTAATTCGTCCACTTTCCTCTGCACGGGAAGGTTGACCAATATTCCTTAATTTCTTCACTGTTAACTTTACCAGCCATTCGCCACCTCCAACATGCCGTCTCTCCCGTCGAGCCTCCGATTCTGTTTATCGGGCCAAGGGTGGACATGCAATCACGACAGCGTAGTGCGCAATGCATTCTCCACAGTCAATGGTTTGAGCTTAAGTTCTTTCAATGCCTCTTCGACATCGAATTCCACGTCTTCATTCAGGCCGAGCAAAATATCTTGGGTAATCGGGGAACGCTTTCCCATGACACCTTCGGCGACTCGTGCCATGAAGAGTGACAACCCAAGCGGTATGTGCAGCTTAATCTTCTTCTTGTCGAGCCGCTCGCACACCGCATCGATGAATTCATCGAGAGTTATCCGTTCGAGACAGCTCACTTCGTAGATTTTGCCGATTGCCTCGTCCTTGTCGATTAACATCTTAAGCGCATGAACAACGTCGCTTATATGAACCGGTCTCTTAATCGCTTTTCCATCGCCGAATACCGGAACCACAAAGGGCAAGGTGTTTACGTACTTGACAAACTGATCGAATTCGTAGCTGCCTCTGCCTATTATGAGGGGCAATCGCAAGATGACAGACGGAACCCCTGATGAAGCCACCAACTCCTCCGCCATCTTCTTAGACTTCCCGTAGGCATTGAGCTGTCTAAATTTCACCGCGGCAGCGGAGACGAATATCAATTTCTTTATGCGAGCAAGTTTGGCTGACTCCACAATGTTTCGCGTCCCAATGTAGTTGACTTCGTGGTTTAGCTCCTCATCCGGAGAAGCCACAATTCCTGCGTTATGGATCACGATTTCGACATCGTTGAGGTGCCTCTCAAGCGAATCGATCCGGAGCACGTCGCCGCGTATCCATTCGACATCAGGATGATCAATCGGCGCAACATCGTCAGGCAGGATGAGAGCTCTGATTTTGCGACCGGATCCAATGAGTTCGGTCAATAGATTTCTGCCTACAAATCCGCTCGCGCCTGTCAGATAGATCATAGTTTATAGTTCCTGTCAGCCAAAATGCTCATGATATTTCGGTAGACCATAGCCATTATGGTAATTTGTGGGTTAGTTCCGGTAGCCCCCGGCAGCATCCCGGCATCCGCGATAAATATGTTGTCGGTTCCGTGCAATAGACCGAAAGCGTCCGCGGCTGAAGTCCTGGCATCCATTCCGAGCGGACAACTCGCCATAGCATGGACCGAAAGTATGTCCAAGCGTCTGGGGTCGGGAGCATCGGACATTAATTTATCCAGGTCAGCTTCGCACCGTATGGGGGAGCTTCCCGCAATCGACAAGAAAACCTCTTCGGCGCCGGCTGCCAGAAGCAGCTGGACCAGTCGACGAAGGCCCAAGTGAATGCGCCTCACGTCCTCCGCGAGAAGTTTGTAATAAGTCATGGGTCTGCCCAGGCGGGCGTTTATGACCTTCCCTGTCCCGGCGCATTTGACCTGTACCAGATATATTGACGCCTTTCTCCAGTTCTCAGTCACCCTTTCCACTACAGAGTGCCCGTGCGGTGCCAGAGTGAGAGCTAAATATACCGGATCAAAGTTGGAGCTCCCAATGTACATATCGTCGCCCGTAAATTGCTTCACTTGAGCGGTCATCATTGTGCCCCGCTGCGGCCCTATCGCCTGCGGGAACGTCGCGACCGCCTTAAGATTGAAATGTATCTGAAGATTTGTTCCCACTTGATGAGTGAAACCGTTTCTCAGGAGTAAATATGGCGTCTGAATGCTTCCGCCTGCTAAGAATACCGCTCTTGCCTTAACGTTCAAACGGAATGTTTTACTGCCGTTCGTGACGCGTGCAGTTACACCTTCCGCGCGAGGCCCGCTCCGCACGATTTCCGTCACCCTGGCGTCCGAATAGATCCTGGCGCCCTTGCTCAGCGCCTTGGGAATATACGTGACTAACATACTTTGCTTGGCGCCCGTCGGGCAACCGGTGGGGCAACGGTTGCTGTTGGAGCAATCAATTTGTGCGCGTGGAACCCGCTCCCAGGCCCAGCCAAGCTGCTGGCATCCTTCGATGAGAAGTCTGGAAGCAGCATTGGAATCGGAGATATCTTGAACAGAGATACTCAGATCTCTTTCCAGTTCTTCAAAGATCGGTGTTAGCGAGGCTTCGTCAAGTCCCGGGAGTCCTGCCCCTCGCCATGTATTCAGCACGTGTTGCGGAGTTCTCCAGCAAAGCCCCCCGTTGATCACCGTGCTACCGCCCACGCAACATCCTTCTGCAAAGGCGATTGCGGGCTTTCCAAGAATCGGGGTCATCCCCGCGTCTCGGTACAGCTTTCCCATGAGGTCACCGATCGACCCCTCGAAATCCTCGGTTCGATGGTACCCTCCCTCTTCCAGAACTACTACGTCTTTCCCAGCGCGAGCCAGCAGGTATGCTGCTGTTGCTCCCCCGGCGCCGCTACCGACAATGACTGCGTCGGCAGAAATGTTAGTATCCGATTCCAGAGAGCTCGCCGTGTGCACGGTCATCTGCCGACCTCGCTCACACTGGTGCGCCATTCGTAACCTATCGCATGACGCACTCTCGGATGATCGAAAAAGTATAACAGCATGAGAGACAGCGTCAATTTCAGCAATTCTCCGAAGCGCACTATAGGCCAACGCCGAGCGATTTGCATGTGGGTTCTTCTTCGGTCGCGATCCAAATTCGAGAAGAGTTTCCCGCACACGGGCAGCGAGGACATATCAAATACGATGGCAAGCAGGTAGCAGGGAACTCTGAGAAAGAAGGGCATCAAGCGCATCCTGTCGAATACCGATCTGCTCACCTCCAGGGCAATTCGGGAGCGATCTTCTTCGGCAATACCCGCAACATACGGAAGCTCCGCTTCTACCGCGGCCCGAACCATTCTCTCTACTCGTCTGTCCACTATTCCCGTTTGGATATTCATCTGAGACTCTATCGCGAATGATTGTACACTGTGCCTATTTCCCGTTTGGTTCATTGGTTGACATGCAACTCCGATTTCACGAGCAGAATCCTGTTCATTCCTGGAACCTATAGACAACAGAATCTACGTCATAGGTCGAGCCGTCGAACGCGTTCGCCACGACCAGAAGATGATTTCCGTTTACCACAATGCCCTCCCAAAAACAACCGCAGTGGGTGGGGACACTCTGAACGTCAAGAAACGACGTTCCAGTCCACTTATACAATTTGGAAAGCGTATTATAAGACGACTTGCTGGAGTCGTAATGATTCGCTATAGCCAAGTAGGTGATTTCTTTGATTTTGATGCTCTTGAAGTAGACTCCTCCGAATGTCGGTATCGATTGGATTTCATTAAAACGGTTTCCATCCCATTGGTAAACCTTTGAGTCGACGTTATGAGTAGAATCGTCAAAATTGTTGGAAATGGCAAGATAAGTCTTGCCGTCAATCGTAAAACTCTCACAGGAAGTAGCGGCCTTCGTAGGAATCTGCTGAATCGGATCAAACTGCACTCCGTTCCAGCGAAACACGGTCGAATTGATATTATGAGTCCGTCCGTCATAATTATTCGCCACTGCCAGAAAACGATTGCCGTCGATAGTAAAGGCGGCCCACCGCATCGCACCGGCTGTGGGTAGATCCTGGTACTTTTCGAAGGATGCGCCGTTCCATTTATAAATTGCCGAGCATATATTGGGCGACTGCTCTTGCGGGTCAAAATGATGGGTCACGGCTAAGTATGTTTCCTCACCGATATTGAAGCAAACGACATCACGCGGGCATTGCGCAGGAATGACAAAAGCTTCCGCAAAACGGCCGTTCATAAACTTGTAGACCTTCACGTGACTACCCCAGTGTGGAGTTACGGCGAGGTAGGTATCACTGCCGATGACGAAACTTCGAATAGAGGACGCTCTCTCCGATGGCAAGTCCTGGAATGCTATGAACTCCTTACCGTTCCATTCATAAATCACACACCGAAGGCGTGCATCCTGAAACTGCGCTCGTTCATAATCGGCTTGAGTCCCGGTTGCGTGATTGGCGACCGCAAGATACGTCTTCCCGTTGATGGTAAAACTATTCCAGCATGATGCATGGTGAGTTGAAATAGCTTGGAGCGGAATGAGAGTAGGGCTCTGAGAGCACCCGCCCGAAAGTACGGCTGCCATAACGCAGATCGTAATTTGAAAGGCGTAAGCGTCAGTTCCTCGAACCGCGAACATCACTCCCAACCTCTTCGGCTGCTATATCCGAAACTTCTTTCTCCACATTTGAAAAATGACCAGTCCCATCAGTTGCTTGGCTGTCAGGAAGTCATTCGGGCGGGAACGGTGCACCAACTCCCGCACAGCTTCGGGACGAAATACTTTCTCTCGCGTGATGGCCTTCTCGTCCAAGAATTCTTGGATCAGATTTTGAAATGCTTGAGACTGTGTAAAGACCTCCACGGGGGCAAAGAAAGGCGTCTTCTTTCGATATGCAATGGACCGGTCGAACCGTCCAGCCAGGTACTGACGTAAGATATATTTGTCCTTTCCCCGGCGAAACTTCAGTTTCATCGGCACGTGCAACAAGAACGCCGCAAGATATGGGTCGAGGAAAGGCGCCCGCGTTTCCAAAGAATGGGCCATTGCAAGCTTGTCATGACGGAGGAGAATGTTGTCTTGAAGCCAGCCCTGCATCTGCAGTAGAAAGATCTGTTGCATCGCGATTTCGGACGGCGCCAGCCCTTCTTGTGGATTCGCGGGGGCTTGGAATAGTCTGACGTCTTCAATCGGGAAGGCCAAGAGACTCTTTGCTGACTCAGGCGTGAACAGCGAAGTCAGATGCACGAATTCGTCCTCAATGGATCGATGTCCCAATTGGCGCAGGTGCGCACTAAGGCGATCGTAGCCCGTTTTCCCAAGAGAGGTCGGGAGCGGAAAGAATTTGTCGAGCAATGCATTGGGAATTAACCCCAACGCTACCGCGGCCAATCGCCCCACAAGGGCCATGGCCTTAGGACTGCCTAACTGAGATTCACGATAGATAAGCCTGTGAAATGGATACCCGTACAGTGTCTCGTCCGCGCCTTCACCCAGGATTACGACCGTCAATTCCTGAGAGGCAGCCTCGGCCAGGTAAAATGTAGGAATTATGTGGGCGTCTCCAATCGGCTCCTCGAGATGCCACAATATGGTTTCCAGAAGTTCCAGCGATTTCTCTGTATACAAAACAGGCGTGTGGCGGCAACCCAGCTTGATAGCGGATACCGCGGCATCCTCCAATTCATCGCCTGGGGCTCCGCATCCGATGGAATATGTCCGTACTGTTTCGGGCACATTCTTGGTCATCTCGTGAACAAGCGACGTGGAATCGACCCCGCCGCTGAGATACGCCCCGAGCGGCACATCACTTCTCAGCCGCAGACGAACGGATGTTTGAAAAAGCTCCTGGAATGCCTCCGGATAGTCAGAGATACCGGGCGGCGGCGAAGTGGACAGAGGCATATCCCAATATCGATGAATGGAAAAGTGATTGTCGCGAACTTCCAAGTAGCAGCCGGCGGGGAGCTTCCATATATCTTGAAAGAGCGTTCTCGGTTGAGGCACGTAACGAAGGACCAGGTAGGGGTAGATGGCATCGTAGTTCAATCGGCGCGTGACCTGCTCGCACTCAAGCAAGCATTTGACTTCAGAGGCAAATAAAAAAATGTTAGGCGACCGAAAATAGTAGATCGGCTTTTCACCGAATCGGTCTCGCGCCACCAGCAGCCTTCTAAGCCTCTTGTCGTACAAACAAAAGCCAAACATGCCGTTCAATTGTGTCAAGAAATCGGAGCTGTACTCCTCGTAAGCGTGAACAATTACCTCGGTATCAGACTGGGTAGCAAATCTGTGTCCTCGCTTTTCCAGATCCAGGCGCAATTCTCGATAGTTGTATATCTCCCCGTTCAACGCCACCCATATCGATTGATCTTCGTTGCATATGGGCTGGTCGCCGGTTTCGAGGTCGATAATCGCCAGGCGCCGAATGCCCATGTGGCAACTATCAGAAGAAAAGAAGCCCTCACCGTCCGGTCCCCTGTGAACGATTGTCGCGGCCATACGTTCCAGCAAGCCGTTACGAGTTTCCGCACTCCAGTAACCGAAAATGCCACACATGGTTCAGTCGAGGACCCCCTTCTGTCGCAGCAATTGAAGGAGTTCTCGCACTAACAGAATCGAGTTGTTGAGATTGCGGTCTTCCGGATAGATTTGAGAGGTGTTGGCCAGATATATTCGATTCGGAACAAGCTCTGCCGGGGGTTTAGTCTCGGAGTATGGACCATGGTACACGGGCGTAGCTTTTGCGTTCCTGAACAGATGCCAGTTCTGGACCTGACTAGCCGAGAAGTTTGGATATATCTTTCGCACTCCTTTGAGAAACAAAGAAATGACCTCTTCATCTCTCGTTGAAAACAGAGGATGCTCCGGTGAAAGGTACTTGAAGACATAGGCTATGTGCTTACCGTTATAATGGAGCGACGGGACAAAGTTCGTGTGCTCTACGATGCCGCTGAAGGGCAGAGAACTATTGGCATTATTCAGCCAATATATTTCTCCCAACGGCGCTGCCAGTTCCACGACGGCACATATCACTCCAAAGTATGTTGTTGAATTGAGCTTCGATCTGACGTCTTCCGGAACATGCGAAATCATACGAGCCGCTTCCCGGCAGTCTGTAGTAATAAAGACCATGTCATAATTCACGCTTCGTTTCTCTAAGTGGAGGGTGACGCCATTATCGGTGGGCGTAATACTCTCTACACGCGTGCCGCACGCGACGGTTCCACCCTTTTGGGTCACTTCTATTGCTAAGGCTTTGAACAATTCCCGGAGGCTTCCTCGAAGATATCCAAGGGATTCAGATCCCCTTTCTCGTGATTTCGCTCGCGGGGCAATTCTGCCCCACAACCAAGACATAGGAATCTCACAGGCGTACTCGCCAAACTTGGCTTTTAGGAGAGGTTCCCAGATTTCAGTATAAATTTGCTTTCCACCATGTCGTTCCATCCAATCCTTGACCGTATATTTCTCCAAATGCCTCCAGTCCTGCATCCGCCTCAGAACCAACACGTGAAGACCGAACGCTAGGCGAGACCAGATCCCCAGGCGATCATATCGCAGCAAATCCGGCATCGTGGAAAACCGCGCCACGCTGTCATGGTAGATGCCGACTTGGGATGGAAAATATTGTATGCGATCCGAAAGACCAAGATCTTGAAGGAGTGATATCAATGCCGTATCGGACTTGAAGAAGTGATGAAAGAAGACTTCGAGGAAAGTGTCCGCTATTGGAAAGGTCCGGGCAAGACCGCCCACTTGATCGCTCCCTTCGTATATATCAACCGAGAATCCTTCATCGAGGTGGTGAGCCAGGGAAAACCCAGTGATGCCGCCTCCGACTACGGCGACGCGTTTCATATGTCTTTATCTCCTCCCACCTCGTAGCCCACAACCGATTCAACAATGTACGAAGGACGCTTCTTAACTTCATAGAATACGCGGCCGAGATACTCTCCGATTACTCCTAGACAGAAAGTATTGAGCCCTCCAAAAAACAAGACCAGTACATAGGTCATGGTATGACCGATTTCCATTTTGTGGAACAGCCGCCAATATGTGAGCAAGCATATCGCGATGAAACTCACGATTAGGAGTAACAATCCCCCGGTCATCATCGCTCGCAAAGGGAGAGTGCTAAAAGAGAACAAACCATCCAAGGCCAACTTGATTAGTTTTGGGTATCCGTACTTGGGCTTTCCTGCAACACGTGCATCTCGATCGTATTCGATCTTTGTCTGCTCAAAACCTACGTACGAACGTAATCCTCGAACGAACTTTCCGCATTCCTCCATTCTATTAATTTCGTCTACCACCCGGCGGCTCATAAGTGCGAAATCCCCTGCCTGAACATGCATGGGAAATTCGCTCGACCAACTATACATCCAGTAGAAAAGGCCGTACGAGAGCCTCTTGAGGCGAGACTCTTTGCGTTTCCGACGAACGCAGTGGACTACGTCGTAGCCTTCTTCCCAACGTTCCACCATGCCTGGAATCATTTCCGGCGGATCCTGCAGATCCGCGTCCATGACCACCACTGCGTCCCCTCTGGCAAACTTCAGCCCTGCGGACACAGCGGGTTGGTGCCCGAAATTCCGGGAAAAATTGATCAATCTGATCCGTTTGTCCGAATCAATCAATTGGAGGATGCTCTCGGCAGTCTTGTCTTCGGAACCGTCGTTCACGAAAACCAGCTCATCGTCCGGGGCCAGCACAGGGCGCAGACGCTCCCAAAGCAACCCTAGGACCTGGGCTTCGTTGTACACCGGGACCACCACAGACAGCAAATTCGCCTCCTCACGCGCGCAACATGTCCTCAAACCGTTTGCTGAAGCGTCAAAAGCACCTTACGGCATGGCTAACGGTCTGAGACCACCCTCGGCCGAAAAAGCAGGGTCGGTCGAACTTAGCATAGGTGGGGACAGCCGATCAAGCCGGATATGAGCTCCGTCGAGCTCCCCCGGGGTGCCGTCGTTCTCGCCGCTTAATCCGGCCCTAGGATTAATACCGGGTTCCACCTTGAACCTTCTGCCGTCTCGCCTTCAGAAAGTACTTCACGCCTCCCCACAGCAACTTGAACAATCGTCGCGTCGGGAGGTTCCTGACCATACCCACAGCCATTGAAAGCAAAATCCGAGGGCGAAGATAAAAGCGCCTCATCGCAGTAAATGAGAGCTTCTCAAGTTCGGCTCTGTCTCTGCCGTTCGGCACCCAAGTCTTGTCACCTTCGTAATCATGGGCGACCCTGTTCCCGGCCGCATCAAGGAAGTATCCCAGCTTGATAGCGTCTTGATAGATTTCCGTTCCGGGGTACGGCTCAAGGATCGGAAAGATCGCGTAGTCTAATTTGCTCCGTACCGCGAAATCTATGGTCTTCAGCGATTGTTCTCTCGTTTCCGTAGGGAGACCGAGCATGAAAGTGGAGAAAGCCTTTATTCCGGATTCTCTTGTTAATGCGATTCCGTGACGGTTCTTTTCAACCGTTAGTTTCTTATCGATGAGATCCAGTAACTTCTGGTCTCCCGACTCGCATCCAAAGCATATGAGGTAACAGCCCGCTTCTCTCATTTTTCCCAGGAGGCCGGAGTCGATACAGTCCGTCCGCGTGAAACACGACCACTTAAAAGTGCGGCCCGATTCAAGAATCTTGTCGCAAAGCTCATGAACTCGCCGCTTCTTTAGCGTGAAGATATCGTCCATAAATTGAAAACTGTCCGCACCGTAGGAATCCATGAGATCCTTGATCTCTCCAACTACTCGACCCGCGCTATGGTGCCGGAAGCGGCGACGGAACGTCAATTTGGCTTCACAAAACCGACAGGAAAAGGTGCAGCCTCTGGCGCTCAATATCGGCAAGACTCTTTTTCCCCATATGTACGCCGCAGGATGATACTTGCTCAGGTCAAAGAGGTCGAGAGCGGGCGGAGGCACGCTGTCCAGATCGTCTATCAGGTCGCGAAGCGGGTTCGCGCAGATCTGTCCATTTGATCGAGCCCAAGTTCCTGGTATGCGTCCCAGTTCTTGGGGATCGTCAAGGTGGAGCAAGATCTCACACATGGTGATCTCGCCTTCGCTCAGGACTATCATGTCCACAGCAGGGTTCTTTAGCGCTTGTTCGGGAAAAATGGTTATCTGAGGGCCGCCCAAAACCGTGAGGACTTCGGGTTTTGCCCGTTTGGCGGCCTCCATGGCCGCAAAGCATCGGCTCACGTTGGTTATGACCGCGGATGCGCCGATCACGTCGGGATCGTATTCCTGCACAATCCTGTGCAGATCGTTCACGGTAAGGTCTTCTACTTCGCAGTCGACCAATCGCACGTCGTGCCCGGCGTCGCGCACTGCCGCAATCACATAGGTGAGGCCCAGCCACGGGAGGCGAGCGCCCACATCCGCCAAACGCCCGTAGTGCTCCTCAATCCGCTGCGGTGGGATGACGAACAGCACCCTTCTCTTCTTGGCATCTCGATATGTCCCAGGATCGAATGAAGGCATGAAGGTTATCTCTTTTCCCACGAAGTCAGCTGACGAAACTGGCTTGAAACCTTACTTTTGAAAACATCCAGTTTCGCGTCAATTGTGCGCTCCTATTCCCCCGCACGCGAACCGGCCGAATCGCCCGCATGGGTGCATCATTTTACGTATGGCTACTATAAAGGGTCAAAATCTCCAAGTCAATGTGGCCACAGAATGAGGCGTACCTGTAATCCAAGGAGTCTGTCGCGCAACTGATGACATTGGAACGGTTTCGAGCAGGGGATTGGTTCATCTTTCGGGTTAGGGGTCGTCAGGTCAGGAATTAAGAGTGGACAGGAGTGTCGTTGCCGTCAAAATCTCTCAATGTGACCGGTTATTCGGCTGTTCTACCCGAAAATGGGCGCACTTCTCCTTTCGTCCAACCAGAGATGCCTCCAGAGTTTGAGGATGTTATGGGTCAGGCAGATTAGCTTCTACTCTCCTTTCACCTTCTCCAAGCCCCTGAGAAGAAAGGCCCGAATTACTCTCACCTGCTTGATCTGTCCGAAAACAGGCTCTACAATTCCCTTTGCCTTGAGTCTGCGCAGCACCCGATCCACCAGGGACATAATCTTGAGGAATTCGTCCGCGGGGAGTCGGTTCTGGCGCATCGGAGTGCTTCTTGCGATCGCGGGAGGTAAAAGGCTCCATGAAGCCGCACACAACATATTCCACCTTCTCTTCAGTAATACATGGGATCGAAGCAAGAGTTTCGGCGTGGGGTTCGGGGTCGCGGCATATAAAAGGAGCGCCATAATGGTGGTCTGAGAGCCTCGTGAATGGTTTTACGCGAGTACGACCGTCGGGAGAAGCAAGGAGTGAAGCGTCGCGAAATTTGCAGACACTCTTTTTGGGGGTCGGTCTCAATGATTTCGGTGGGTTGTTGGAGCGGGAAACGGGATTTGAACCCGCGACTTCAACCTTGGCAAGGTTGCACTCTACCGCTGAGTTATTCCCGCTCGTATTGACACTATACACGCTGCACATCAGGCGATCAAGAGAAAACACAACTCACGCGTACTCGATTGAGTCGCCTGATTTGACCTCACCACCCTTGAGCACTCGAGCGAACACGCCCCGCTCGGGCATAATGCACTCTCCCACTTTGTTGTAGATCGCGCATCGGGTGTGACATTCCTTGCCGATCTGGGTCACTTCCAGTAATGCAGAATCGCCTACACGGAGTCGGTCGCCTACCTTCGCCACATCCAGGTCGAAACCCTCGGTGGTCAGATTCTCAGCAAAGCTGCCCGGCTTCACATCCAGCCCCTTTTGTCGCATGGTATCAATCTGCTCTATCGAGAGAAGCGAGACTTGCCTGTGCCAATCGCCTCCGTGCGCGTCTCCTTCGAGGCCGAATCCTACTACCAGACTCCCGGACCTTTCGTCGGCCTTGGGAATGCCTTTCTTCTTGCTCTTGCACACTGCTATGATTTTACCGCTCGCCATGATTCGTCCTATCGATTGGCGCCAACCGCCTTGTAATGCCACGTCGCCTTGGAGGAAAGGGGTCGCATTAATCCTCTTCTTCTTCGGGTTTGGCGGCCGCGGCAACGATCTTTTCGGCAATATTGCCCGGGACTTCCTCGTAATGGGAAAACTCGATAGAGAAGATCCCGCGGCCCGATGTCATGGACGTCAGATCTGAAGCGTACTTGAGAACTTCCGCCATGGGGACCTGCGCTTTGATCACCTGGCCGCTCGGAGTCGCATCCATGCCCATGATTCTTCCGCGGCGGCTGTTGATGTCACCCATTATGTCGCCCATGTACTCTTCAGGAACAATGACCTCCAGGTTCATAATCGGTTCCAGCAGGATCGGATTGGAGTCGAGCACTCCTTTCTTGAAGCCTTTCGACGCAGCTATCTTGAAAGCCTGTTCCGATGAGTCCACGTCATGATACTTGCCGTCGAAAACCGTGACTCTCACGTCCACGACAGGATACCCCGCCAGCGCTCCCCCTACCATAGCTTCATTGACCCCCTTTTCCACTGCGGGAATGTACTGACGCGGAATCACGCCTCCCACGATCTTGTCGACAAATTCGAAACCGGTCCCTCTGGGCAACGGCTCCAGTTCAAGCCACGCGACGGCAAACTGACCGCGACCTCCGGTCTGTTTCTTGAGCTTTCCTTCGACCTTGGCTCGGCCTTTGATTGTTTCCTTGTACGGCACCTTAGGAGTCTTGAGGTTCACGTCTACGCCAAACTTCCTCTTGAGCTTTTCTACGGTCACCTCAATGTGCACCTGCCCCATGCCTGAGATAAGAAATTCATTGGTTTGCGGGTCTCGGCCCACTTCGATAGTCAGGTCTTCTTCCGCGAGTCGTGCGAGGCTCTGGGTGATCTTTTCCTCATCTCCTTTGCTCTTCGGTTCTATGGCGAACGAAATCACGCACTGAGGATGAGGCGCCAACGGGACGAT
>JBMOME010000106.1:0-15306 GCA_049323095.1 Thermodesulfobacteriota bacterium
TAACATACTGAAGCTACTAACAAACACTCCGAGGGAACTTAGATTGATAGCGTTTCCTCGGAGTGCTTTTCTAGGGCATCTATTCCAAAAAGAGGGAGCTGCGACGCCCCACCCCCAGCGCTGTCATCCCGGTGGAAACCGGGATCCAGTCCCACCCAGAGCGCAGGACGGCGAAGACTGGATTCCCGCTTCCGCAGGAATGACGGGATCAGGCATGGTCGAATCGCATAACGCTTTTGACAAGGGTATGATCGCAATGTGCAGCCACTAACGCTCAGGTTGCTGAGGCCTCTTCTTCTGATATTCGTACGATTCACGGATCTTCTTCACCAGTTCGTCCAATTCACAGGGCTTGGTGAGATAATCGAACGCGCCGAAACGAATGCCCTCTCGCGCGGCTTGTTCGGATCCGTGGCCCGTGAGCATGATTACGGCCATTTGTGGGAGCATCTTCTTGAATATTTTGAGGACCTCGATACCGTCAATGTCTTCCATTTTGAGATCCAGGACCGCTACATCAAAGTCGTCCTGTCGAACTGCCTGGATTCCCTGGGTGCCGCTGACAGCCACCTTGACGTCAAACCCTCTTTTGCTCAGTCGTTTGGCGAGAATATTCACATAGGCCACTTCATCGTCCACCAGCAGCAACTTGATGCCAGGAGCCTCTGAAGATCCATTGGCGGTCATGCGTCAGCTCTCATGCGTCGATTCTTTCCGAATGGGGAATTTCACGTGAAAAGTAGTGCCTAATCCTTCTGCGGTGTTCACCGAAATCTCGCCATCTGCTTTCTGGACGATGCCGTAACATATGGACAACCCGAGCCCCGTTCCTTTTCCCACCGGCTTGGTGGTGAAAAAGGGATCGAAAATACGGGGTAATACGTACTTTGGTATTCCTATCCCATCGTCCGCGATGTCCACCACAACAGAATTGCCTTCCGCGCGGGTCGTGACTTTTACGGTGCCGCCCTTCGGTTCGACAGCGTCCACCGCGTTGTTAATCAGGTTCACAAAGACCTGTTGCGCCTCAGTGGGAGAAATGCGGACCGCGGGCAAGTCGTCAGCCAATACGGAAATAAGTTTCACGTTCCCGTACCTGACTCGCTGCTGACAGAGGGAGACCGCATCGCGGACCACTTCGTTCAACTGAATTTTCTTGGGAGTAGGATCGGTCTTTCGGGCAAAGCTCAAGAGCTTGTGGGTAATCTGTTTGCACCGAGCGCCCTGGGATCGGATTTGATTCACCGATCGTTGGAATTCTTGGCGATTCGGGCACGTGTCCGGAGGCTCCTCGTCGAGAAGATCCTGTATCCAGCCCGCCTCCTCCACCATGACCGCGACGGGATTGTTGATCTCATGCGCGATCCCCGCTGCCAATTCGCCCAACGAGGCCAGCTTTCCGGCCTCGATAATCTGTTCGTTCATCATCTCCTTTTCGCGATCCACTTGAGCGATCCGTACTACCAATCGCAGAGTGAGGACAATCGCCACCACGATTATCGCAACGATACCCGCTAACGATATGACTACGGTAATGTTGCGAGCACTGTACAAGGCCGAATAGGCGTCCGCTTCCGATTGCTGGAACGCCAAGACCCACTCGCCCTTCTTGAGTCTGGCCACGACGTATATCACGCCTGCGCCGAACCACGTTGGGCTTTCGATGGTTCCGACTTTTTCATCGATCTTTGAATCGGAATTAAGGAAGCTGAGGTAAGGCTCCTTGAACGGTATGACCTCGGAACGGGGTTTGGTCTGAAATTCTCCTTTTCTGTTCAAAATGAAGGCAAATCCTGTCTCGCCGATGCGAATGCTCTCCACCAGGGAATTGAAGCTGTCGAAATCAACGGTAGCCCGCAAAATATACTTTTCGCCCTTGTGCTCCCCACGAGCCGTCACAATGAAATGGGGGATGCCTCGCAATCCGGGAAAGACATCGCTGATGTAAAAATCCCTTTGAATTGCCTCCTTGAACCACGGCGCTTGAGCGTAATGCGCCTGGCGTAATTCAAACGGGCCGGCGTAAGCCACCTGGAAGCCCTGTTCGTTCACGAGGCCCAGATCGACAAACCCATGACTGTAATACTTTTGAAGATTGGCCAGTCTATCCCTGAGCAGCGCGTCTTCAGCGAGCTCATCATAGTTGTACGTGGCCGCGGTGATCTGGATGTTTGCAAGCCTCTCGTTCAAGAAGCTGTCAATGTTCTGCTGGTGTTCTCTGATCACCACCTTCAGGTAATCGAGCACTTTCTGTTCATAAAACGATGCAAAGTAGTACCGGAGCACGCCGGAGATCAGAATCAGAGGGATGACCGACACGCCCACGATGATCAAGACGATGTTTCTCGTCAGACTCCGGTAATATACGCTACCGTGTTTTTCGGGAGGCTCCATCCGAAACCTCGAATACGCGTCTTCTTACGCTATAGCGAGCTGCCTTAAGATGTGTGCCGCTTCCTGTACGGCGCGCACCCGTGTGTGCGCCCTGAAGCGGCATAGGCAGACGCGCGGGTCTGCCCCTACCGGAGCACGGCTTATTTGCACTACACGGATGTATCGCGCGCCTACCGGGCTCGCTCGCCTCGTAGTTCCTTGCCCACTGCCTCCAGAATCTTCGTCTGGTGGTCCCGCCTTGCCTTAGCAGCTTCTTCGACCTTGGTCACGAGAATATCGATGTCGCATGGTTTCATCAAGTAATCAAAAGCACCGAGCTTCATTCCTTCTATGGCGGACTCAACCGTCGCGTGTCCGGTTAACATGATCACTTCGGTAATAGGGTGAGCAGATTTGATGCGACGGAGCGTCTCGATCCCATCCATCTCGGGCATTTTCACATCGAGCAGGATCACGTCCACTTCCGGGTGCTCGTCGAGTTTCTTGAGGCCGTCAGCTCCGCTGTATGCAGTCAAGACCTCCAGGCCTCTGTGGGCCAACCGCTTTTCCATTGCCTGGCAAAAGGCTTGTTCATCATCGATCATGACCAGTCTGGCTTTATACATGGTCGGTTTCTCCCGCGATAGGACTTCGTATGAAAATCCCCCCTGACCCCCCTTTACTAAGGGGGGTTCAGATTCCCCCTTTTCTAAAGGGGGATACAGGGGGATTTTGAAACGTTGCCCGCCCGCTACCAGTCCGTCTTGGGCCCTGTAAGGGCGCACAGCCGTGCGCCCCTACACCACCTTCCGTCGGAAGTGCGTAGGATGCGGTTCCTGCGGATCAGGTCCGGGGTCACCACATTCTACTAACTGGGTTCCGGCTTTCGCCTGAAAATGCTCCAATCTCAATAGCCCAGACAGCTGTTGTTTGGTGCCACGGATGTGCGCAGCTCATCCGTGCATGGACGAGCCTAGCGGCATGTCCGAGGCACCAGGCTACGTCTCTGCTTGATTATGCCGCTTTGACCCTGGTATTTCCCTTTGCAGGAGCCTGCGGCAACAATCTGACAATTTGGGAGTTTTTGGTGGAGGGGTCCGGGGAGGCCCCTTTTTGCAAAAAGGGGTCTGTCCGGAAACTCCTCTGCCAAAACTTCCAGCTTTTGCAGCCGCCCTAATCCCCGCGGCGCATGGCGATATGCTGTGCGCGAGCCTCTGCTATTTTTTCTTCGTGCTTGGCCTTCTTTGACTTGGCTTCCTTGACTTTGGCCACCAGCACGTCCATTTCGCAGGGCTTCATAAGGTAATCCAGAGCGCCCTGCTTCATTCCTTCGATGGCGGATTCCACCGTGGCATGGCCGGTGAGCATAATGACTTCCACCAGGGGATGCGCCGCCTTGATCGCACGCAAGGTCTCAATGCCGTCCATTCCGGGCATCTTCACGTCCAGGACCACCACATCGATATGCGATTCCTGTTTGAGCTTCTCCAGCGCTTCAGGCCCGCTCAGAGCCGTAAACACGTTGAATTCCCTCTTCGCAAGGCGCCTCGACAGGGCCTCAACGAATGCGCTTTCATCATCGACCAGCAAAACCCTTGTATCCATCATGGTATTTTCTCCCTTTACTCACCATGAAGCCTAGTAACGGATCAACAGGAATACCGAAGAGATGATCAAACTGACAATGGTGATGGGCGCGGCTTCCTTGAGAAAAGCTCCAAAGCTTATGTGGTGGCCGGCCTTGTCCGCTATACCGGTGGTAACCACGTTCGCGGACGCGCCAATGATCGTCCCGTTACCGCCGAAACACGCGCCCAAGGCCAGAGCCCACCACAGAACACCTGTTTCCGCGCCTGGGATGGTCTTGTTAAGAAAGGCCACGATCGGGAGCATGGTCGCGGTATACGGGATGTTGTCAACGATCGCGGAAGCGATTCCCGAGACCCACAAGATGATGAGAACTGCCAGCCAGAGTTGGCCTTGACAGACACCCAGAATCCAGTCCGCCATCACCTGGAGAATGCCCGTCTGCTCTGCTGCTCCCACGACCATGAAGAGCATGATGAAAAAGACCAGAGAGGGCCACTCGATCTCTTTTTCCAGGAGTTCCACGATATCCAGTTTGGTCAAGAGCACAATCAAACCCGCGCCGAACATCGCGGCTACACTGACTTCCATGTGGAAAAACCCATGCATGATGAAGAGCAGAATAACGCCCAAAAGAACGATGCCTCCCAGGGTCAGCACCTTTGCGTCGGTTATCTGGTACTTCTCCTTGAGGAACGCGATCATCTGGGGAACGTCTTCCACTTTGGCCTTGTGATACTCTTTTCCGTACAAGAACTTGTTGTAGATGATCTGCGCTACCATCACGATGATCACGACCGGCGTCAGATTGATGACAAAGTCGTTGAAAGTGAGCCCGGCATAAGACCCGATCATGATGTTGGGCGGATCGCCGATCAGCGTGGCGGTGCCGCCAAAGTTGGAGGCAATGATCTCCGGCATGAGAAAGACGAACGGGGACACGCCGAGAATCACCGCGATCTCCATTGTAACCGGAGTGAGAAGAAGCATGGTGGTGACATTGTCCAGGAACGCACTAGCGACGGCTGTGACGATGCATAGTGCCGCGGAGAGCACGAAAATTTGGCCCCGCGCCACTTCGAAAGCCTTGTACGCAAGCCACTGGAACACGCCCGAGACCTTGAGAACCCCCACAATGATCATCATGCCCATCAACAGGAAGACTACGTTCCAGTCTACCGCATGTAGGGCCTGCTCATACGTGAGCACACTGTAGGCATCGTCGAAATGACCGAATGTATGAGTGATCACTAGAATGACCGCGGCCCCGAGGAACGCGGCTAATGTTCGGTGAAGGATTTCAAAGGCTATCAAAATGTAGACACCCACAAAGACAACCAATGCAATCCAGAATGCACGGCTCTGGAAGCGCTGAAGCTGCACCGTGGTAGACGTGACGAACCGGGTCAGGCCCTTGTCGTCCTTTCCTTCTTCGATTACCTTCAACGGCACGAGCTGGGATGGCCTAAAACTAGGTCTGGTGATCTTGAGCGACCACTTGGCGTCCTTGATCTTGTCGGCCGGCCCGGAAACTTCCACCATAAACAGGCCGTTCTTTCCGGTAACGGTCTCCTTCTCGTCTTTCCCCTGGTGACTCTTCGGCAAATAGGGTTTACCTGAGAGGTAGGGAACGATTTTTGCCTCGCCCAGCGGGTTGCCTGCTGAGTCGAGCACCTTGCCCTGAAGGATCAGAACTGCATTGTTGGTATCTCCGGAGCCGCTCCAGCCCATTCCGGCCGGAATCACAACCGCGGCTATGGCAAGCGCCAGAATAATCACACTACGCTTCATAACGCCTTCCTCTCTCATGCTGTTTCCTTAACGAGTTCCTGCCTTCCTATGACCCCAGGCTCATTTGATGGTGATGGGCATACCCATAATCGGCCAGATCACGGCCGCGGCCAACCCGATCACCACCATGAGCAGCACACTCGCAGGAATGCCATACATGAAAAATTCGCCACTGGTAAACTGTTTCGAATCGTAGGCGATGGCATTAGGAGCCGCGCCTACCAGGAGAAGGAACGGCATGCCCGCAGTTACGAGGGAGGCGAACATCACGACTTCCGGTGCAACGCCCAAGTACTTGGCGATAACGAGAGCCACCGGAAGCGATATGGCTATGGCCGCAACATTCATAATGAAGTTGGTCATCACCATGACGAAGAAAGCGATGCTCATGACAAATACGAACCAGTTCGCCTTCTGGAAGAGCGCCAGCCAGTTGACCGCGAGCCACTGGGCCGCGCCGGTCTCCCACAGACAGAAACCGATGCTCATTGCGCCGGAGAATAGCAGGATGATGTTCCAGGGGATTACTTCCAGGTCGCTGAGATCCAGAATTTTGAACACAAAGAAAAGAACTGTGGAAATGAGAAAGATGGCCGACTTGTCCAGTTGCTGAAGCGGCGGAATCATGACCTGCAATGACATGACCACAATCGCCGCGATAACTATGATCAGTGCGAGGATCTCATTCTTTGTCATGGGGCCCAGTTCCGCACTCAGTTCTTTCACCCGCTCCTTGAGGCCCGGAATCACGGCTTTTTCCGGTCTGAAAAATATCACGAAAAAGGCCCAGAGCAGAAAGACCATGAGCCAACCCACGGGCGCCATGTAGTAGGATAACTCAAAAAAACTCACGTCCTTGCCTGCCATTTCCTTGAAAAACCCCAGCGCCACAATACCACGGGCCGCGCCGAGCAGCGTAATGATGCTCCCTGCCCCACACACGTACGCCATGCCGATGAACAGGCCCTTTCCGAACTTGGTGGGTTTGTCTCCCTCGCCATAAAGTCCGTATATGGCAAGAAGCAGGGGATAGACTGTGGCAGCCACGCCCGTATGCGCCATCACATGAGTCAGAATCGCAATCAGTATGAAGACGCCAAGGTATATTCTGGTAGTCTTCTCGCCGATCACAGCCAGCATCTTGTACGCAAGCCGTTTGGTCAGCCCCGTCTTCGTGAAAACGATGCCGATCACCAGCGAAGCAAATATGAAGAGGACCGAAGGGTCCATGAAGTCCTTGAACGCGGCCTTGGCAGGCCGAACCATGAACAGGGCTTGTGTTATCCCGATCACGAGGCTCGTGACGCCGATCGGCACCACCTCGAAAACCCACCAGGTGCCGGCAAGCGCAAATACGGCAAGCGCGCCTTTGCCCTGTTCCGACAAGGGAAAATGCTTCCCGACCGGGTCAATAGCGTCAGGCCAGGGTGGCGAGTAATATATCACTCCGAAAAGACCGACACCGACCAACATCGCGATCAGACGTGTCCAGTCGATTTTTGACGGTGCTGAAGTCAACACGTCGGCTGTCATATCCTGACTCCTTCTTGCATGGCGCCCATGCTCGAATTGTGCTAAACCATACAGGCTTTCATTCTGCGAGCCACTTCCATGAACACATCCGCCAGACGCAGGATCCCCACGACCTCGCCCTTGGATGCGACCAGCAGCGATTGATGATGCCCGAGGATAAGTTGGTGGATGCCCTGATTCAGCGAGGCGTCCTGGTCAATGACCTCACCTTCCAGCGGTGAGGCCACCAGTTTTCCCACCTTGCGTTCCGAAGCCTTGCGGCACAGGTCCTCTAGAGGCTGCTTCCACAACTCGTACCTGCCGAGCATGGACTTGAGGAACTCCGCGCTTAGTCCGTACCCGGAAAGCTTTCTCAGGTCCCCCATCTCCGTGTACGCAGGCTCCAGGCTCCGGATCACATCCAAAAAGCCCATCTTGCCGATGACCTTGCCGCTCTTGTCTCGAATCAGCACTGCCCGAAATGGCGCGGACCGGACTTCGTAGTTTCCGCCGGCTTGCTCCAGTGCCAGGACCACTTCGTAGAGCGTTGCGTCTTCGGATAGGGTGATGTACTCGTCAACGGGAACCATCAGGTCCTTTACTTTTGTGGCTTCCATTCCCATGTCCCCTCTTATTCTTTTGAAAGCGAGGCAGCACCAGCTCTCTTGCGCCGTACCACCTCTGTTATCTGTTCCACCAGTTTCGTGGTGTCGGTGGGCTTCTGAAGGCAATCATATGCTCCCAACTTCATGGCTCGCATAGAAAAATCCACAGAACTCTCATTGGTGAGCATGATCACCTCTGCGGACGGCTTGGCTTCCTTGATTTCCCGTAACAGGTCCAGGAAATCCTCTCCTTCTTCGGGCACGCCAAGAACAACCACATGAACCCGGTGGCCTTGAAGAAGACCGAGAGCTTCCTGCGCCGCAGTCGATGTCCGAACCGCGAAGCCGCTTAGCTCCAGCCGCCTGGCCAAAGTCTTGAGGAACTGCTCTTCTTCGTCAACCAGAAGCACCTTTGAATCCATGCCGATGCACCAATAAACCGGTAATGAACACCGTTCGCCAATGCGCTTCCAGGGCCACGCCGCGCCGCAGCCCTCGCGGTTTCGGGCAGACGGGTGCCACTGCTGGCTTGTCCAGCAGTGCACGCCCGGAAGACACTGCTGGGCGAGCCAGTCCCGCGTCTCGCGGGATCCCCCGCGCTGTACCAGAGCAGGGCCCAGTCCCCGCAATACGCAACCGATACGGCTGTTCGTTTGGCAATTACAGAGAGGTACGACCGCTCTTCTCCCCTCATCGTCGAAGAGCGTTGCGCGAAAAGAGTGCAATCCTTGTGCCAGACGGGAAGCAAATACCCCGCACGAACTTACAAGAAGCTGCCAAGGTTTTGACCGAAGTCTCGCTGTCACTGTAGGGGCAGGCCCATGATACTAATCCGCTTTCGAACAGGTAACATTTTCAGGCAAGCATGGTGGGACAGGCGTCCCGCCTGTCCAAAAATGACAGGCAAGATGCCTGTCCCACCATTCACATTGGGTCTGCCCCTACTGGGGAATCTCGATATTCCTGGCGAGCTTGCCTATTGTGAGTTGCGACCAGTAGAAGAGTAGATTTGTTGACACGCCGAAATGCTTGCTCGGCAATCCCACGAGGAAGGAACGGGCAAACTAGAAACATACTGAAACACTAAGGGACTATATGAAACGATCCGAAACGGTGCGCGACGCGCCCCAGACCAGCCCCCGCGCCTACATCAGCATCGCACCCTCTTCAAGCGTGCCCTGACGGATTTCTCCCAGGACCTTTTCTGAAGATCCCATGACCGAATCGAGCACCTTTACCTTCTTCCAGGTCAGAAACTGGTAGAACTCTTCTTCGATTCCGCAACAGATCACCGTATCCACCTTCTCGTTGATGATCAAGTTGCAGAATGATTCCGCGGACGCGTGGGAGAGGATGATGATCCTCTTCTCCATTATTTCGTCCTTCTCGTTCAGAAGAACAATCAGGGCTTCCTGAGCGAGGTCGAACCGGGGTGCGACGTTATCTTCCCAGAGTGGTATGAGAATGCGTTTCATGGCGGGAATACCAAGTAACCGTTCAATTACGCGTAAGGGAAAGTGTAATTGCGACCCTGCTGAAAAGCGGGGGAAGCAATCTCTCAACATCCGAGAGCGCCGAATGCCGGTGGGACGGGCATCTTGCCCGTCGTTCAAGGACAGGCGGGACGCCTGTCCCACCATTCACCACTCGCAATTGTAGGTTAGATGCTCTTGATTCCCGCACGTAACTGAATCCTTATCTAATTCTTGATGTTAGCCGTGTCGTATCAAGAGAGGATCTGATACTGCTTCATCTTTCTCCAAAGGGTGCTCCTGCCCAGGCCAAGATACTTCGCAGCCTTGCTCCTGTTCCCTTTTGCCTTGATCATTGCCTCAAGAATCATCCTGCGCTCTGTCTCTGCCCAACCCACGTTTTCGCCGATTTCTCTAGATTGGAGTTCAAACTGGAGTCGGGCTTCCGGCTCGCGCTCAGGTGTTTCGTTTCGCGCGGAACGTGGCGTTGTCAGATAGTCCGGAAGGTGCTCGGGCAGGATGCGATCTCCGTCGCACAAGTTGACTGCGTATTCCACCATATTTCTTAATTCTCGGACATTTCCGGGAAAATGGTGGTTCATGAGCACCTTTTCGGCAGTATCGCTGAATTTGCTGATCTTCTTTGAGAACCTGGAATTAAATGTGCGCAGGAAGTGGCTCGTGAGCATCCGTATGTCATCCCCGCGTTCGGAGAGCGAGGGTAGATGCAGTCTGAGAACGTTGAGCCGGAAGAGCAGGTCTGCCCTGAATTGGCCTTGACGGACCATTTCTTCGAGGTTGCGATGAGTAGCCGCGATCACACGCACATCCACGTGGATGCCCTTGGAGCTTCCCAAAGGATAGACCACCTTGTCGTCCAGGAATGAGAGGAGCTTCACCTGCAAGTGGAGCGGAAGGTCTCCGATTTCGGTTAAGTAGAGCGTTCCGTTATGTGCCAAGCGGAATCGCCCCGGTTTATTCTCCACCGCTCCGGTGAACGCGCCTTTCTGGTGACCGAAGAGCTCCGATTCGAGCAACCCTTCCGGCAACGCGCCGCAATTCACCTTGATGAAGGGCCCTTTGGCGCGGCGTGACGCGTAATGAATGGCTTCAGCTACGTAGTCCTTCCCGGTGCCTGTTTGTCCGGTGATCAGTACCGAAGAATCGGTCTGCGCAATGGTGGGAAGCACCCGAAAAACCCGCTGCATTTCCGGACTGTTACCGATCAGCTTGCCGAAGACACCCGCCGCGGCCTGGTCTTCCGGCTTCTTGAAGAACCGCATGTCTTCGACCGACTTCACGTAGCCGACCAGCTTCCCGTTCTTCCCGATAAGAGGAGCTGCGGTGAACCTCACGGGGATTTTTTGTCTGCCCCGGTTGATGATATCCGCTTCGGCAGAGACCGGGCCGGAATTCTTGTGGAGCTCTCTGACCGGGCACCCTGCCATACAGAGATTGCTCCTGAGCACGTAATAGCAAGGTGTGCCCTGGACTGAACCGTGGGACATGCCGGTGAGAACTTCCAAACTGCGATTCATCAAAATGACGCGATGAGAAGGATCCACCACGAGAATGCCGATGGGAACCTCATCGATCAATCTCGGCAATTCGATCAACTGATCGCAAAGCCCGCTAATCTGCGGCGGCCGCGGGGGCTGTGACACTTGAAGAGCCTCCTGTGCCTGCGCCTTGGAGTAACGCCACACTGAAACATAATGACACAGTGGCGAGAATTTGCAAAGGAGAGCAACGATCAGGAGAGGAATTCAGCTTGTTGGGGATGATTGCCGAGCCACGTGATCGTCCCGTGCTCGATATCGTACAGCGCGCCGGTCACGTCGAAGGCTCCGCTCGTTACCGCGTCTCTGACAGGATTGCTGGAACGGAAGAGTGTTTCGATCTGGAACCAGACATTCTCCTTGATGGTTTCGTGCAGGAGGGCCGGTTCATCCAATCCCGTGTGCTTGCTCATTACCCTTTCGAAAGCGGGACGGATCTTTTCCATGAGCGGCACCAGGTTGTGGTGAACAGCCATAGCTTGCACAGCCGCGGTGACAGCTCCGCATCCGGAGTGCCCGAGCACGACTACCAGCGGCGTGCCCAGGTGCAGCACTGCATATTCGACAGAACCGATCACTTCCGGTGAACACACATTTCCGGCCACACGCAAGACAAAGAGGTCTCCAATCCCCTGATCGAACACCAGCTCCAGAGGGACCCTGGAATCCGCGCACGAAATGACCGCAGCCACGGGCTGCTGGCCTTCGCGAGCCGTTGAGATCCTGTCTCGTGGAGACCGGCGCGGCGCTTCGATGCATTCGTTGACGAACCGGACGTTACCGTTCTTGAGCAGAGTAAGGGCTTCAGCAGCCGTGATGGTCGGTTGCTTCATGGAGCGCTTCCTCCCCGCGTTGGGTTCTGCGTATACGGGGTTTCGGAAGCAAGAAATGGGCCAACAGCACTCGCGAATGTGAGCAATAGGGGGGAATGTGATGATACCTGTTCGCGTTCAAACGATGAATATGACGTTGGACGGAAAGCAGCACTGACCTGGTGCCCAGGTCAGTGGCACCCACAGCCAATCAATATCGGCGCGGGGTGCCACGGACCTGAGCTTTGGCAGGTCCGTGTCTGATTCGGCCGACTGTTCACTGTTTAGCACGGCACCGGTATGAGTCCCTTGTGGAGCGCGGGACGAACCGCATCGGTCGGGGAAAGACCGCGAGCGATGCGGTTCATTTCATTCCCCGCATCCTACGCTCTGAGCTGATGCACTGCTGGACAAGCCAGCAGTGGCACCCAAAGAACTATCATCGGCGAGTACTCACCAACTCTCAACAGACAGGCTTTCTTTTCAGTTGGAATACCGACGAGCCAGGAACGGGAGTATTGCGCTAATGATGGCTTGGAACCGGCGGCGATTTCAGGCTGCCGCGGCCGCAAAGTGTTCCCGCGCGTACGCGACGCGTTCCGCGGTGCTCTTAAGGGTCTCGTGCTCGGCTTCAACCTTTCGCAGCCTTGGGAGGAGCCCCGCTTTGTTGGCTATTTGGATGTTGAGGCCCGGTCGGGCGTTTAATTCAAGGACCAGGGGTCCCTTATCCTTGTCCAGGACTATGTCCACGCCCTGATATCCCAATCCGGTGAGTTGGTGGCAACGGGCGGCCAGTTCAAGCAGTCTCTCCCAATCAGGGATTTGTACGCCGGTGAGGCCGCGGCCTGTGTCGGGGTGTTGCTCCACCGGCTCGTTTCCCCAAACTGCCGCGAGTGTCCGACCGGTAGCTATGTCGATCCCTGCTCCGATCGCGCCTTGATGAAGGTTGGCCTTCCCCTCGGACATGCGGGTCGGCAGTCGCACCATGGACATCACCGGGACCCCAAGGAAGACGATGATACGGATATCAGGGACTCCCTGGTAGCTGATCGAGTCAAAGATGGGATTGAATTCCACGCGGTACTCAATGAGGGCGCGGTCCGGCTGACCGCCTAGGCTGTATAGGCCGCTTAAGAGGCTGAAAATGTGATGATTCAATTCATCGAGGGTGATGATGCGGCCGTCCTGTTTCCTGAACTTGCCGTTGATTTGGCCCAGCACCACAAGGATGCCCTCACCACCACTCCCATGGGCAGGTTTAATGACGAAACCATCGCGGTCGCGGATGATATCCGGAAGATGCTCCACCTGGCCCTCCACTTCAATAGCGCCATAGAGTTCGGGCACTGCGATGCCGTTGTCCTGAGCGAGCTGTTTTGTGAGGAGCTTGTCGTCCACGAGCGGGTACAGGGCGCGACGGTTGTATCTCAGCGTGTAATCAGCGTTCCGACGGTTGATCGCGAGCACTCCCACTTCTTTGAATCGTCGCATGAGGCTGAACATGATGTCAGCTCCTCGCCAAGGCCCTGAACCGATAAAGATCAGCCAGCCTATAGCCCGTGTATCGCCCTATGAGCAGCGTGATTGCCAGAACCACTAGCAGCAGTTCGGGAAAGACAAAGACAAGGTGCTCCACGACCTTCACGTTCATGACAAGGAATGCCAACGCTGCAGTAACCAAGCTCCCAACGCCTGAGATTAGTGCTTCGGTGGAACCTCGTTCCTCCCACACCACGGACATGCGTTCGATGGTCATGGTGAGTATGACCATTGGGAAGAGGGCTACCGAAAGGCCCCTGTGAAGCCCCAGCAAATGGGTAATCAGGCTAAGCCCAGCCATCAGGAGAATGACGACGGTGAGCACCGCGGCCAAGCGGGGAACAACCAGCAATTTGAGGTGTTCCAAATAGAAACGCACGCTCAGCCCCATCGCGACGACCACGGAGAAGAGGAGAACTCCCCAGAGGAGCCCTGTCTCCCGAAACGAGAGCCCGATCAGGACCGGCATGAAAGTGCCGAATGTCCGTATGCCGATGATGTTTCGCAGGAACACGAGCAGCAACGAGCCGATCGGAATCAAGAGCAAAACCCGATACACGGCTTGGGTCTTGACCGGCAGGCTGAAAAGGGAAAACCGGAGCAGAAAGGGTTCCGCGATCTGGCCTCGACGTACCGCGGAGACAACTCCTTCTTCAATGCGAGGACTCACCGACATGACCACCCGGAGCTGTTCTCCGCCTTCCTGGTGGACCAGCGACTCCGACCCTCGCCACCAACGGAGCCAGTCGTCAGGAACAGGGGACTTGCCTCTCAGAGGATCAAAGGAGAGCCATTGTTTCTTGTGGTGCACTTCAAGCCAGTGAAGAAGGGGCGTCTTTTGGGAGAACTCATACTTCTCGGTTTCGAGGCGTATTCCAGAGACCATTCTTGCCGGAATGTCCGCGACCAGAAGCACGTTCACTGCGACCTGGACCTTCTTCTTCAAAGTGGGTTGCGGTCCCAGGAGGAGTTTGGCGTTCTCGTCCGGTTCGGCCTTATTCAGGCGCTTTATCAATTCCGCGACCATAGTCGGCGTGTCCGCGGACTTGGCCTTTATCTCTGCGATCAAGTCCTTTGCAGCCTGCAGCGCGGCCTCGCTCATCTCCGGGGCTTCGACCTTGGGCCGTTCGGTCTCCTGAAGGGGCGCTTTGGTACGAACGCGCACCATCCCTGCCTTATAATAGAGGCTCTGTTTTCCCTTCGCGTCGCGAATGGACCAGGTGGCGCGGCGATTGCCGTTTTGCATCACGGTCACCAGCCCGTAGCCACCGGAGATGAAGTGCTCGTCCACAAGCCCGTACGCACGCGTGCTCATCGGCACGTACATGGATACCTTGACCGGACCTCCCTTGGCTGTGAACGAGATGCTCGCCTCAACGTTCCAGACCTCTGAGGGGGTACGCGGGCTGAGAGGCAAGTTTAAAACGTAGGCCTTGTAAAGGAAGATGCCGAGCCCCAGCAGCGTCAAGACAGCAACCAGCACGTATAGGTGCACTTTACTCAAGGTCCGGTTGCCTCCTGAGACGGGTTCAGCCGCGGATGCAGGTGACGCGTGATCGGAAATCCCTCCGCAACGGAATTCAAAACCTCAGATTCGTCACTCAATTGGACGCCCTATTGTTTCGGGCGTTTGTTCCGGCCCGCCAACTTTTTGCCAACTCCCATAGCTAAGGAACTACAACGAAGCATAGAAGTCCTCGACTTCGTCGAGCACACCGGGGCTTCGCCTCGGAGACTGGCAGCAAGAGCGCATCATTGCGCAATAATTTGGAGAGGAGACTCATCTCCCCTCCAAACCTCCTCATACGTAAACCCAAACAGGACTGCCTCATGCCGACGACTTTCATAGGAACGAGAGCCGGATCGCAGCTTGGGCGGAGCGGCGTCAACATAGACCCGGCCTCAGGGGGGTGTCAATAGACCCACTGACCCAGAATCCACGGTCTACTTTGGTCATGTACCGGTTTTTGGTTCCGAGAGGCTGCACAGACGCGTTCATGACGGGTGCGGGGCGTGAAATCGGGGTCTGAATCCACGACTGTGCCCGATGGACGCT
>JBMOME010000107.1:0-15199 GCA_049323095.1 Thermodesulfobacteriota bacterium
AGAAAGTAAGACGGGGAGAACCTTTTTGAAACCCCGCGCTTCGCGGGGCCTCCCCGAACCCCTTTCCAAAAACTTCTATGTGTCTCTGGCATTTCGTCTTCCTGGACAGGAAGACGAAATGCCAGAGGAATATAGAGTTTCTTGAAGGGGGCTTTGGGGGAAACTTCTTTACACAAAGAAGTTTCCCCCATGCTTTACTTCTTTGAAAGCGCACTGGTATTAACCAGCGGCCGGGGCTGCTCTGAGTATCCTGCGAATGGCTGTGATGAAGGCTCTCCTTTACCTTGGATGCACTGTTCCTGTTCGGAACCTGAACTACGAGCTGTCTGTCAGGCTTACGGCCCGAGCGCTGGGCATAGAATTCCTCGATGAAGAAGCGTTCGGCTGCTGCGGTTTCCCGGCCAAATCCCTTGACTCGCGGGATAGTCTGCTCTTGGCTGCACGCAATCTTGCCATCGCAGAGAAACGAGGCCTGGAAGTGGCAGCTCTGTGCAATTCCTGCGCTGCCGCGCTTGCAGAAGCCGCGCATCTGCTGGAACACAACCCGGAGCTGAAAGAAGACGTAAACAAGAAACTTGAGCGGGTCGGCCTACGATACGAAGGACCGGTTCGGGTTCGGCATTACATGCGGCTCCTGTGGGAAGAGGTCGGTCTGGAACGCATCAAGAGCGCTGTTTCAAGGCCGTTGGAAGGTGTGAAGCTTGCTCCGCATTACGGCTGCCACTATCTCAAGCCTTCCGAATTGACCAAAGGATTCGATTCGCCCGATTTGCCCAGGACCATGGCCGAACTGATTGCAGTGACCGGCGCGGCTTCTCTCGATTATTCGACGCTCAAAGACTGCTGTGGCGGAGCAGTGCTGGGGTTTTCCGAGCCGGTCGCGAATGCTCTGGCTGGAAAGAAATTGGAAGAGCTTTCACGGATTGGCGTACATGCCCTGGTTCTGGTCTGTCCGTTCTGTAACGTTATGTTTGAGGGACAACAAAAAAAGATCGCAAAAGCAATGGGCGCAGATATCAAAGTTCCGGTGGTCTATTACCCACAGATTCTGGGGCTCGCGCTGGGCCTCTCCCCCGATGAATTGGGCTTCAAGCTGAATCGCATCAAACCTGCCGAACTCCTGAAAATGCTCGAAGGATAGGCCCGCTCTCACAGACTTCGTCGTTCTCTCTGTCCTTGATTGGTGGCGCCGATTTCTGCCGCTGGCCCAATAACCATCTCTTCTATGCATTCATCTCTATTGCATTTAGATCCGGCAGATTTTCCTCGAGCACTCGCTGCACGGCTTCCTGGTCTTCACGAGCCACCATTAGCCGTGTCGAGAGACGTATCCATGATTTTGGAACAAGCCTCAATTCAAGACTATCCTCAGTTTTCCGTTCCCACGAGAAGGATTCGTATTCCTCCCACGGGCTTAACCAGCCGAATTCCCATACGCCATTTCCCCAAATCTGTATACGTCCAAAAAGAGCAAAACCAATGGCGATAATCATAGTGGCCGTCACGACCGCAGAGGTAACTATTCTCTCAAAGGACGGAGAAAGTTGGACATCCAGTATGGTCACGTAGACCCAGAGCGGAGTGACCACGAGCGCGGTTATGATAGCAAGGATGCGGCTTTGATTGGTCTCTTTTGCGCGAATACAAGGTGGCGCAATCCTTCTTCTTAATATGGGCCAAGCAATGAGGCGGGACATGATCACCATTGTAAACAGAATGTTAAATATGACCGTGGAATCGGAATCGGTTTTCCGCCCAAGAAAGAGGATGATCGCACATACCGCGATTCCCGAAAGGAAAAAGACCGAGCGCATTCGTCGCGTCCGAGCAATCCAGGACCACAGTAAAAAGGCAAATGAGATGAGGAGTAACACCGCAATCAACCACATTTAAGGCCCCCGTCAGCTATTTCGGTCATTGGCGCCTGATGATTTGTCGCGTAAAGTTCAAGGCCGGTCCCTTTGCCGGCAGCGTAGGTCTGCCCCACCCAGTCAGTCAATCAGAATCTTCAGCATTTCCGCATACTCACCCTACGAGTATTTGTCTTGGCCAGGATACCATCGAATGTCGGGATCAAGAACCGCATGAGGGTGGGTGGGGAAGTCCGGATTGACGGCCATTGCCAGCCTCTCTCATGCCAGAAGGCGTTTGTTAGCAGTGATGACCGGAATGCCGGAATCTTTGAAGTCCCCGTCGTGAGTAAGCAGCTTGAGTCCATTCCTTCGGCATAATTCCACTATGACTTGATCGTTGAAGTCCGGACACTTCGCCTCGAAATCGTTGAGGAACGAATTCATATCCATTGACTCAGTGCCGGTTTCTATGCATCTGGCTTGATTTATGATTCGCCTGACAGCGGAGGCGATAGCTTTGCCCACAGGCTGAAAATCTGGGCTCTTGCGAAATGTCTTGAAATTATCCGTACCGGAGGCAGTCCTCCAAAGATCGTACTCAAATCTGGCATAGCGGTTCACAAATTCCGATAGCACCAGCACATCCACGAACATCGTGCTTCTTGCCTTGAGAATCCACTTGAGGGCCTGAGAATAGACTCTCGGTCGCCAATCTTTAGGTTGCTGTGGGCCATAAAGATAAAGCCATATATTGGTGTCCACAAGCAACGCGTCCGAAGCGGAAAAATGATAATCCTTGAGTAAGACGGCACTACTGCTCATCGTCTTCCTCCAGAGCAGCCTTCCTAGCCTTCGCGAAGCGAGAAGGGTCTTGAAAATAGGCTTTTGCCGTTTCCACGACCCGCTTGAGCAAAGCAAGGTCATCCAGATCCATATCCTTCACAGTGAGTTTTGCTCTAATCTCATCTTCGGAAAACACGCCGTATAGCTGCCCGATTGCCGCGTTCAGGAACGCCGAGGTCAGGCTCGTGACGTTCACAAAGGACAACGAGACGCTGAGTCCCTGCTTTATGGCTTTTTCAATTCGTTCGTAAACCTTCTCGCCGTCGTCTGACGCTACGCAGAGCGGGCTCCCGACGATTTCAAAAACGGAAAGTGTTATGCTTTCTTTCACGTGGACTCTCCCTCCATGCCTCTTTCAGAAAATGTCCGATTCCGACAATTCTGACTTCAAGAAGTAGGATCGCACATCCGCAGTGTTGATTTCTATGTTCACGACGGTTCCAGGGAACGCACCCTTCAAAGAAGTTTTTCGGGTGCCACCTTGTTCCAGGCACCAATGCCCTCCGTCTGAGACAATCTGCATTCGTCCCCCATTGAGCCTGATGAACTCGGTCAGTAGTTTCAGCCCAAGGCCACCGGGAATCCGACCACGCTTTGTAGTATTTGTGCCTTGGGTCGCCCAGTCTATCGCATCTTCTGCCGACAAATCCAGCCCAAGGTTGTCTTTAACATTTTTCCGGATGCCTACGCCCAGGTCGGCAACAGAAAAATCCAGCTTGTCTCTTCTAGGAAAATACTGCCCGCAACTGAAGATGCCCAGTTTTGTGCGAGAATGAATCACGGCGTTGCTGAAGATCTCAAAGACGCTTTCTCGGAATTTCTTCACAAGGCCAGCAGACATCCTGGGCATTTCCGACCGGCGAATGAATTCTTCTTCAATATAGGCGGCAAAATATCGATCGTCTTTCACAGCGAACCGACGATAGGGGATTGTGGTGCCCCAAGTGTCGGGTATCCGTTCGCGACCATAGTTGCTTAGGAAGCCGTTTTTTGACAATATCCTTTCTACTTCTGTCGGGATATTTGTCAGCGTTATGGAATTCACATTCTCGCCGAGGCTATAAAGAATGGCGCCGAAGCCTGCACACATATCAGCATCAAACCAACTGACGCGTCCCATGTCGATCTGAATTTCTTCAAAAAGACAGCCTTTGGTCTGGGCATATAGTGCGACCAACGCTTGGAATCCCGTGAGAGAATGTCGAATTTCCGAGAGGGCGACTTTCAAACCTTGACCTCTACGACCTTGGTGGTGTCGTTCCCGAAGATGTCCATGACCTTCGCCGCTATCTCGTTCCGACCGGGTTTCTCATGCGTATGTTCCGCGCTCGTCAATTCCGGGTTCCGGTCTCTGCGGCTGCGGAAACTCTGTCATTCGTTTTCAAAGATGTAGTTTCCTGCCTCAACCTGTCGCTCGTTGCCGTCCTCGACGATTCGACCGAGTGAATCGATCCGATCATCACGGCGGTTCCGCCTTTCTTGCCGGGCAGGAACGGGTATGTCCTTGAATCTCGTAGCGGGTTCGGCTCCGCGGGTCAAGAGTTATCGTGTTGTGGGTCGAGGAAGTTGGTTAGATTCATACAACAAGCGCGTACTGACTGGAATTCAACGACTTTGTTTGGTACGCCCGGCAGGATTCGAACCTGCGACCTACGGATTAGAAGTCCGTTGCTCTATCCAACTGAGCTACGGGCGCAATTGGTGTGACACTGCAAGCCGACGGCTGATGCCGGTGCGCTCTCAAACAGTGAGTACGGGTAGGTCGGGTTGAGCCCAGCGAAACCCGACATGTTGCATTTGGCATGATGTCGGATTTCGTCCCGCACAAAACGCGGGACTCAATCCGACCTACGGCCACGGGCGCAACTGATGTGTCTGTGCAGGCCAACCACTGACCTCTGCGCTCTGACCAGCGTGCTCAGTGCTCATTGGTACACGTCGGCAGCGGATCTGTCAACCAATGTGTGCCCAGGCAGTGGGCACGCGGTGAGGTTGGGCGGCCGCCGGATTGGGCCCAGGACCGGCAAGATGCCGGCCCTACTGAAACGGTACGCGGAGTCGCTCTCAGCCAGTAGTCGCCATTTGATCATGTCACGAGATCCGGCCGAAACACAGGTCCGGCGATCGGTGTCACACAGGACAGGAGATCGTTTGCCCTGGGCATCTGAGAGATCTTTGCCTAATTCAGGCGCTGATTGACTCTCCAGGGAGACCCTGGTATAGTGCACACTTGAGGTCTTCAATGATCATAGGAGGTTATGGGGATCTCCTGCAACACGGCGTAGCATTATGGCCTCAAAGACGTCGTGACCGGCAGTGGGGGCGTGACTCTGAGGCGGAGGGTGGATTCGGTCGGCATGGAAAGGCATGATTCATGAGTTCACGTGTGCTCCTCGGCATCACCGGCGGTATTGCGGCGTACAAAACGCCGTGGCTCGTGCGTCTGCTTGTCGAGTCAGGCATGGAAGTTCATGTGGTTATGACTCGGGCCGCGACGCAATTCGTTACGCCGCTCACTTTGGCGACAGTTAGCGGAAACCGTGTTGAGCATGATATGTGGGAAAAGCCGTTCGAGCCTCAAATCGAGCATATAACGCTCGCCGATCAGGCGGACATCGCGGTGATTGCGCCCGCCACAGCAAATATCATTGGAAAGATAGCATCAGGTATAGCCGACGATCTGTTGACCACGATGTTCTTGGCTTTGAAATGCCCCGCGCTAATATGTCCTTCCATGAACGTGAACATGTTCCGCAATCCTGTGGTGCAGCGAAACTTGAACACATTGAGAGAGCTTGGTTACCACGTGCTCGATCCCGCGTCGGGATACCTGGCGTGCGGTTGGGTCGGCGAAGGAAGATTGCCCGAACCGGAATGCATTGTACAGGAAATCCGTAATCTTCTGGCGCCTCGTGACCTGGAAGGCGAAAAGGTGCTGGTTACTGCGGGTCCTACTGAAGAACCGCTTGATCCTGTGCGGTTCTTGACCAACAGGTCATCTGGAAAAATGGGAGTCGCGGTCGCCACACGAGCTCTGGCACGGGGCGCGGAAGTTACTTTGGTCGCCGGGCCTATAAGCATATCTGTTCCGGAAGGCTTGAAGCATGTTCCGGTAAGGACCGCGCAAGAGATGCACGATCGGGTGATGGAAGTGAGCAACGGGATGAGTGTTATCGTGAAGGCCGCGGCTGTTGCCGATTTCCGGCCTGCGATGGAGAGCGTGGACAAGATCAAGAAAGAAGTTGCTGAACCATACATACCGCTCGCGCCAAATCCTGATATCCTGAAGGCCCTGGGGGACAGGAAGCGGCAGGATCAGATCCTGGTGGGGTTTGCCGCGGAAACCGGTAATGCATTGGAAAACGGGCGAAAGAAGCTTTCTACCAAGAACCTGGATTTGCTGGTGGTCAACGACGTGACGCGGCCCGGAGCTGGATTCGACTATGATACCAACATCGTGCGCTTGCTCCATCGATCCGGTCTTGAAGAAGAATTCGATATCATGCCGAAAATAAAAGTTGCGGACCTGATCCTGGACCGTGTCCGCGACCTGCGAAAGAGCCTGAAAGCGGGCAGCGAGCCATAGTGTTGAAGCGCTAGCGAGTCAAGCTGCTGTGCCGCACTTACGGTATTTGCCCAAAGTTGTGGCTTATGTGGTATCCGTCACCCCGGCGAACCCCGGATCGGAGTCCGGGGCGGGCACCGGGGTCCAGTCCCGCGCGGAACGCGGGATTGAAAAGACTGGATTCCTGCTTCCGCAGGAATGACGCAATCACGTTGCCTCGAATGGGACAAAATCTTGGTAGCAGGTTCAGGCCAGTCGGGACAGGAGGCGTTTTTCGCCGCGCACATGGACGAGCATTCAGCAAAATGGTTGCAGGAAGCTAAGGACTATCTGGAGTTCCAGGTGCGCCAGGGACTGACAGAGGTGATCCTTCCGCAGGATACGGCGCCCAGTGAGACCTTGGAGACTCTGGACATTATTCGGACGGACCTTGGTGAGTGCACCCGCTGCCCGTTGCACCGCACGCGAAAGAAAATCGTGTTCGGAGAGGGAGCTCCCGCTGCCAGACTGATGTTCATCGGAGAAGGGCCTGGAGCCGACGAAGATCTTCAGGGTAGGCCGTTCGTGGGCAAAGCCGGCCAGCTGCTTACCAGAATGATCCAGGCTATGGACCTTAGACGAGAAGATGTATACATAACAAACATCGTCAAATGTCGGCCGCCTGGGAACAGGGACCCTGAAGCGTTGGAAATCGAAACCTGTTTTCCGTTCCTGGAGCGTCAAATCAAGGCCATATCACCCGCGGCCATCGTGGCTCTAGGAAGAGTTTCCGCGGGAACGCTTCTGGGAACAAAGGCGCCGCTGTCCAGGTTGCGGGGAAAATTTCACGACCGCGGCGGCATTCCGATCATGCCCACCTATCACCCGTCGTTTCTGCTTCGCCAGGAGCAGGAGAGGCGCTGGAAAGGTGAAGCATGGGCGGACCTCAAGCTGGTCATGGGTCGCCTGGGCCTTTCGGGCGGGAATTCCGGAGACACAACACCATGAATCGTAAGAGACTCGTTATATATCTTCTTCTCATTGTCGCGGGACTTGGGTGGTCGCTACTCGACGGTCCCGCACTTCTGTACGGCAAACAAGACACCGCGGGAAAGCCTTTGGTCTACTTGCTCGACGTGGATGGGTCAATCAATCCCGCGCTGGCCGATTACATCATGAAGGGGATCGAAAAGGCTCAGACAGACAAGGCCGCTGCTGTAGTCATCCGCATGGATACTCCGGGCGGGGTCCTCACCACCACCAAGACCATAATTAAGAGCATGATCAATTCCACAGTTCCCGTTATCGTGTATGTGGGACCCACCGGCTCATCAGCGGCATCCGCGGGTGCGATGATAACGGTGTGTGCCGATGTCGCGGCCATGGCCCCGGGGACGAACATAGGAGCAGCTCATCCCGTCGGTGGAGGCGGCGAGGAAATAAGCAAAACGATGTCCGAAAAGGTCATCAATGACACTACCGCGTATATACGGGGCATTGTCACTGAGAAAGGCCGCAATGCAGTGTGGGCGGAAAAGGCGATCCGGGAGAGCGTCTCCGCTACAGCAAAGGAAGCGCTGGAGCTTAAAGCAATTGATCTCATAGCGGATTCTGTTCCGGAATTGCTTGAAAAGACTGACGGCCGCGTGATCAAAAAGAAGTCCGGCAAGGTTACCCTTAAGACGAAGAATGCTCAGGTTGAGAGGATCAAGCCTGGATTTCGGTTCAGGATACTGGACGCGGTTGCCAATCCGAATGTCGCCTACATCCTCATGATGCTGGGGACCCTTGGCCTCATTATGGAGATGTACCACCCGGGCATGATCTTTCCCGGAGTGGTCGGCGCGATCTGCTTGTTGCTGGCGCTCTTCGCGCTCCAGGTGTTGCCCGTAAACTATGTGGGCTTCATGCTCATTGTTCTGTCCATTGTCTTGTTCATTCTGGAATTAAAGGTTACTTCGTTCGGTTTGCTAGCCATTGGGGCCATTATCAGCCTCACGTTGGGGTCAATCATGCTCTTTGAAGGCGGTGAGGCCGCGATGCGTGTTTCGTGGTCCGTGATTATCCCCACTGTTACTACGGTTTCCGCGTTTTTCATCTTCGCGCTGGGTCTGGTGGTCAGGGCCTGGAGAAAGAAGCCTCGAACCGGCGAACAGGGCCTGATGGGAGAAGTGGGCGTGGCTATCACCGACATTCACGACACGGGCAAAATGGCTGTCCATGGCGAATATTGGAATGCCCGGTCCGCGAGCCTTATTCCTAAAGGCGAACGGGTGCGGGTTATTAGGGTTGATAAACTCTCCGTATTCGTCACCAGAGAATAGTAATTAAGCCGACTATGGATGCGATTTTGAATACGCATCGGCATCCGTCACCACATTACGGGTGAGGCATAACCATTGATGTAAGAGCGGGCTTGGTCCATAATGGAGACAAGCCAACGTAAACGAACCGCGTACCAAGCGGCCTGCCCAGGACGCATATCTAAGGAGGGGGCGTATGTTAACCACAGTGGCTGTCATTGTATTTCTTGTTGTCATTTTCCTGTTCATGGCCATCAAGGTGCTCAACGAGTACGAGCGCGGGGTCATATTCCGCCTGGGCCGGGTAATAGACCACAAGGGTCCGGGTCTAATCCTTCTCATCCCCGTTATCGATCGCATGGTACGGGTCAGCCTGCGAACCGTGGCTATGGACGTGCCGCCGCAGGACGTGATCACGCGTGACAACGTCTCGGTCAAGGTCAATGCGGTTATTTATTTCCGCGTGATGGACCCGACCAAAGCTGTGATCGAAGTGGAAAACTACCTCTATGCCACGTCCCAGCTCGCTCAAACCACGTTGAGAAGCGTTTGCGGCCAATCGGAACTGGACGAGCTGCTGGCGGAACGCGAGAAAATTAACGTGGAGCTGCAGGAAATCCTCGATCGCCACACCGATCCTTGGGGTGTCAAGGTGAGCATGGTCGAGGTTAAACACATCGATCTGCCGACCGAAATGCAACGAGCCATTGCTCGCCAGGCTGAAGCCGAACGAGAACGGCGCGCCAAGATCATCGCGGCGGAAGGCGAGTATCAGGCTGCTACACGGCTGAAAGAGGCTGCCGTCATCATTGCTGAAGAACCCACGGCGCTTCAGTTGCGGTTCCTCCAGACCCTCGTCGAGGTGGCTGCTGAGAAGAACTCCACCACCATATTCCCGGTTCCTATCGATCTCCTGGAACCGTTCGTGAAACGTGGCCTGAAAGCGAAACAAGAGTGAACAAAGAGACCCGGCAATTGATCGGGAGCGGCTCGGTTTAGGGTTCCGTGACGGGCGCTTCTCACTGGAGGGGAGACATCATGCCTGGCATTCTGATTCGCTGGCTGGTGACTACGCTTGCAATCTTGATGATCCCGCATCTGATCTCGGGAGTACGCGTGGAGGGGATCGGCAGCGCACTTGCAGCCGCAGCCATACTGGGCATACTAAACGCCCTCATTCGACCCATATTGATTATCCTGACTCTGCCGCTCACGATCGTAACGCTTGGTCTGTTCATCCTGGTCATCAATGCTCTGCTGTTTCAATTTGCGGGATGGGTGGTTTCGGGCCTGCATATTGATTCGTTTTGGTCAGCGCTTTTCGGATCGCTCATTGTAAGCATCGTGTCGTGGATCATGAACTCCGCGTTGCCAAGCCGCGACATGGAACAAACTATCATAATCAGGCGATCTGGAGATCCCCGAGTCATCGACATGCGTCGCGACAAAGATGACAAGTGGGAGTGAAGATTGGAGCTCAGAGCTCCATCACGTTTTCTGTGTGCGTTCCACGACGGAAAGCCTTTTCCCAGCCGGTGACTCAGGCTTTAGTTTACGCGCATTCCCGAATTGAACCTGAGGCGACTTGTGATAAGAGGGGGGTGCCTACTCCGCTGAGATCCAGGAGGTAAGAGCATGTATCATATGTTTGTTTCGTGGCTAATTCTCTTTGTGGCAGTTATTGTCGTGACGTACCTCCTACCGGGAGTTACGGTGCGCAGTCTGGGCGCTGCCGCAATCACCGCCGTGGTTCTGGTGATTCTCAATGCGTTGATCCGGCCGATTCTGGTGATTCTCACCTTTCCCATTACCATAGTCACCTTCGGACTTTTTCTCCTGGTTATCAATGCTCTTATCTTCATGCTCGCAAGCGCTATCGTGCCCGGGTTTCACGTGAAATCGTTCTGGTGGGCGCTGCTGGGGTCGCTCATTGTCAGCGTGGTACGGTACGCTCTGGACTCAATCCTAAGGTAGACCATGTCTGATCGATTCCACAAGATTTGCTACTCGTCCAGCAATTCGGTGAGATCGACGAATAGTTGATTCTGCCGATCGACGAAGAAATGCTATGGACCTGTTCCTTGATTTGGAAGCCCACGGAACGGCAATGGGGTAAGCGCCGAATTTCCTCTTGTAGTCGCCCAGTCCCACCATGTCGAAGATCTGGATGCCTCGACGCTTCCAGTATTTCATAGCGTACCAAACCAGTGCTTCGTTGGCTCCGAGCTTGCTGTGATGGCGCCAGCTCGCGCCGCCCCAGAAGAACGCAGTCTTGTTCATAGCGGGAAACAAGCCTGTGGCAAGGCATTCGCCCTCTTCAGTTGTCGCCTTGAGCAATAGCAGACTCGCAGTGGGAAGAAGATGCTCGATGAGCCGTTCCACACGCGATGGGCCGAAGGGCGGTATGGCCCCTTTTACCGCAAATACATGCTTGAGCTGGGCCCAGTAATCGCAAACAAAGTCAGGAACGGTCGATTCCTCAATTCGTACGCCGAGCCTGGCCGCCTTGCGGATCGAATTACGACAGGTGGCGCTCATATTAGAGAATAGGCGATCTTCGTCAGGCGCCAGGTCTATCTCGTACCCTCGGAACATCCAGACATCAAAGTCGAACGGTTCATAGTCTTGCTCAGTCGCGAACCGGTCCATCAATTCCAGGTGGTGGCATTTGAGATTTGAGAAAGCGTAGTCCTTCAACGCGCCGATTGCGTCGGCCCGTGGGACCCCGGGCTTGAGGTTGAACCCCATGTACGTGGTGCTCCAGCCGGGGAAGGGGCTGCCCAGAATGGTGAATCCAAACTTATTCACCAAAAGGCCGGAGAAATATCCCAAAGTTTCTTGATCGCTCCGGAGGTGAGCCAGGATCGGCCGGGCATTCTGGGTATCGGCTATGAATCGCAGCCACGGGAGTGACTGGTGGACCATTCTATCAGGAAATCGGTCAAGTTCAGCCTGATCCACGGAACTGATGTCCACGCTTTCAAAACGAAGCGCCATAATAGCGATCCTTGTTGCGATATCGCGAATCTGTTCGTCAATATTTGCATTCTCTCATCTATTATCAGTAATCAGTCTCGTTCGATGAAAGTCAAGGCCGAGGTTTCGATTTCACCGATGTGTGCGCTTCAGCCGGTTGACGAACGGCCATTAATGGGTTATTTTACGCACTTAGAAAACGGTCACACGGTTGCCCACCGCTGGGACCTGACTCGAGGCTGTCTCATGCAACCGGTTACGTCATCGTACAGACAGCTCCCTCTCATCCTTGCCTGTCTCATTTTGATTCCCGCGTTTGCATACGCGTATGTCCAGAGCTTTGCCCTAGGCATGAAGGCCTTCGCGGTGATGAATATTGGGGTCGCAGTCTTCCTGGGGCTTGCTGTATTCCTCCGAGATCTCAGAACATTTTTCCTATTCTCAATGGTATTCGCGATCCCGCTTGGCCTGGGAATCCATCTGGTCCGAATCCCGCTCGTGCACTACGATTATCCAACCTATGTGGAGGGGATAGTCTTCGATGGCGTACGAGCTTTTCTTGCCCTACTCTTTTTCATTTGGCTGATGGAATTGTCTTTCAAGAAGGAGCGTGCCGCGTTCACATTCGGCAATTCTATTGGTGTTCTCTTGTTGGTGTGGATTCTGTACAGCCTGGTTGCAGGGTGGATCAAGGCGGTAGATTTCAGATATACCTTCTTTGAATGCGTTGCTCTCTTCTTGGATTTCCTTGTCTTTCTGTATCTGGTAAACAATCTGCGCACTAAGAAAGATATCCGCATCGTGATGTATGCGCTCTTCGCGGGTCAAACGGTCCAGGCTCTGTTCATGATGTTTCAGCTTGCCACCGGCATTAATTACAACTTGACCGGCTTTTACGTGAAAGAGCGGGAGGCGGAAGTCGGCTTCAGGGCGGGTGGTTTCTTCGGAGGCGACGTCGCGGCTGCCGAGATGCTCGCTTTCATGATTCCAGTGGGGCTTGCTTACTATTTTCTCGTGAAAAGGGCGAGTCACCGCATAATACTGCTTCTGTCGATGTTCATCATGGTGGGCGGCATTTTCGCGGCCAAAACCAGGTCTGCGGGGTTCTTGATTATCGCAGGATGTGCGACGGTGTTCGCTCTCGGGCGATTGCATGGTTGGATATCCAAGCGATCCCTGCGCAAAGCCCTTACGGTGAGTTTCCTCGTGCTCCTCCTCCTCAGCCCACTTATTATCATCCGCTTTCAGCAGGCTGAGGGGCAATGGGAAGGACGACTGCCTCTGATCTACACGGCTGCGGGGATGTTCAAGGACCATTGGCTTCTCGGCGTGGGCGCGAGCAATTACTTGTTCCATATCGCGGATTACACGCCGGTGAGGGCCAGATTCCCCTGGCAACTGGCCGCACCGGTGCATAATGAGTACATGTTGCACCTCGCGGAACGAGGTATTATCGGCACTATCCTGTTCTATTGGATATTGATGGCTGCCTGCGTCAGTTTGTGGAAAACGAATAGATCGCCGGACAAGATGATCGCGTGTTCGGCCGCAGGTACGCTTGGTGCGCTTATCGGATCGATTGCGTTCCGCATCTTCCATCCTGCCCACCACTCAAACTTCATGCCTTTCTACTGTGTCTTCTTGGCTCTGGCGGTCGCGCTGGCCTATCTTGAATCCAAGAGGCAGGATGAAGTAGTGGAAGCGTTCCTCGAACCGACGTGATGGTTGGATTAAATATACCCGTTGCCAAAAATAAAGTTAGTTTAGCCAATAGCTGGAAATTCCAAGGGATGTAGCCAGTAGACCCGTATTCGTCATTCCCGCGTACGCGGGAATCCAGAAATTCAGGGGGTAGAAAATGGAAAACGTTGTACCGAGCCCCCAAGACTGGATTCCTGCTTTCGCAGGAATGACGGGATGCAGGGGACGCGATTGGAACAGGAATTTCGGCAACCACTATATGCACGGAATTCCAGGTTCTCGGCGATCACTGGTCTCTCGTCCATCCACCCTTCGTGCAGAGTTCGACTATCTCAAGCCACTTTTGAATGTCTGCTCTGCACGCGCAGCGATCGCGGGCAATCGCGGGAACAGTGTGTTCTTGGAAGACCGAGTGTTCGTCCACCAGGCAAACCGGCCAGCCGGGCATATGGTGCCTGGTGCCGCGGTGATTATTAATCCGGTAAACCACGAAGCTGTCGTCGCTGCAAGATACCCGGTAACGGTTGCCGTGGTATTCTACGAAGAGGGTCTGTTCAAGGATACCCAGCTCGGTGAACAAGTTCCGGATTTGGTCCAGGAGATCTGCAGGGGAACCCTCCAGACTCAGCTCTGCGGCCAGGAGCGGCCTGTCTTCTGTTGAACAGCGCATGGTCAACTCCTCAATGGTCACGGCAGAGCGCCAAAGGTGCCCTGGTAGCGGTCCCAAAAATCGTTCTCAGAGAATAGGTGGCACTGGGTGCCCTGACATGCCACACTGAAGCTTGCGCTCACCGAGCCCATGCGAGCACTCGACACGAGATCCTTGCCCGTTGCCAGGCCCTTGATGAGCCCAGCCCGGTACGCGTCGCCCGCGCCGGTCGGATCGAGCACCTGCGATGTGCGCACAGCGGGGATTTCCACTTCACTTTCCTTGGTGCGAACGACCGAGCCTTTGTCCCCCAGCGTGGTAATAACGGCCCCGCAGCGCTCCAGGATTTGAGAAAGGCTCAGCTCTGTGCTCCGCTTAATCATCTCCAGCTCGTAGTCGTTGGAAATAAGCATGATCGAGCCGGTGATCATGCTGGAAAGATTCTCGGACGAAAGAACCGGGACTTGTTGACCCGGATCGAAGATATACGGAATCTGTTTCTGCTGGTACCAAGCTGTGTAGCTCTGCATGTCCTCAACATTGCCGGGGGCCACGATGGCAAGAGTATCGGCCGGGTTAGCGCCGTCGATACTGAAGAGGCTCGGATGCTTCATGGCTCCAGGGTTGAAACCGGTAATCTGGTTATCGGCCTTATCTGTCGTGATATAGGCGCTGGCTGTGAATTCTTCCGGGATAATCCGAATTCCGTCCAGGGAGAGGCCGCGGCTTTTCAACCATTCGCCGTATTCACCAAAGTCCTTGCCTGCGCAGGCCAGGATCAGCGGTCGTTCGCCTAGGAGCGTCAAACTGTAGGCGATGTTTCCTGCGGTCCCACCGAAGCGCTCTTCCATCCCGTTCACGAGGAAGCAGACATTGAGAACGTGAATCTTGTCCGGCAGAATATGATCGGAAAAACGTTCGGGGAAATCCATTATCCGGTCGTATGCCAACGACCCCGAAACAAAAATCTGCATGATGATTTGTCCTTGGCGCCCGCGCAGCGGTACTTGAAACTCTAATTATTCAGCATATGGGATGCTTCTAAGGGTGTCAAGCGGGATCTGGAGCCGCTGTGACTGTTCCCTCCCCGCACTGACAGGTAATACCTATGCGTGGCCAAACGATGAAGAGTCATCTGAATCAGACACGGACCTGCCAAAGCTCAGGTCCGTGGCACCCCGGGCCGAAATTGATTGGATGCTGGGTGCCACTGACCTGGTGTCCAGGTCAGTGCTGCTTTGGTTACAACCTCACCTTCACCTTCTGAAAGCTAACCGGTATAAGGGGCGCTCCAGTCTCTGATCTGACTGAGCGCTCAGGGAGTCGCCCT
>JBMOME010000108.1:0-15077 GCA_049323095.1 Thermodesulfobacteriota bacterium
ACGGATAAACGACTCGACCCTGGTCAGGGGGCCGACGTGGCGGCCAATGCCTGACCCGGCATTTGTCTGTACCTTCTGGAGAATCTGCCCACCACGTGGAACCAGATGAAGTGGGCATACGAAAAGATCAGGGCCATGACGAGCCCTGACAGCAGGAAGCCCGCCATAGGCACTTCTGCGAGAAATATCCCGGCAAAGGAGGCCACCAAGCAAGCCATGCCCGCGCCTACGGAAACGAAGGCCAGCATCCGGTACCCGTGCTCTCCTTTTCTGATCACCGCAACAATTTTTCCAGGGTTGAGGGCATCTCCTAATCGCCCGGACGACTCAAGAACAACCAAGCTTGCCGGTACGACGAAGACCGAACCCACATAGACAGCTACCGTGAGGACCATGAACAGATAGCCCGGCAATGCCATGCCGTTCAAGAAGCACGCGATCATCAGTACGAGTAGAAGAGCGACCGGGGCCAGGGAATAGGCCAAGAGAACGGCAAAGATCTCTGCGCCTGTTCTTCCCATGAGTGCGGCCTTGCTAAAATCCCACTTAGGGGGCGCGCTGTCAGGGAACTTGGCGCTGTGTCTCACCAGGAGCCCCAGATAGCCGTAAAGCAGGATCCAACCTAGAATGCTGATGGGCAGACCTATGATGAAGTCCAGTGAAAGCGCAACCGAGAGCACAAAGGCCAGTCCGGTGAAAATAGCCAGGGGCTGCCAAGATCCTTCACGAATCGGATAGCGCAGCAACGCACCCAAGTCTCTGTCAAGAGCGATATCTTCCCCTGCGTCCTGGTCGCTTCCCTCCCACAGGCCTTCCAAAGAAACTCCCGCGCTCTTGCGCATATGTCCAAGGCTTTCAAAATGCGAGCGGAAATGAGCCACCTGGCTCGCTTTGATCCAGGGCCGTTCTCCCAATCTCAGAGAGGTGTTTGGGTCGATCTCGCGCCCTTTGATGAGATCGCGGATCTCGTCATCCGTATACGGGCCTTTTACGTCTTCCCCGGAAAGGACCATCCAGCGGGCTTCAGGACTTCCAGAGGGTTTTGACGGGGTCGCGCGGCCGTAGCGCCCTTCCACATCGTCAAAGGTCTTCACAAGAGGCCCGCTTCCGGGACGATCCTGGAATTCTGCCGAATCCGGTAGTTGCGTGGTTTCGAATCCTGGAACCTGTCCCGCATCCATCTGCCCAGGAGCCTGGTCCTTCGAAGCCGGAGTGGACGACTTAAGCCTTATTTTCAGGATCTTCCCGCACTTCTTGCACGTGAAACTCAGCGCCTTGTCGGTTACAGGTATTCTCACCTTGAACGCGGCGCCGCAACCAGTGCATCGAATTCTGGCTTCTTTCTTTTCCATAACGTTGGATTGACGAACCGTTGCAGGTAACTGGAATTGATTATCAATATCGGAGCACGCCTTGAATAGACTGCTCCTCTCGGGATCTTAGAATAAAAGCCTCTGTATGGGAAGTGATTTCTTCCCCGAGCCGAATCCATTGTGTCTTCCAAAGGGAAAGCGGTTCCTTCGTCGAACGAAGACTTCAGTAGGACCGGCATCTTGCCGGTCTGGCCTCGCATCCCTGTCGTACGAGGACCGGCAAGATGCCGGTCCTACTTCGGTCACGTCACCGCCGCCGATTTGTTCTGCGTCAGTGAGCAATCGGCCCGAGCCGTAGCTATTTCGCCGGTCGGTCGTCCTGCGGGGTTCCGCGGCGCGGGTCAATGCTCCCCACTTGGCGTGAAGCTCTCCCCGAGGTATGGTAGCAGGAATGGACTTCTCGTGCGCGAAAGGTCACTCGTCGTTGTTTCGACGAATTTGCGCGAGCTCAGCCCGTAGAATCCCTGCGTGCGACACCACGAGACGCCGGAGCCGAGCGATCAGTGCAGGAGTAGGCACATGATTGACTTTCACACCCATACGTTGCTCAGCGACGGAGCGCTCAACCCAAGTGAGCTCGTCCGGCGCGCTCATGTCATCGGGTACCGTGCCATAGGGCTCACCGATCACGTGGATGGCTCGAATCTGGAAGCTGTTGTCCGGTCCATTCTCAAGGTGGCAACGGAGTTGAACCGCTTCCAGGAAACTCTGGTCATCCCTGGGGTGGAGATAACCCATGCGCCTCCAGGGCAGATCGGAGAGCTTGCAGCATTGGCCAGAGAGTTAGGCGCTCCCCTTGTGGTAGTGCATGGCGAATCGCCGGTCGAGCCGGTGGCCCCGGGCACCAATCGGGCAGCGATCGAAGCCGGCGTGGACATTCTGGCGCACCCCGGGTACATCTCAGAAGCCGATGCCCGGATGGCGACAGAGCGGGGCGTCTGCCTGGAGATCACCTCTCGGCACGGGCACAGCCTGACGAACGGTCATGTCGCCCGGATCTCTCTACTGACCGCTGCCACTATGGTAGTCAACACAGACACCCATTCACCTGAAAACCTTATCTCCTGTGAGCGAGCCCATCAGGTCCTGATCGGCGCAGGACTGACCGAGGAACAAGCCGCGGGAGTGCTGCAAAACAACGAGGAGCTGCTCCAAAGGCTCAGGGAGCGTCTCCAGACCCTTGGCATCTTGTGACATGCGTTCTTCCTGGCGTCCATCACCCCTCCGAATGAATCCCTGGATCACCGTTCTCATCGTGGCCGCGTGGCTTACGCTCATGGGCTTTCTGGTGAAGGACCGGTTCCTGAATAGCGGCGCGGAGATTTCCACATCCGCCCATATTGCGGGCACCGAATCCGACGATTGGTTCCTTATCCGCATTGGCGGCGCCTATGCCGGCTATGGCAGGTCCAGACAGTTTAGAGTTTCCGACGGGTGGACCCTCAGGGACGACCTGAGGCTCTCGCTCAACATCCAAGGGCAGATCAAGCCCATACGAATTGCAAGCACCTCAGAAGTGGATGACGCGTTCAGGTTGCGTTCTTTCCACCTCAAACTCAGCTCCGGCATCGTGTCCTTTGAGCAAAAGGGACGGGTGGAGGGGAGAGATCTGGTGTTGACTATTCCTTCGTTCATGGGAGGGGGAACCAAAAAGATAAAGCTATACGATATTCCCAGAATTTCTCGTTCGTTGGGGCTGCCTGTTCCGCTGACCGGCCTGAACATTGGAGATGAAATGCGCACACCGATCTTCGATCCCATGGACGGTCAAAAGTGGGATGCGGTGATCAAAGTCCAGGACAAGAGCGAGATGGAAATCGGAGGCAAGAAGATTGAGGCGTGGCTTGTTCGCGCGTCATACCGCGCCCTGGATCTTTCCATGTGGATCGATCATGAAGGCCGCCTCCTAAAGGGACGATTGCCGCTGGGTATCACGGTAAATCGCGCTACAAAGGACGAGATCGAAAAGAGCGTTGGGGGAGTCCGCGATCTGCCCGATATGATGGGCATCTCGGCAGTCCCTGTGGAAGGCACGATCCCCGATCCCCAAAACGCACAACAAGTAGAGCTGAAGATCGTTAAGGGGCTCGATCTCATCCACGACGTAGACCCTTTGCGGCAGAAGATCCAAAATGACGCGAAGCTCACCATCAAGCGGGAAGAGCCACCCAAGGCAACATACACCCTCCCCTGCACGGACTCGAAAATGGAAACGCACCTGGTTTCATCGAGGTTTATCAGGAGCGACCATCCAGCGATCATTAAGAAAGCCAAAGAAATTGTAGGAGACGAAAAGGACCCGGTGGCCGCAGGCCGGTTGATCAACGCATGGGTTCATGGGTATCTCAAAAAGGTCCCCACCCCTTCAGTGCCGGACGCCTACGCGATACTGGAGACTCGTCAGGGAGACTGCAATGAACATGCGGTGCTCGCGGCATCCCTCGCAAGGGCAGTGGGCCTTCCCGCGCGTGTCTCGCTGGGCCTAGTGTACATGGAGGGAGAGTTCTATTATCATGCCTGGTGCGGTTTCTGGGGGGGCAAGAGCTGGTTCACCGCCGACCCTCTCATGAACCAGTTTCCTGTTGACGCGGCACATGTTACTCTCATGCATGGCGATGTTGATAAGCACCTCAATGTGATCTCCTATCTGGGCAACCTGAGCTTCCAGGTGCTCAAGGCCGCATCCTCCAGAAATGAGGGCTGATTCTTGTGCTTCAGTGCGCAGTAATAGGTGATATGAAGCAATGATTCGAGTTGAAAACCTGTCAAAGCGGTTCCTGAGAACCGTGGCCGTCGATCATATTGACATTCATGTTCCCGCGGGAGAGATCATGGGGTTTCTCGGACCCAACGGGGCAGGCAAGACCACTACCATACGGATGCTCGCGGGCTTGATGAAACCTGATACCGGCACGATTTTCCTGGGCGGGCACAACCTGGCGGAAGAGCCTGAAAAGGCCAAAATCATCACCGGCTTTGTACCGGACAGACCGTACTTGTATGAGAAGCTCACCGGCTGGGAGTTCCTGGAGTTCAGCGCAGGGTTGTACAATGTTGACAAAGCAGAGCTCAACCGCATGGGCTCCCAGTATCTGGAGATGTTCGAATTGACCGACTGGAAGGATGAACTGATCGAAGGTTACTCACATGGCATGAAACAACGCCTTGTTATTATCTCTGCTCTGCTCCACCATCCGCGGATCTTTATCATCGACGAGCCTATGGTGGGCCTGGATCCCAGAGGAGTCCGCCTGGTAAAGGACCTTTTCACCGAGATGGTTAGAGATACAGGTATGTGCGTTTTCCTTTCCACCCACACCCTGGCAGTGGCTGAAGAGATATGCTCCATGATCAACATCATTCACAAAGGCAAGATCATAGCCTCCGACACCCCCGATAACATCAAGAGCAGGATTGCCCGGACCAGCGGCAATCTCGAACAAGCATTCCTGAAGCTCACAGGCGCGGAGGATATCGAGGGACTTAGAGGCAGTCTCGGCATTGCACGGCTTCGGTAAAGCTCCTTGCGAGTGGCGGGGAATTCTGTTAAGGTTTCATATCCCTGACGGTTGGGCCTTTAATTGGGTGATATTGCAGGGGAATCTTGACGCTGGAGGAGTCCATGAAGAGATCACGGACCGGCATAGCGCTTCTATTCATCGGGTTCCTCGTAGTGGGCTTTCTCGCGCTGCTAATTACGTTGGCATTCCTGACGGAATCCGACGAAGAGACCACGTCTGTGGCCGAAGTATTAGGCACATCGGAAAAGATCGGAGTACTTCCCATTGAAGGCACAATCACTTCGGCTGACGACATAATCAAGCAGCTCCGAAAATTCCGGAAGAAGTCGTCCATCAAGGCAGTCTTGCTCCGGATCAATTCACCCGGTGGCGCTGTGGCTCCCGCGCAGGAGATTTATCGGGAGATCGAGCGGACCAAGGCCAAGAAGCCCGTGGTAGCCTCGATGGAAACCGTGGGCGCTTCTGCCGCGTATTACATCGCGTCAAACTCAGACCGCGTAGTGTGTTCTGCCGGGACCATAACAGGGAGCATAGGCGTGATCATGTTTATGGCAGAGGTTCACAAAGCCATTAACAAGATCGGCGTGGATGTGAACGTGATAAAGGCCGGAAAGTATAAGGACATCGGATCGGGCGTGCGACCGATGTCTGAAGAGGAACGAAAGCTGCTGGAGAGCTTTGCCAAACAGATCCACGAACAGTTTATCAAGGACGTGGCCCAAGGCCGCAAGGGCAAGATCGACGAAGACAAGCTTCGCAGCGTTTGCGACGGCAGCTTCTTCACGGGTGAAAAAGCCAAAGAGCTTGGTCTGGTGGATTCGCTTGGCAACTTCTATGACGCGGTGGAAGTCGCCGCGAAATTAGCGGGCATAAAGGGCGACCCCAAGCTGGTCTACCCCGAAAAGAAGTGGGGAGGTCTCGCAGACCTGTTGTCCGGGAGCCTTGGCCGGCTCGCACAGAGTCTGTCGGACAAGGTGCGGGTCTCACCGCCTTCTCTATGGGTCTACTAGTGGCGGGTCTGTTAGGAGGTTTTGGCCTACCCTGTCATTGCGAGGACCTCGGACTCGATCCGGGGGCCGAAGCAATCTTATCATGGTGGGACGGCCCCGCGCGGAACGCGGGGTTGCCCGTCATTCCATCAGACAGGCGATCCAGCTCCTCGCGGGACTGTCCCACCAATGGCGATTGCTTCGGGCTGGCGCCCTCGCAATGACAGATCACCGATCGTAGGCCCAGCTTCTCATATTTGAAAATCAGGAGTGGATCGGATGCACATTGAGGAGTCGTTCACATTTGATGATGTAAGCCTAGTTCCGAAGTATTCCGCGGTCTTGCCGTTCGAGGTGAACGTGGCTACCAGACTGACGAAGGAAATCTCACTTAATATTCCTATCGTCAGCGCGGCCATGGACACCGTGACCGAATCCCAGATGGCCATAACCATGGCTCGTCAAGGCGGCATCGGGATTATCCATCGGAATCTTTCCATAGAGAACCAGGCCAGAGAGGTAGAACGGGTAAAACGCTCTGAATCAGGCATGATCGTGGACCCGATTACCATCGGGCCTGAACAGAAGATCACCGACGCACTGGAAATCATGGGAAGATACCATATTTCCGGCGTGCCGGTGACGGTGAACGGGTACCTGGTAGGTATCCTGACGAACCGTGATCTGCGCTTCGTAGAAGACCTGGACATGCGGGTCGCTGATGTGATGACCAAGGAAAACCTGGTCACCGTGGACGAAGGTATCAGCATCGAGGATTCAAAGGCCCTGCTCCATAGGCACCGCATCGAAAAACTTCTGGTCGTGGACAAGGACAATCGCCTAAAAGGGCTTATCACGATCAAAGACATACAAAAGGCCATCATGTTCCCCGATTCAGTTAAGGACCAGTATGGACGGCTCCGCGTAGGAGCAGCCGTGGGAGTGGGACCGGACCGGGATGAACGAGTGGAAATGCTCCGGAAGGCGGGCGCGGACGTGATTATAGTCGATACGTCCCACGGCCATTCCCGGAACGTGGTGGAGAGTATCAGACAGCTCAAAAGCAACTTCCGCGACATTCAGGTCATTGGAGGGAACGTTGCCAGCGCAGAGGCGGTTGAGGACCTGGTCAAGGCCGGCGCGGACGGCGTCAAGATCGGCGTAGGACCAGGGTCGATCTGCACCACGAGAATCATCGCAGGCATCGGAGTGCCGCAACTGAGCGCGATCATGGACTGCTGCAAAGCCGCTCGAAAGCTGGGCATACCCTTGATGGCCGACGGCGGCGTCAAGTATTCGGGGGACATCACTAAAGGGCTGGCGGCAGGAGCCCACTGCGTCATGATCGGAAGCCTTTTGGCAGGGACGGACGAAAGTCCTGGTGAAAGCGTGCTGTACCAAGGCCGCTCGTACAAAGCCTACCGAGGCATGGGCTCGCTGGAGGCCATGCGAGAAGGCTCGCGAGACCGTTACGGTCAGCATGAAGGCGTGACTGAACCCAAGCTCGTGCCTGAAGGAATCGTGGGTATGGTCCCGGCAAAGGGGCCGGCAGCGGATTCGATCCACCAATTGGTGGGTGGACTCAAGGCAGGCATGGGCTATGTGGGAGCCAAAAACATTGCGGAATTGCAGGAGAAGGCGCAGTTCATCAGAATTACGTCCGCGGGTCTCAAGGAATCGCATGTGCATGACGTGGTGATCACCAAAGAGGCCCCCAATTATCGCGTGGAAATGTAAGGCAAGAGAGAAGCGGTTATGGTTCGGACAATTATCTTCGGTGTTACGGGATATACGGGCGTGGAGCTTGTCCGGCTCCTGGCGCCCCATCCTGATGTGGTGATCGCTGGAGGAAGTTCGCAGCAGTGGGCCGGAAAGCAGGCAAGTGAGGTCTTCCCATCACTAGGTGGAGTGTACGACTTCACGTTGTCAACGGTGGACGATTTGCAGCGCGTGCCGGCGGACCTGGCGTTCCTCGCCCTCCCGCATGGCGAATCTGCAAAGTTTGTCCGGCCGCTCTTGGACGCGGGCGTGAAAGTGGTGGACCTTTCGGCTGATTGTAGGCTCCATGATCCCAAAGTATATGGGGAGTGGTACGGGCCTCATCAGGACCCTGGAATCCTGCCACAGGCAATCTACGGACTGCCCGAGATCCATAGAGCTGAGATTGCCAAGGCCTCGCTGGTGGCCAATCCCGGATGTTATCCGACATGCGTGATTCTTGGCGTCGCCCCGCTTATTTCTCAAGACTGGGCTGACACGTCGGTGGTCATCGCAGACTCGAAATCAGGCATATCCGGAGCAGGCCGTGGCACGAAGCTCACCACCAGCTTTTGCGAGGCGGGCGAAGGCTTCAAGCCCTACAGTATCATGCGTCATCGGCATATCCCGGAAATGGAGCAGGAACTGACACTCCTGAAGGGCGAACCGGTACGGGTGAGATTTTCGCCGCATCTGATCCCGGTGAGCCGCGGCATGGTTAGTACCATATACCTGCCCCTCAAGGGCCCCGTGGCCGCGGATACGATCCGTGAGCATTACGATGCATTCTACAGCGCGGAACCCTTTGTGCAGGTGCTTTCGGCAGGAGTGCTCCCCGACACTCTCCAGGTGCGAGGTACCAACATGTGCCACGTTGCCGTGGAGGTGGACGACCGGACCGGCATTCTGGTTGTCGTGTCCGCGCTGGATAATCTGACCAAGGGGGCTTCGGGTATGGCGGTCCAGAACATGAACATCATGATGGGCCTCAAGGAAACCGAGGGGCTCACAGGGCTTCCGCTCTTTCCGTAATCACGAGCTCGGACCGCGAAGGGCCGGGACGTATCAGTTGGAGTTGTAGGTCATAGTAAACGGCATTGAAGTTTGCGCCGAGAGTCACCCTCCCCCTTCCCCCTCCCATCAAGGGAGGGGATTGTAAGACCTTTCCCCATGTGGGGCAGGCTTTCTAGCCTGCCGGCGGCCTGGAAAGGCCGCCCCACAAAGGGGGAAGGAGGAGGGGGATTCTCGCTCTATCCGAAAGTGCAGATTTCAACGCACGGGTGCCACAATTGAATCCGCGCTCACTTTCGAGAACCGCTATAGAACCACACGTAGGGAGCCGCCAATGTCGCAGAGCAAGAAGGACGTAGGCGTAGACCTTGGTCTGAGCGACGAGGAGAAGGAACAACTCCGGCGTCTGGCTCTCGAGACCATCGAGAAGCGCGCGCGGGGCGAGCGGGAACCGACGATTGAAACCTCTTCCGAAAAGCTCAAAGAGCATCGTGGGGCCTTTGTGAGTCTCTATAAGAAAGGAATGCTCCGCGGCTGCATAGGCTCGCTGGAGGGAAAAGGGCCCCTTATCGAAACGGTGAGGGAAATGGCAGAGGCCGCGGCATTCAACGATCCTCGGTTTCGGCCGGTTACGCAGGACGAACTGCCTTATCTTGAGCTGGAGATCTCCGCGTTGACTCCGTTTCAAGAAATCCACGATCCGTCGGAAATCAAGGTGGGGATCCACGGAATCATAATCAGAAAGGGCTATTTCGCAGGGGTTCTTCTGCCGCAGGTGGCCACGGAACGGAATTGGGACACGCTCACGTTCCTAGAAGAGACATGCAGGAAGGCCGGACTACCCAGGGACGCGTGGAAGGACAAAGACACCGCAGTGTATATCTTCTCGGCAGATGTTTTCTAATTTGCACTCCGAATTACCGATCATGAATCGAAGAGCCGTAGCTCTCATTTCCGGAGGCCTTGATTCCGCGCTGGCTATTCACCTGATGAAGCGCCAGGGAATAGATGTTCTGGCCGTGCACTTCACCTGGTTCTTCTCTTCAGACGATCCCGGCTCGCCCGACTCTGCCATCATGACCTTGGCTCGGCAATTGAACGTGCCGGTGGCGTTTCTCCCAAAAGGGGATGACTTCTTGGAGATCATTCGCAACCCGCGCTTCGGGCACGGCAAGAACCTGAACCCTTGCATCGACTGCCGAATATATACTTTCAAGAAGACGCGGGCCTTCATGGAGAAAGAAGGGGCCTCTTTTATCGTTACGGGCGAAGTGCTAGGGCAGCGTCCCATGTCCCAGCGCCGCGACGCCATGAGACTGATCGATCGCGAGTCTGGCTGCGAAGGACTGGTGTTGCGGCCGTTGTCTGCCCTGGCGCTCGCTCCTACCCTGCCGGAAGAGGCTGGAATTGTAGATCGGGCCCAGCTCCTTGGCATCCGAGGCCGCGGGAGAAAGGACCAATTGAGGCTGGCCCAGGAGATTGGTCTCACCGGCTTTCAGTCCCCGGCCGGAGGTTGTCTGCTCACGGATGTGAGCTTTTCCAACCGAATGCGGGATCTCCTCTCGGACCATGATGAAGTCCCTAGAGAAGGCTTTCAGGCATTGACCGTGGGGAGACACATCAGGATAAGGCCCGGGCTGAGAATCGTGGTGGGCCGCAATCACGATGAGAATCTCCGTCTGGAGCAGCTCGCGGCAGCAGGATTACTCTTTTATCCCATCGGCTTTCCCGGTCCAACCGCTCTCGTCCAGGGCCGTCCTAATCCCGAGGAAGAGCAGCTCATTGGGAGCATCATCCGCAGGTACGCAAAGCAGGCCACGAGAGGCGAAAAGATTGGTATTCGGGAGGCAGCATCCGACGAGCGGATCATGAGCGTGAGCAATGTAGCGCCTGATAGCTGGATAGCGGAACACATTATTTGATACCAACTACCATAGCTAACAAGCTACAACTACTCATGAAAGTTGTAGCCTTCGGTAAGCGCTCCGGGGCTGCGCCTCGGAGAATGGGAATAAGAGCGCATCGTTGCGCAACAACTTGGAGGGGAGACTCATCTCCCCTCCAAACCTCCCCATACGTAACCCCGAATGGTGTCGCTCATGCCGACCACTTTCATACGAATGCGCTTTCAAATGAGTGAAATAGTTACTGCGACGGGCCAGGGAGCCCCTGAACGAAGGTCCGACGGCCTTGCGTCGTCCGAAGAGAAGGGGGTCTCCGGCCCGTCGTACACCTACAACTTGTTTGATCGCGCATCGGTATGACAACTTTTGGCTCAGAAAGGATCAAACCGTGAATTGTCCCCATTGTGGTCGTGAACTTCATCCTGTTGAGAACCAGAAATTCTGCTCGTTCTGCGGAAAACCCTTGGACGCGCCTGACACTCAGACCACCGACACCGGCACGGACCTGCCACGCGTCGACATCAGTACCGAGCCTGAGCCTTCCGGCGAGGCTCCCTCGATCCGGGACGAATATTGCCCCTGGGAAGACCAGGAAGAACTGGGGTTCGCCTCGGGCATATATCTCACCGTGCGGGAGAGTCTTTTCAATCCGAAGGAGTTCTTTGCCCGGCTTCCCCTCAAGGGTGGTTTCATGATGCCCCTACTCTATGCGCTGATCGTGGAAACCTTGGGTACCATGATCGGCTATTTGTGGGGCTTTGCTATGGGCACGCCCTTGTTCGGGCACGAGAACCTCGGAGGTAACCGCGCCATCATATTTGGCGTGCTCATTCCTATGCTGGTCTTCCTGGGCATCGTGATATGGGCCGTGACGTTACACGTGGGCCTTTTCCTCGTTGGTGGAGCGAAGGAGGATTTCGAGGCCACATTCCGAGTTGCTTGTTACGCATCCGCGCCTGAGCTGATCAATGTAGTGCCGGTTGTGGGCAGCTTCATCGGCCTTTTCTGGCGGCTGTATCTCACAGTGGTAGGACTTTCTCAGGTTCACGGAACCAGCACCGGGAAAAGCATCCTTGCACTCATCCTTCCTGTAATCGTCTGTTGCGGTGTGATCTTCGGCGCGGCCGCGTTGATCGGCCTTAGCGTTGGATTAGCCACGCCGTAGGGAAGGTGGACCCCTGGCTCACGGGAACCAATCTGTTGGCCTTTGGTGTCAACATGTAGGGGCGGACCCATGCGTCCGCCCGGATTAGTCGCATTGCATTCCGACATTCCTCGTAGGGGCAGGCCTAGTGCCTGCCCTCGGCTGGATCATTCCAAATGGGGCAGGCACCAGGCCTGCCCCTACTCTAGGATCTCCCGCCTGGATCCCAAAAGGGACGTAGATCGCGGTCTTCCCACACCTGACGCAACACCAATGTGTCCGCGGCACAGGGCTTTGGTGGGACGGGCATCCCCGGATCAAGTCCGGGGCAGGCTTGCCCGTTGTTCTCGGGCCGGCAGGGACGCCGACCCCTACCGAACGTTGCCTGCCCGATTCGGGGTGATACGCCCCAGGGCAGGCACAAGGCCTGCCCCTACCCTGTCGTATTCTCCGTCTCAATTCCGAAATTTTTCATATGCCTGTACAAAGAGTCGCGCGCAATACCCAGGAGCTTGGCCGCTTCCTTCTTGTTGCCGCCGGAGCGTCTCAAAGCCTCAATGCACACCGACTTGGTGACCTCGTCCGTGAGATCCCGAAGACTGCGCCCCTCGCCAAATTTCAAAGTTATTGAGTAATCGCCCTCGGATGTCTCAGACGCGGGCAACAGAGCTCCGAGGCGCGGCGCGTCTCCGAGTATGAGTGAGCGTTCCAAAACGTTGCGGAGCTCCCTCACGTTTCCAGGCCAGTGGTATTGAGCGAAGGCCCTCATTCTGGAGGCATCCAGCACCGGCACGTGCGAGAGTTGCATGTCCGCGGCCAGCCTTGAGTTGATCTGCTCCACAAGGGCCGGGAGGTCCTCCAGCCGCTCCCGGAGAGGCGGCACTTCTATGGCCATCACGTTCAAACGATAAAGCAGATCTTGCCGGAAGCGACCCTCTTCAACCTCCTTCTCCAAATCCTTGTTCGTGGCTGCCATGAGCCGGGCATTGACGGAAATCTCCTTTTCACCACCGACCCGTGTGAACGCCCTCATGTCCAGGAAAGTTAACAGTTTTGCCTGCAACGCGAGAGAAAGCTCTCCGATTTCGTTCAAGAGCAAAGTCCCACCCTCAGCCAGTTCCAGCAGTCCTCGTTTGCGGGAATGCGCGCCGGTAAAAGCTCCGCGCTCATGGCCGAAGAGTTCCGATTCGGCCAGGTCCGGCGGCACCGCGCCACAATTTATGGAGAAATAGGGCCCGTCGGAGCGAGGAGAATGATCATGGATGTACTTGGCAACATAGTCCTTGCCGCTGCCGGTCTCTCCCTTCAGGAGGATTATGGAATCTCTTTTCGCGGCTTGAAGGGCCAGTTGCATGGTCTTGCGCATGGCCTTTGAACGGTAGTTTTCAAGCTCTTTGGTCGGGCCTGAAAGGATCTTTTGCCGTTCGGTAATGTCTCGGGCTATCCCGAACACGCCAACGATGTCGCCTTGCCCGTCGCGAAGAGGGGCCCTGACTTCGTGGAACCGCCTTGTCGCCCCTCCGACATTTCTGGAGCGTTCTTCCTCGATCGTCTCACCCTCGATCACGCGCTCATTCACATCCCTTTCGTACTCTGCCCCCTCCTTGCCGAACAGGTCCTCGTGGCTGAGCCCGACAATACTCCCGGCAGGCATCTCGAACAGTTCTTCAAACGCGGGGTTTACGTGTGTGTACCGCAGTGACAGGTCTTTGAGGAAGATCAGGTCAGTGGCGCCTTCAAAAATGGCCCTGAATCGCTGCTCGCTGTCCCGCAAGGCGATTTCTGCTCGCTTAAGAGTGGTAATATCTTCCCATACAATAAGAATGTTCTTCTTGCCAAGGACGGGCACGACTGATGTCATCAGCTTCACATACAGAGAGGTCCCATCTTTCCTGTTGCACCGGAGTTCTCCCCGCCAGTAGCCGTCTGTAAGAGATTTAGCCAGTATCTGTGGAAATGTGGCTGAATTATCCTTGTAATTGCAGTCTTCGACCTGAAAAATGTTCCGTCCCAACAACTCGTTCCGGTCATTGCCGAACATGGTATCGAATGCGGGATTGCAAAAAGTAATAATGCCGCTCTCGTCGCAGACGCAAACACCTTCCACCATATTGAGTAAGACATGCTCCCGAGTTTTGAGCACCTCTTGCTTGAGGAGTTCCAATTGCGTAATGTCAGCGACTGCTGTCCGGCAGGTCTCCAGCTCACCTCCCGTGCCTTTGAGCGCGATGCTGTCCAACCTCACATGGATTTCATCCTCGCCGTCCATTGCGAGTTTTATTTCACAGCTCTGCTTGGCCTCTTTTTGAAATACTAATCTGAGATGACGATAGAATGCGGGAACATCACTTGGCGAAACCAGAGCTGAAAAAGGCTTTTGGATAAGAATGCGTCTGTCACGCTTAAGAAGGAGCGCTCCGCGGTGATTGACTTGCAGGATCATCCCTTTGGAGTCGAGAGTGAAATACCCGACCGGGGCAAAATGGTACAAGTCTTCGTACGTGTCCCTTGCGGCTTGGAGTTCTAGCTGAGCGCGGCGAAGCTCCTCATTTTGTATTTCGAGTTCCGCTTGATGTATCTGCAGTTCATGAATGACCTTCCGCATATCATCTGCAGTCAGCGTCGATACATCCTTACCCGCCGGCAGATGCCGAACCAAAGTCTCGGCCTGCCGGCGCAACTTCTCGGCCTCGTCCTTTTCCCGTTCATCGTTATCCATCGCCTACCCCTGCAACAGAAGACTGATAAGAGCTGTGCAGCAGAACCAATCTCTCAGACTGATTCGGGAACGCAGGAGCTTGACTTATCTCCCGGGTCGCTTAAGTCAAGATTGATGCCCGCCCAGGACGTGACCTCACCTTTCTCATCTTTAATGGGTACCCCGCGTGCAAGAATAGTTCTCTCTTTTCCAGCCTTGTCGCGTATGGTGAACTCGTGGTTCCAATATCCGCCGCCTGCAACGCACTTCCGCCACGCGGCGATTAGTTTTTCCGAATTACTCACGCGGATTTTCTTTATCCACTTGTGTCCTTCCCAGTCCTGCCATTTCATGCCTACCATGTCCAGAAAACTCTGGCTCAGATAGGTCATTCGACCGTCAGGAGTGCACGTCCACACCCCCGAAACCAGCTCGCCGATTTTCCGATAGCGCTGCTCGCTCTCCTGCAGCTCTTTCTCAGCCCGTTTTCGCGGGGTAATGTCAACGAAGGTGACCACCACTCCCTCGATAACATTTTGAGTGGTGCGATACGGAAGCACTCGCATGGAATACCAGTGTCCGGCCTTCGTCCTGACCTCGGTCTCCTTCGAATTGAGTGTTTGAAGCACGAGCTGCACGTCTTCGGCAAGACGGTCGTATTCAAGATTGTGGACTATGT
>JBMOME010000109.1:0-15015 GCA_049323095.1 Thermodesulfobacteriota bacterium
CCGCACGGGATGGCTCATATTCAGTCCACCTTTAACAATACCATCGTTACCATAACCGACCTCAAGGGTAATACGGTGGCATGGTCGTCTTCGGGAACTCAGGGATTTAAAGGGTCGAGGAAATCCACCCCGTTTGCTTCCCAGTTGGCCGCGGAAGACGCAGCCCGCAAGGCGATGGATCAGGGGATGCGCAGCGTGGACGTGCTGATCAAGGGTCCGGGAGCGGGCAGAGAAGCGGCGCTTCGAGCGTTGCAGTCCGCAGGACTCCAGGTCACGTTGATCAAGGACGTTACTCCTATTCCTCATAACGGGTGCAGGCCGCCGAAGCGCAGAAGAGTGTAAGTACGGAACGTCCGGCAAAGGGACGCGGTTAGCTCAAAGGAGAGAAAGACTTGGCACGATACAGAGAATCGGTGTGCAGGTTTTGCCGAAGAGAAATGCAGAAGCTGTTTCTCAAAGGCGACCGATGCTATTCGGACAAGTGTGCGATCGAGCGGCGCAACTACCCTCCAGGGCAGCACGGCCACGGTCGCCCGAAGCACTCCGATTACGGAGTTCAGCTCCGTGAGAAGCAGAAGGTGAGAAGGATATACGGTCTGCTGGAAAAGCAGTTCCGGAACACCGCTCGAGCGGCTGAGCGGCAAAGAGGGGTCACCGGCGAAAACCTGCTGGCCCTGCTGGAATCGCGTCTGGACAACATGGTGTATCGAATGGGATTCGCCGCATCCCGTGCCGAAGCCAGGCAACTGGTAAACCACGGTCACTTCCTGGTCAACGGGCGCAAAGTGGATATCCCGTCGTTTAGGACCCGACCCGGGAATGTGGTCGAGGTGCGGGAAAGGAGCCGTAAGGTCCCCACCATCGAGGAATCCCTGAAAACCGCGGTGCGGCGGGGAATTCCGGAATGGTTGGAAGTGGACGAGGCGAATTTCAAGGGAACCGTGAAAGCCCTTCCCACCAGGGAGCAGTTGCCGCCGACCATACGCGAGCAATTGATTGTAGAATTCTACTCGAAATAGTGCTACAGGCTTGCGGTGCTCCTCTGCCGGATCGGCAGGCCGCGCCTCACCTGTGGACCATTATTGGGTTGTTTGCTTAAGGGGTATGGAAGCCAGCGCTGAACGCCGATCCCCCAATCGGCGCAGCGAAAATCGCCAGGAGATAAGGGGGAAATCATGACTGATACAGGGCAAGCCCTGACAAGCCGTAACTGGACTGAGCTCATTCGGCCGCGCCGCATGGAGGTCGAAGAGTCTTCTCATACCCTTTTCTATGGGAAGTTTGTGTGTGAACCTCTGGAACGAGGGTACGGCATTACGCTGGGGAACGCTCTCCGGCGCGTGCTCCTCTCCTCTCTGCAGGGCGCGGCGATCACCGGGGTCAAAATCGATGGCGTGCTGCACGAGTTCTCAACCATTCCAGGCGTCAAAGAAGACGTGACCGACCTGATCCTCAACCTGAAGAAGGTCCGGTTGAAGCTTCATACGACCGAGCCGAAAGAACTGAGATTGGAAGCAACAGGCGAAGGTGAGGTTCATGCGGGAGACATTATCGCGGACAGTACCGTGGAGATAATAAATCCCGAGCAAATGCTTGCCACGCTCTCCAAAGAGGGACGCCTTTCCATGACCATGCGTGTGGAATGGGGCAAGGGATACGTGCCTGCGGAAGCGCACAAGGGAGAAGACGATCCTATAGGCACATTGGCCCTGGACGCGGCTTTTTCACCAATCGAGAAAGTCAGCTACAAAATAACGAACGCCCGCGTGGGACGCCGAACCGACTACGATCGGCTCACCATGGAGATCTGGACCAGCGGCGCTGTCACACCGGAAGACGCCCTCGCCTACGCTGCCAAGATACTGAGAGAGCAGTTCCTGGTCTTCCTTAACTTTGAGGAGATGGAACGGGTTTCGGACGAAGAACGTCCCTACCAGGAACCCCAGATCAACGATAACCTCTACCGCAGCGTAAGTGAGCTGGAACTGAGCGTCCGCTCCGCGAACTGCCTGAAGAACGCGGACATCAAGTTCATCGGCGAGCTGGTGCAACGCTCGGAAACCGAGATGCTCAAGACGAAGAACTTCGGCCGGAAATCGCTCAACGAGATCAAGGAGATCCTTGCCGACATGGGCCTAGGCCTCGGAATGAATATTCCGAATTTCCCGAGCCGTGAAGACCTGGAACGTATGCAGCAAGAACGAGAGACATTTATCGGAGAATGAGCCCGGGAGGCAAGGATGCGTCATAGAAAAGCCAGAACAAAGCTGGGAATGAGAACACCTCAGCGACAAGCCATGCTGAGAAACATGGTGACCTCGCTGATGGAACACGAGAGCATCACAACGACCGATGCCAGGGCTAAAGCGCTCAGGAGCCTCGGCGATAGAATGATCACATTAGGTAAACGCGGAGATTTGCACGCGCGGAGACTCGCACTGAGGGTATTTCGCTCCAAAGAGGTGGCACGGCGTCTCTTTGAAGAAATAGCCCCGCGCTATGCCAACCGCGAAGGCGGATACGTGCGAATCCTCAAGAAAGGTGTTCGCCCGGGAGACGGAGCCGCGGTTTCCATCGTGGAACTGGTCGAAAAATCCCCAACCGCTGCAGCGGGCAAACCGAGCAAAGGCAAAAAGGGTATCAAAGATAGGCTTATGGATACACTGAAATCAAAATGAGCTTTGTATTCCGGGCGCCAAGAATAAAGTGTGTGTGGCCACGAGAGGGAAGTTCCGAGGAGACATAGCCGCTGAGTCCTTATTCGTCATTCCGGCGTACGCGGGAATCCAGAACCCCGACAAGCAAATTGTGGAAGACCTTGTACCAAGCCCCCAAGACTGGATTCCTGCTTCCGCAGGAATGACGGCGTGCCGCCGCCGCGAATCGGAGAGAATTTTCGGCGGTCCCTATATTTTCCGGCCGCATCACAAGAACCTCGTAGGGCCCGGCGTGCTCCCGATCACATCCGGGGCAGGCTCTGCCGGGCTACAACAATTCATCTGTTTGTGCAAGGCCTTCCGACCCCCGGCCTCCCATGATCAGCCTTTCTTCCGTCTCCTTCTCATATCTACCTGGTAAGCCGCTCATCAGCTATCTGAGCGTTCAGATCGAACGAGGCTCGCGGGTCGCGATCCTCGGACCTGATGGATCGGGGAAGACTACGCTTGCCAAGCTTATTGCAGGGCTCCTCCAGCCAGACTCGGGATCTGTGGTCGTTTCCGAGGACTCCCGCGTGCCGGTAGGATACGTGGGCGGAGACCCGTACGACGCTTTGGTTGGAGTCTCCGTCGAAGAGGACATAGTCTTCGGCCTTGAAAACGCCCAAGTCCCCGCGGACGAGATCCAAGCCCTTCTTGACCGAGCCCTCCAGTGGACCGGACTAACCGGATTGGAAAAGCGCTTGACTCACACCCTCTCAGGGGGGGAACAACAGAAACTCGCGCTGGCCGGATTCCTTGCCATGGGAACCCGTGTGCTGATTCTGGACGAAGCACTCTCAATGCTCGACACGAATGCACGGAGATCCATACGGTCGCTCCTGGAGGATCTACGCAAGGACCCGGGGCTCACAGTGATCGAGATCGCCAACGATGTCGAAGCGATTTTGTCCGCGGATCGGGTTCTGTTCCTGGCACGGGGGGCTATCGTGTTCGATGGAAGCCCTTCCAATTTCCTGGTCGGCGAGAGGGGAAGCAACTGGTTGAGGTTGACAGGTGGCCTGGGAGCCCTCCTGGAGGCTTTGCTTGCCCGCGGGACGGTTACTTGTCCGACTGCCGAGGACAGAGAGTTGACTCGGTTTTTATTCAACACTATCATAAAGGAAAGAGCCGGGGACTAGAAACACCTTGAGAATATTGGGATTATGTTATATAAGTACCTTGATTCTTACGGAATGCTCACGGCGATCAAATCGACTCGGTCCGCGAGCGCAAGGGATTCAAAGGCTCTCAATGGTAACGGCGTTGGCTCAGGCCCTGAAGTGGGCTCGCTTCATAGTGGTTCTTTTGCTCCTGGTATCGGCCGGTATGCTCATGGGCGAAAAGGGATTAGCCCAGCGCAAGGAGTTGCTCAAGAAGAAGGCTGACTTGGAGAGGACCAACACGGAGCTGGGGTCTGAGATTATTGATTTGGAGAGGCGTGTCACGCTCTTGCGGACGGACGGGAGAGTGATAGAACGGGCTGCGAAGCGGAAGTTGGGGATGGTGCGGCCCGGGGAGACTGTGTATATATTCACTGGGCCGGGTTTGGAAGATCCTCATCATTCAGAATAAGATACTTTAAAAAGCTCGCTTATCAATTGGGAATTAATAGTTTTTATTGACACACTGGCTCGATTGGTGTACGATTGACTCGGCGCGACAAAAGTACTCGTGCCCGCCATGTGAGGAAAATAGATGGCTGTACCGAAAATCCTCGGGCTCGACATTGGCACCTGCTCGGTGAAGATGGTCGAGATAGACCGCTCAAAGAAAGGCTTTGAGCTCCAATTCGTCGGCGTCGCTCCATTGCCGGACGGAGCGGTAGTCGACAAGTCTGTGAAGAAACCCGAGGAGGTGGCCAGCAGCCTCCTGAGCCTGCACTCGGGCTCAAAGAGCCGGACGAAAGATGTGGCCACCTCGATCGCGGGCAAGTCCGTGATCGTGAAACAGGTGACCATGAACTCCATGTCCGATGCGCAGCTTGAGAAGCAAATCGAACTGGAGGCTGAGCCTTACATACCTTTTGACATCAAGGACGTGAACCTGGACTTCTGTATCATGGGTGACCGGCCAGAGCGGGAAGGCACTATGGAAGTGGTGCTGGTGGCAGCGAAAAAGGACTACATGGATGAGTACGTGGGCTTGATACGCTCCGTGAATCTCAATCCTGTGGTCATTGACGTGGACCCGTTCGCCTTGGAGGTAATGTACGAGTTCTGTTACCCGAACGTCCAGGAGGAAGTGGTGGCCCTCGTAAACGTGGGAGCCAGCACGGTCAACGTAAATATCCTCAAATCCGGAGCCACCCAATATACCAGGGACCTTCCGCTGGGAGGAGATTCCGTCACCCGTGAGATCATGCGCTTTTTTGACGTGAGCTACACGCGGGCGGAGAACATCAAGATCGGCGCACAGATGGACGGGATTAACCCGCGAAATCTGCGCAAGATCCTCCAGCGGGCGGTGGATTACACGGTCACGGAATTACAAAAGATCCTGGATTTCTTTGCTTCAAATATCTCGTACGATCCTATTCAGAAGATCTTCCTGTCCGGGGGGGCAGCCAAGACTTACGGTTTGGCATCGACAATGCAAGAAGAGCTGAACATACCGGTGGAACTGGTGGACCCGTTCAGGAGTCTTAGAATCGACGAGAAGACGTTTGATTTGGACTACTTGGCTCACGTGGGGCCTTCCATGGCAGTAGCTGTGGGACTAGCCCTCCGAGACGAAAAGGACAAGATAATCTAGATGGTCAGGATAAATCTTCTTCCCATCAGGCAGATCCTGCGTAAACGTGAGCTGAAGAACTTCGGAATCACTGCTCTGGCGATTCTTGTGGTGGCATTCGGTTTGATGGGCTTGGCGTACACGTATGTGTCCGTGAAGATCGGCGACCTCAACACCGAGAAGACCAAGCAGGAAGCGAAGCTGAACAAGCTCAAGCAAAGAAACCAGGAAATCAATGCGCTCAAGGCGGAAATAGCTCGGCTTCAGAAGCAGGTGGATACCATCGAAAAGCTGACGAAGATACGGGATACACCTGCCCCCTTCATGGGCGCGGTCTCTCTGGCCATTCCGGACGAAGTCTGGGTTCAGAGCATGACGAAGTCCGGCCGCGGCTTCACGCTCGATGGAATCGGGGTTGACAACACGGTCATCGTGAAGTTCGTAGAAAACCTACAAAAGATCCGCAAGAATTACACCGCGAAGCAACCGCGGATCGAACCGGGTAAAAAGGACGAGCCGTTCTTTGGTGATGTAAGGCTCGTTCAGGTGGTGCGGAGCGGCGCCAGAGGAGCGCTCGGTTCCATGCAGTTCAAGATCGTGGGAACATTACGGTGAGGATGCTGCTATGACGACCGAAGAACTATTTTTTAGGGTCTCGAAGATACAGCGACTCGCCATTGTCATTGCGGTTGCCGCCCTACTCCTGGTCGCTTTCTACTTCCTAGTCATATCGGACAATCTTAGTGTCATTAGTTCTCTTGAACAGCAGATTGCACGCATAAAGACCGACATCATCAATCAGGAGAACATAGAAAAGCAAGGCCCTCAGCTTAAGGCGCGCATTCAGGAGCTCAAAGACAAGTTAGAGACCATGGTGGCCTCGCTGCCGGAGAAGCAAGAAATCGAACAGCTCCTGCAAACCGTTACCCAGCTCCTCAGCGAAACGCATCTCATTTCAAAGAAGTTCGTTCCCGGTGCGGAACAGGTGGACACGGAACTCTATTACGCAAAGATCCCCATTAGTCTCAGCACCACGGGAGATTATCAGAAACAGGGCGCGTTCCTTGCGGGACTCAATGATCTACCCCGTATCGTGAATGTCCCGAGCATTTCTTTGAGGAGAGCCTCCGGGCTCTCCCCGCGTGAGACCGAGCTGGCAAGCAAACTTGACCTGATTCATCTCGAGGCCGATATCAGTGGCGAGACGTACCGGCGGCTCACCCCGGAGGAGATCAAGAGAGTCCAGGAGCAGAAGGCAGCTAAGCCTGGAGCGAGGCGCCCGCCGCCACGCAAGCGGTAGGGGGCCGATTGATCAGAGAGGTTATGTGGAATGATGACCCTGGAAATATGTGGCACTTTGATGCGGAAGTTTGCGGGAATAGCACTCGCGGTGGGTTTCTGCGGCCTCATATCCGGTTGTCAGGACCTTAACCTCGCAATCGACGGAATCCTGGGGCAAGGTCCGCCTGCGATAGCCTCGGTAGCCAAGACCCAAGTGGGCTCCCCCCTCGTGATTGCAAAGAAACGCGAGCCCGGCGCAGAGACCCCTCAGCCTGCGCCGACCAAACCGGCGGTAACTCCTGCTGCCCCGGAAAAACCTGCTCCGCCAAAGAAAGCAGAGCCTGAAGCAAAACCCGCCCCTCCGGGTAAGGCTCCGGAAAAACCTCCGGTTGCCATGCAAGGCAAGAGAAGGGCTCCAGGAGCACCTGCCCCTGAAAAGCCTGCCGCAGCCGTTCCAGCCCCTCCGGCAAGAAGCGTCTTCACGGTGGAACGCGACCCGTTCAAGCAGCCGACGGAAATACTCCCCACCGAATGTCCTCCGTCATTGCCGCTGTGCCGTTTCGACAGGTCCCAGCTCAAGCTGGTTGGCGTCATCCAGGTGGGGGAAGGTGAGCTCCGGGGCATGGTAGAAGACCCGGACGGCCGAGGATATTTCGTGGGTACCGGTATGCAGATTGGTGGCGCCACCATCACGCAGGTGACGGCCAGAGGAATGATTCTCCACGATCATCGAACCCGCCAAGACATTGCCATGCCGCTCTTCAGGGAAGCCCGGGAAGGCATGGAATTCTGATCTCTAGCTGCGGTTCACACGCCTCTTATTTGAAGCACCCCAATTGGCACGCGCAGATCTTGATCTGCATCTCGTTGAGGAGCTCTCCGACCTTACGCGTGGTAAGTCCCGCTTCCTTGGCCACTTCCATTGCAGCGTGACAAGATATGCGGCCGCCGTTCTGCTTTGTCATAATTAGCTCTTTTGCCCTGTTTTTGTCCATTTTCAAACCACCAACATTTTAATTATTTGCCGGCAGCCAAGTTAAGCAGGGTGCCGGCCAGGAGTATTTCTCGCTCTCTGTCCGTCACTTCCAGTCGCACGGGTACTTCACGTCCACCTATTTCTATGGACAGCTCCGACTTTCCACTCTGAATTTCTTTCCGGATCCCCTTCATGCGGACCGTGTCTCCCTGGGACACTCGGTCATAATCCGAGGGATTCACCAAGGTCAATGGGAGTATGCCAAAGTTTATCAGATTGGCCTTGTGTATGCGAGCGAAGCTCTTGGCCACCTTCGCCCTCACCCCGAGATATCGGGGCGCGATGGCTGCATGTTCACGAGACGAGCCTTGCCCGTAGTTCTCGCCCCCCACGATGACCGCGTTGCCTGCATCCCGGCACCGTTGAGTGAAGGTTGGATCCAGATTGGAATAAACAAACTCGCTGATCGCCTCTATATTGCTTCGCAGTGGTAGCACCTTGCTGCCCGCAGGCATGATGTGGTCCGTGGTGATGTTGTCCTCCACCTTGAGCGCCACAGTAGCATCGATACTTTCCTCCAGAGGACCGAACTTCGGGAACGGCTTGATATTCGGCCCCATGATCACCTCGAGGCCAGATGAATCCTCTGGTGGAAAGAGAAGGTTCTCGTCATTCACCATGTATGAAGCGGGATTCGAGACCTGAGGATAGTCTCCCAACTTCCTGGGATCCGTAATCTTGCCGAAAATAGCCGCGGCTACCGCGGTCTCGGGAGAGCAGAGGTAGACCTGATCGTCCCGCGTCCCGCTTCGGCCCGGGAAATTCCTCGGAAAAGTCCTGAGAGAAACCGTGCCTGTTGCCGGCGCCTGACCCATGCCGATGCACCCCAGGCACCCTGACTGGTGTATTCGGGCGCCCGCGAGTATGAGGTTCATAATGCCGCTTGCTTCTGCCACGTTCATAAGGACCTGGTGGCTGCCTGGATTGATCTCAAAGCTCATGTCCGGCGCACAGTGCCTGTTCTCCACTGCCTTTGCCGTGGTCATGAGGTCGCGGAACGATGAGTTCACAGACGAACCGACAATCACCTGGGCCACGTCGATCCCTTCAACCTCCGAGACCTTTTTTACGTTGTCCGGGGAGCTGGGGCACGCGATCAAGGGTTCCAGTTCATCGAGCGCGACTTCTATCACTCGGCTGTAACGAGCGTCCGGATCGGCCATGATGTCTCGCCACACGTCTCCCCTGCCCTGGCTCTCCAGGAACTCGCGGGTTCTGTGGTCAGAGGGGAAGACGCTGGAGGTCAATCCCAGTTCAGTCCCCATGTTGCCTATGGTGCCGCGATCGGTTGCGGAAAGAGTCTCCACTCCCGGGCCGAAGTATTCATAGATCTTGCCCACGCCGCCTTTGACCGTGAACCGACGCAGCAACTCCAGAATCACATCCTTTGCCGAAACCCAGGGCTGGAGTCTTCCCGTGAGCCGGACACCGACGATTTCCGGCATCTTGAGATGGAACGGACGCCCGGCCATGGCCATTGCCACATCCAGGCCGCCCGCGCCGATCGCAAGCATCGAGCTCCCGCCATTAGTCGGTGTGTGGCTGTCAGATCCGAGCAAGGTTTTCCCCGGCACACTGAAACGCTCCAAGTGTACCTGATGAGAAATCCCGTTTCCCGGCTTCGAGTAGATTATCCCGAATTTCGCGGCGGCCGTCCGCAGGAACCGATGATCGTCGGCGTTTCGAAAGTCGGTCTGCAAGAGGTTGTGATCCACATAGATGACCGCGACCTCAGTCTTGACCCTCGGAACGCCCATAGCCAGGAATTCCAGCATGGTCATGGTCCCGGTTGCGTCCTGGATGAGCGCGTGATCGATCTTGATCGCGATTTCCGACCCCGGTTCCATCCTGCCCTTTACCAGGTGAGCTTCAATAATTTTTTCCGCTACGGTTAGGCCCATGGTCTACCCCCGTATTGACCCGCATTAGCATTAGGATGTGAGGAATGGCGCCCACTGTTCAACGGTTTGGCGTATCATGGGCGCGGCATTGACCTTCACAATTCGATTATGGCACGGCAAGAGCACATCAATTCCAAGCTCGGCAATTGACTCCAACGATTGCCGCAATTGCGCTGGATCAGCCGAAACCAGATCATACCTGCCGATTGCACCATCCGCATAGATCGTATCACCCGAAAAAAACAGCCGATGCTCCTCATTAAACAGACCAATACACCCTGCCGAGTGCCCAGGGACATGAATTACTTTGAATTCAATCCCTCCGAGGGAGACCTCCTCGTCTCCCTGAAGAGTTCTGTGGACATCGACGCAGAAGTGTTCTTTCGGAATATCATACTGCGCTCGCACCATGGATTGAAACATGGGGTTGCCGTACACTACGCGCTCGTCTCCTCGCTTGAGATAGCGCGCTTCTTCCTCGTGTACCCAGACTTCCGCACGAGGGATGGCCGAAAGCAGCTCCGGCAGGCATCCAATGTGGTCCAGATGCGTATGAGTCATAATGATGCGTTTGACTTGATCGACGGCTATGCCGAGCCGATCGATCTCTTCGAGCTTATATTCCCCTTTGCCCATGAGCCCGCAGTCAACCAGCGAAAAGTCCCCTGACCCTGGCACCCCAATCACGTACATGTGGGAATCCGGCAGGAATTCGTCCCGGCCCGGAATCCACCACACACCCTCCATTACCTGTTCTGCCACAACTCCTCCTATTTCACATGCAGTCTTGACTGAATTCCTGTGCTTATAGCGGCGAGCACCCAGGGGCTTGGCCTCGGAGATCGGACGCTCATCGTTGCGCAATAATTTATACCACTGCGCTATCAACCGGTGAATCAAGGTAGGTCGGGTTGAGCCCAGCGAAACCCGACAGGTTGCTTTGGGCATAATGTAGGATTTCGTCCCGCTGCGAACGCGGGCCTCAATCCGACCTACGGCCTAAAATCCCCCAAGCAAACTTGGGGAAGCACAATTAGCCCTTTTTCTCGCCACCCGGACACAATCCTATCACTCCTCGCGATTGCCGAATATCCACTGCCAGTCATTCGCCGGAAGCAAATTCTCCGTTATTTGCCGGGTGTACTCGTCCCGTATTATCCATTCGCCCTGCCCGAATGCCACGGTCTCGGGCCGGCCCGGGTCTTTCGTAGAGAGCACCGCGCCGCCCGCAAGGAAGAACCGAGGTGCTTTAGGGTTCCCACGCACCCCAATAGGCCACCCCATGAAAAGGAGCGGCTCAGACTTCTTAATCGGCCTAAGCAAAGTAAAGCTCACGCGCACGGAGAGCCCGCAGGCCCGAGTGAGCATGAACCCGCTCCAGCCGGCATTTTCGTCAAAGATGGACATGAGAATCGCGGGGTGCAGCTCGTCCTGGCCGATGAGGAAAAGCTCGGCACGGTCCCGGTCGTCGGGCGAACCGCCCCACACTACGGTGGTCACGGGCCCGCTCTCGCCGGTATGAGCTCGAAATCGCCGTTGAAGTCCCGGAATGGTCCTATGATGCCCGCAAACAAAGCAGTTCCGGTAGTACGGAAGGCCCCGGAACTCGTCGGTGGGACGCCTGAGAGCCCCGTCCGGTCCGTTGCTCGGATCGGCTGGAACAATGTCTGCCCGCACGTACGGGGTCTTATCTCCGCGCCGGGTAAGCTTCGCCGTAACCGCTGGACTCTCGCCAGGCCCTGAACCCTCCACCTGGAAATCCACCGGGTCCCCGATTGCTACGCCCGACCCGCCGAACTTGAATTTGGCTTCAACCGGATACTCAGGCAAGCCGATTCTTCGCCACGAGTCCAGACACAGGCCCATAGCCAGCCCTCCGTGCGGGATCCCGATGAAACCTTCATGCCAGGCTTCAAAGACCAGCTCGCCCTCAGCCGCCCGACCGTCCGACTCGGAAAGCTTTATGGGAATGAACGGATCATCACCGCTCAGGAATGATCGTGGCATATGGACCAGCAAAGGACCTTCCCTCCTCTGGCAAAGGCGGTGTGGACCGGCAATCAACGATCCACGTAGAGACTCACCGCTTCGCCGCCACCGAGACACAACGATGCCATTCCAGTCTTCGCGTCCCGGTTTTTCATTGCATACAGCATTGTTGTCAGCACACGGCACCCGCTCGCACCGATAGGATGACCCAAAGCAACTGAACCGCCATTCACGTTGGTCCGATTAATGTCCAGTCCCAGCTCACGGATCACTCCCACGGTGGAGCCGGAAAACGCTTCGTTGACCTCCATCAGGTCTATGGAGTGATAATCCACGCCCTCCTTTTTTGCAACCTTGGGGATGGAGAGAATGGGCGCCATGAGCACGTACTTCATATCCATGCCTGCCGAACCCTGTGCTCCGATCCTCGCAATGATCGGAATGCCCCGCTCCTTGGCGGCCTGCTCGGACATCACACAAACCGCGCTCGCACCGTCGGATATGATTGAAGCATTTCCCGCAGTGGCGTATCCGTTGGCCTGGAAAGCGGGTTTCATCTTGCTCAAGACATCATAGGGCGTCTCCTTCGGGCATTCGTCCGTGTCAACAACTTTCGGGTCTCCTTTGCGCTGCGGAATGATAACCGGGACGATCTCCTCCTTGAATCGCCCATCCCGGATCGACTCCAGCGAACGCTCATAGCTCATCGCGGCGTACCGGTCTTGGTCTTCCCGTGAAATCTTCCATTTCTCGCTTATGAGATCGTTGCTGATCCCCATGTGGAAATCATTGACAATATCCCACAGCCCATCATGAACCATCGAATCGATGAGCTTGCCGTCGCCCATCCTGTATCCGAAGCGGCCCTTCTCCAGGTAATAAGGCGCAAGGCTCATGTTTTCCATGCCGCCTGCGATCACGATATCTGCGTCCCCTAACTGTACGGCTTGCGCGGCCAACATGACGCTCTTGAGGCCGGATCCGCAGACCTTGTTTATGGTGAAGCATTGCGTCTCAAAGGGCAAACCCGCCTGGAGGGTGGCCTGACGTGCAGGATTCTGCCCGTAACCGCACGGCAAGACCTGCCCCATGATGACTTCGTCCACGTCGGTCTTTTCTATGCCCGCCCGCTTCACGGCCTCCTCGATCGCGATTGCGCCCAGTTTGGTTGCGCCAATGCTGCTTAAGTTGCCGTTAAACCCGCCCAAAGGTGTACGACACGCACTGACGATCACGGCTTCACGCTTACTGCCCATGTATGCTCCTTTCCGCACCGTCTTACGGGGAAATCACTTACTGATTCAGATCCGCATCTCTCGGAGAGCGTAGCGTTGAGCGGCACACTTCCGCTGTGAGGCGCACTCCCGTGCTGTCTCACAAAAGAAGGCCGTAGGTCTTGCCATCACTTCTAGGAGAGCTCTCGGCACGCGTACAACGACACCACGCTCACCGCATCCTTCCATGACCGCACCCCGGAGTATCACAGATACTTCTGCGCCAGGATTTCGGCAATCTGGACCGCGTTGAGCGCCGCGCCCTTGAGGATGTTGTCCGAGACGATCCAAAGATTCAGACCGTTGGGGATCGACTCGTCCTCACGTATGCGGCCTACCAGCGTATCATATTCCCCTGCGGCCAAGGCCGTGAGAGGATAGATATTCTTGCTCAGGTCGTCGAGCACTTTGACCCCAGGGGACGATGACAAGAGCTCACGGGCACGTTTGGCCGTGATTTTCTTTTCAGTTTCCACGTTCACCGCTTCGGAGTGCCCCAGGAATGTGGGCACCCGCACCGTGGTAGCGGTCAGCTTGATGTTGGGATCAAGGATCTTGGCTGTTTCCCAGGCCATCTTCATTTCTTCTTTCGAGTATCCATTCTCCAGGAAGACATCGATGTGCGGGATGCACTCGAAAGCAATACGATGAGGATAAACCTTGGTCTCGACCTTCTTGTACGGCCCGATCGCACGCAAAAGGGCTCCCATGCCGTCTTCTTTGGTCCAGTTCACTGCACTGGACAGCTCGCGAGACTGATTGAGCATCTCTTCGATCGCATCTTTCCCTGTGCCGGATACCGATTGGTACGTAGAAACCACCACCCGCTTGATCCGGGCTTCGTCATGTATTGGCTTAAGCGCCACCACCATCTGAATCGTCGAGCAGTTGGGGTTAGCGATAATGTTCTTCTTGGTGTAGCCCGCGATCGCGTCCGGGTTTACTTCCGGCACGACCAAGGGCACGTCAGGGTCCATCCGGAAATGCGCAGTGTTGTCTATGACAACGCAGCCCGCCTCCCCCGCTATGGGAGCAAACTTGGCACTGATCGCACCGCCGGGCGAAAACATTCCGATTTCCACCCCTTCAAACGATTTCTCGGTGAGCTCCTTGACCTCGTAATCCTTCCCTCTGAACGGCAGAGCGCGCCCCTGGGATCGTCCTGAGGCGAGCAGAACCAGTTCACGTACGGGGAACGCGCGCTTCTCCAGCACATTGATCATCATGTTGCCTACGGCGCCCGTTGCGCCTACCACTGCCACTTTGTACCCATCCTGCCTCATAGTGTCCGCGCTAACCTCCTGTAATTCGAAAACCTGCTGTCATATTCCTTTGATTTTGTAAGAAATCACACCGCTTGCATCGTCTGTGTCGAGATCGATCTCCGCGACTCCGTTGCGGACCAGATTCTGGAGGATTTTCTCCGCTTTCTCCAGCGAAATGTCCATTTCCAGCGCAAGACGCGGCACTGTAAGGTGATTGTCGTACTTCATGGCGACCAAGAGCGCCTCATTAGTCTCCTTCATACGTGGCCCCCGATGGGCCAGTATGAGCCCGAAGATGATCAACGCGCCTCCCAACCAGAGCGCAGACGGTCCTAGGACGGGCAAGGCAGGAAAGAACCGCGCCTCAAGTATGGTTATGAAACCAAGTATGATGAGGCCCCAGCCCCACTTCCGCTTCATGGCGCTCGCGTCGGGCTGTTTCATGAACACAACCTTCTCCTCATGGGCCTCACCCTGCTTCTCGTCAAGGGTGTAGTGATGACCGCGCCTCTCTGCTAATTCCAGATGCCGTCGCGCACCCTTTTCTTTGCTCTTACCGGACCGCGTGTGCTCTTCCATCTCGCTCCTCCAACGAATCTCTGTACCAATTCCGCGTTGCTCAATTGCCAACTACCATTGCCAGAAAGCTAGAATGAATCATGAAAGTTCTCGGCTTCGGCGAACACTCCGGGGCTTCGCCTCGGAGACCGGCAGCAAGAGCGCATCGTTGCGCAATAACTTGGAGGGGAGACTCATCTCCCCTCCCATAGGCGTTAAAATAAATCTCGCGATTGAGTCGCGATATTGCTATGACGCGGCCATGAAAACACAAGACATATG
>JBMOME010000110.1:0-14965 GCA_049323095.1 Thermodesulfobacteriota bacterium
GCGCCTGTTCACCCTTGGGCCGAACCGACACGTTGGCATCGCACCGGAAGCTTCCTTCTTCCATGTTGCCGTCGCAGATGCCGAGGTAAACGAGCACGGCCCGCAGTTCACGCAGGAACGCTCCTGCTTCTTCCGGTGTCCGGATGTCGGGTTCGGATACGATTTCGATGAGCGGGACGCCGGTTCGGTTAAGGTCTACGTACGAAACCGGTTTGGTTTCGTCGTGGATGAGCTTTCCCGCGTCTTCTTCCATGTGAATTCGTGTGAGTCCGATTCGCCGCTTGCCTTGCGAAGTCTCGATCTCCACGAAACCTTTCTCAGAGATGGGAAGCTCGTATTGGGATATCTGGTAGTTCTTAGGGAGATCCGGGTAATAGTAGTTCTTCCGTGCAAAGCGACTGAATTCATTGATTCGGCAATTGCACGCGATGGCCATTTTCACGGTGAATTCGAGAGCCTTCCGGTTCAGAACCGGGAGCACGCCAGGCATACCCAGACATATGGGGCACGTGTTGGAATTTGGCTCCGCGCCGAACCGGGTCGTGCACGAGCAGAAGGCCTTGGAGTCCGTTAGGAGTTGAGCGTGAATTTCCAGTCCTATGACGGCTTCATATTCCATGGCGTGTCCTAGAGCAAGGGTCTCTTGAGGTGATGATCGGTCTCATTTTGGAATGCGGAACTGAGCTGCACCAATCGGGCTTCTTCAAAATGGGACGCTACGAGTTGAATGCCGATCGGCAGCCCGTCTGAGGAGAATCCGCCGGGGATTGCCATACCGGGGAGTCCGGCCATGTTCACGGGGATGGTAAAAACATCCGTGAGGTACATCTGGATCGGATCGTCCATTTTCTCCCCGATCCTGAAGGGCGGTGAGGGCGCTGTGGGACAGAGAATCGCGTCGCACTCTTCAAAGGCTTTCCTGAAATCGTTGGTAATGAGTGTCCTTATCTTTGCAGCCTTTAAGTAGTAGGCATCGTAGTAGCCGGAAGAGAGCGCATATGTCCCGAGCATGATACGGCGCTTCACTTCAGCCCCGAATCCTTCGGCTCGGCTCTGACAATACATATCGATCATGCTGTCGAAATTCTCCGCGCGGTACCCGTACTTGACGCCGTCGTACCGGGCAAGGTTCGATGAAGCCTCGCTTGGCGCGATGATGTAGTACGCAGCCAAGGCATAGTCCAGATGCGGCAGTGAGAGATCCACGAAAGAGACTCCAAGTCCCTGGTAAACCTCGCGGGCTTCCTTCATTACCCGATTCACGTCCGCGTGCTCCAGCTTGTCGAAAAATTCACGAGGAAGGCCGATTTTCATGCCTTTGACCGGCTTGTCCAAGAAGCTGGTAAAGTCGGGATAATCTCGCGGCACAGATGTGGAATCCTTCGGATCATGGCCGCAAACAATGTTGAGCATCAGGGCGATATCCCGCACGTCGCGCGCAATAGGCCCAATCTGATCGAGACTCGATGCGTACGCCACAAGACCGTACCGAGATACCACTCCATAAGTTGGCTTGATGCCGCTTACACTGCAGAAAGCCGCGGGTAGACGAATAGAGCCGCCAGTGTCGGATCCCAAGGAGACCACGGCTTCGCCGGCAGCCACCGCGGCTGCAGAGCCGCCGCTCGATCCTCCAGGAATCATTTCCACGTTCCAGGGATTGTGCGTCGGGCCCCAGTAAGAGGTCTCCGTGGAAGAGCCCATAGCGAACTCGTCCATGTTCGCCGACCCCAGAATCACCATTCCTTCTTCTTTGAGGAGACGCACCACGGTCGAATCGTACGGTGGGTAGAAATTGTACAGGATCTTGGACGCGCACGTGGCCCTGTGCCCTTTCCGGCACATGTTGTCCTTGATTGCGATGGGGATCCCCGTCAGTGGCTTTACGTCCCCTGAGGCCAGCCTGCGGTCGGCTTCTTCGGCCATTTTCACCGCTTCCTCAGGGCTGACGGTGACATAGCAGCGCAGCTTTTCCTCGACCGCGTCGATCCGCTCAAGCACAGAGCGAGTGATCTCGACCGAGCTGGCTTCTTTCTTCCGGAGTATTTCCGCGAGCTCAGCCGCGGTGTGTTCATACAATGCCGACACCTTAGTGTTCCCCTCTATAGTTCAACCTCTTGTTTACTCAATGACCTTGGGGACTCGCAAAGAAGAGCCCGCAACAGCGGGGGCGTTGCGGAGCGCATCTTCCACCGAAAGAGAGGGCTCTACCTTGTCTTCTCGCAAAGGCGTGAAAAGCTTCACCGGCCCGGCCATGGGTTCCACATCGTTGGTCGGAACCTCAGCCAACATGTCCATGTATTTCAGGATATCGTCCAACTGGGCCGAGTATTTCTTCTTCTCTTCCGGTGTGAGCGCGAGCCGTCCCAGAAGGGCTACGTACTCAACCTGTTCTGCTGTGATCTTCATTCCCGCAACATCCTTAGGTTCAATTGCAGCAATGCGTTGATTCAATCCGCACTTCTCTGAAGCGCTTCACCATAACTCCCGGTTTCAAATCCTGTCAAGGATCGGTCTTGTCGCGTTTCAGGTATTTGTACCAGAGCGCGCGGTGTTCATTGGAAGGATTGAGAAGCCTTTTCACGTTCGCGGCATCAAGAGGGCCAGCAGATGGGTGCGTGCTGAATTGGAGCGGATTTCCCTGCTCATCCACCAGGGCATCCCATCGGAACTGCTTGCCCGGGATCTTTTCTTCCGGCAGCCAGACAGGTTTGAACCCGGGTTTTTTCTGTGACCTGAAACCTTCGCCAAAGCCAACGGCTTTTGGATCGCCGTGGCATTCATGGCATTGACGGCCGATCTTGGCGATGGTGTGCGGCGCATAAGGATTCCATACCAGAGCGGACTTGCCCGATCCCATCGTGGGAATCTGTCGATCAAGCAGCAAATTATCCTGAGCATCCACGTGTGAAATTACGTACTGATACATCGGTCGCATAACCGATATCTTGCCCTTGTGATCTATCCCAAGTGGAGGCCGCTCCCAACGTCGAGTTGTGTAACCTCTGAACCATGCGCCGGGTCGAGCCTCGCCGGAGAGCCAGTCTTTCGTTTGGGGCAGGGTCCATTCCTCCATAGGCTTGGCAGGTTTTGAACCCGTCTGAGGAGGTATGGGATCAACGAACGTGCCTACGTTCTGCTCAAGGATTTGCTGCACCTGTGGATCGTTCTGTGCGGCGTTCGTGGCCCATTTCCAGTAATCGGCCCTTTCTTCAAGCATCAAGTGAAGGCCGTAATCTTGGAACGACCAGAGTGCATGACAGGCCGAGCACCTGAGCCGGTCACGATGCGCTTGGACGCTGTGCGGGGTCGAATCCGCTTTCCAAAGAGGGATGCGACGATCCGCGCCCTTTATCAGGACGAAGCTTCCGTCCGGGTGCCTCATGACCGCTGGATGATCGCCTCTCACATGACAACCTTCGCAGGTGACAGTGACGGGAGGATAAGCGGAAGCAGGCAATTCACCGGTTCCATGGATTTCGTCAAGGGTATGGCAATCCATGCAAGTCATACCCGCGCGAAAATGGATATCCGACGCCAATCGATGGTGTTCCGCGCCGTAGATCCGAGGCGGTTGCTTTCCGTCCACGAAGGGAGTGCGAAAACCTCGATCGAAATCCTTCTCGAACAAGCCCGGGTAATCCGCGCCTACATGATTGGAATTATGGCATTTGAGGCACGCGGTAATGCCTGTCGATCGGACAATGGCGTGCGGTCTGGGCTTGCCGTCCTCGCTGTTCGGAAAAGGCGAGTGACACGCGGAGCAGCCCAGGCCTCGGTGTTCACCCCACCTTGTTGATCCCTTGGTATGTAGGTGGCATCGGAGACAGGAACGGCGGAGCAAGTCGTCTCCCAAGTTGGACGACTCAGACGGATGCGGAACTTGCGCAAGGCTTTCCAACGCGACCGTCGCATGTCGGGGCGCGGGGCTCTTCTGGGTACCGAATGCGAATCTGGTGTGATTGATCATTCTAGGAGCAAGTGCCATGGATGACCGTTTCACGCGGCGGGCTTCTTCCGGATGGCATTTCCCACATGTCCGCTCTACTGAACCCAATGCGCCGGGGTCCTTGATGAGCCCTTCGTGCGCCTTGTCCTGATCGTCCGCTTCCGGATTGCCTCCGTGGCATTGCATGCAGGGAAGAGCGTGGGATGGATCCATGCTTGCGTACTCTTCATGGCACTTCACACAAGTGCCTGGCTCTTTGCACGGGACCTGAGCAGGGATTTCGGGGGCGGCCCCCCACCACTGGGGATACAAAGGTTCGCGGGGCTCCACTTGTTGTGGACTGGGGGGAGTCAGCGTGGGAACTGGTGGACCTGACGGCTGTGCGCCGGACACGACAACTAAAAAAAGAGAGATCGCAATCACCGCAGCCGCGCAAGCAGAGAGGATTACCGGGCCTCTTGAATGAGGATAACTCGTATAGCGTTGACCCAAATTCCTGACCGATTGGGGGCGGGTACACTCCGTCATTCCTGCGGACCCCGGATCGTGGTCCGGGGCAGGCCCAGGAATCCAGTCCTGAGGGTTTGGTACAGGGTTTTCCACTGTCTGGCACTTGAGCCTCTGGATTCCCGCGTGAGCGGGAATGACGAACAAGGGCTCACCGGATGAATCTCCCCGCCATGAGGGCCTCCGAGACAAAGTGATCTTCCAGCCCTGCGCGAGCGACGGAAAGGTCGGGGCGTTGAACCAAGGCTGGGCCTTTTCTTCGTCCGTCATTCCTGCGGAAGCAGGAATCCAGTCTTTTCAATCCCGCTATCCGTGCGGGACTGGACCCCGGCTTTCGCCGGGGTGACCGGGTACTGCTTAAGTCAACTAACTGAAAAGACTAGCACCGATCCTAAATTTTAGGGCCTATGGCGGCTACTGCTTGTACCTGAGCACTATATTTCGGAGCTGTGTGGTGGGGAGCTGTCCTCCGCGCGGGTTTTGTCTCGCAAATTCTACCAACACAAACTCTACGGCTCTTAAGGCCTCCGGGTACCTCGGATGGTTAGGCATGATGCCATTAAGCTGCAATATCTGCCCGGCTGCGTCAATTTCCCGGCCAGGAGTAAGATTCAAGGGATCGGGCCACCTGAGAGCGATAGACCCAGGCGCGGGACGCGGCTCACCCGGTGGGGCTGGGGGCCGTTGTTGAGGTGGAGGCAGCTGCTGCGGTTGCCCCGGCTGTTGGACTTGCCGAGACGGCTGCAATTGTTGAGGCGGCTGCATTTGCCGAGGATCCTGGACCGGCTGAGTTGGCCTTGGCTGGACCTGCCGTGGTGGCGGAGTTTGTTGAGGCTCTTGGAGCTGCTGGGTTTGCGCCGGCTGACGAGGCTGTTCCCGCGCTCCTTCCTGGAGACAATGGTCCGCGTTTCTGAAGCATTTGAGCTGGCATTGGTCTCGATAGTATTCGTCCTCAAAGCTTCGTTCGCAGCACTTGTTGCAGTCCTCTCTCGACTGCTCGCTCCACGCGCACGGGGCTGCCAAAAAGAGCAGCGCAAAGGCAAGCTGAAACAGGAACGGAACGGTAAGCCTAAAAAGAGTCACTTTCTTTCTAGCCCAGTCCTTATGCATTTTGGGAAATCGGCCGATCACGACAAGACCTCTCTGGTTGCAATGTTGCCCAACGAGTCCGCTAAAGACCCGCAGCCGAAACTGAGGTACTGATAGCACATGACCGGCAAAAAGAAAACGCGTGGATCACAGCGGCCGCATTATCTGGGATCAAAGGAAGTGAGGCCTTTTCTCCGCGGACCGAGCAAATGAGTAGGACCGGCATCTTGCCGGTCATTGCCTCTTACCCACTCGGTAGTATCAAATAAACAACCGCGTCTAACAGGTTGTCAGGTTTGGCAACGCATGGTACGCTAAATTGCTGAGACCTTAGAAAGACCACTCTCGGAGGTCCGCGACATGCCGGAAGAGCGCAAGAATGTCAGTGAATCGGTAGGTGAGCTGATCGAGAACTTGGGGACTATCGGCAGATTCATGGTGAGCGAGCTCTGGTCGCTGAGGCGATTGGGTCCGGAGAGTTCCCGCCAGGATTTCGTGGACGCGCTCAACAAGGTGGCTCGGTCCATGAAGGAGTCGGGCAAATGGGCTGCAAGCGATGTCGAGAGGGCCGCGAATGAGATTAAAGATAACTGGCAGCTATTGAGCGAAGAGAACAGAGAGGAATGGAAGCGGTTCGTCGATGAATTGGAGAAGCGGCTGAAGACCCTTGGAGACGTGACCCAGGACACATTCAATCTGTCGGTGGATCAAGCGAAGAAGACTCTGGACCGGCAATGGACTGCTACCGGCAGGGTAGGGGAGGAGCAGTTGAAGGCGTGCCAGGAGCGCTCCGAAAAGATGGCGAAGGCTTTCAGAGATCAGTGGCAGACGTTCTTGGATCAGATGGAAAAGACAGGGCGTAAAGTGGACCGGGCAATACAAGCCGCATGGGAAGAGCTCCGCAAAAAGGAATAATGTCTGTCCAAATTGAAACAGCAACGTTTTGCACGCATCATCCCATGTAATTGGTGTTTGGCTGCGAAAGAGGCGTCAATCCATGCTCGTCGTAGGGCTCACGGGAGGCATTGCATCGGGAAAGTCCACGGTTTCGCGCATGTTCAAAGACGCGGAAGTGCCTGTAATCTGCCTGGATGAGCTCGCGCGAGAAGTGGTCAAGCCAGGATCACCGGCATTGGAAGAGATCCGCAACGAATTTGGCGATGCGGTGGTGGACTCGGACGGCCGCTTGGACCGAAACGCAATGGCGCGCCTGGTTTTTGCGGACCCGAAAAAAAGGAAGAGACTGGAGGCAATCATCCACCCTCGAGTTGGGCAGGAAAAGGACAGGATTGCGTCCGAATTGGAGCGGTCCGGGCACGATCTTGTCGTTGTGGATGTTCCGCTCCTGTACGAGGTGGGCTGGGATCAAAGCTGCGACGTGGTAGTAGTGGTGTACGCGCCCGGGAAGGTCCAAGAGCAAAGGCTTCGCGAACGGGATGGTCTCACGGAGATGGACGCGCACTCGCGCCTTCGTGCGCAGAAGCCAATTGATGAGAAGCGAGACGCGGCTGATCTCGTAATAGACAATAGTGGGAGCCTGGACGATACGCGGGCCCAGTTTCAGGAAGTATTATCGCGGCTGCGTACCATGGCTGCACAAATGAGAAAGCGTAAGGCAGGGTCGTGAGTGGATTGGAGAGTTTGATCGGAATAGGAATCTGGGTGCTCATCTTCCTGATCTGGTATATCAGGAGCTACCCGGACAGGATTCGGATAGTCAACCCCCTGGCAAAAATAAAGCTTCGCTGGCCGTCAAGGAAGCACTCTGCTCCGCTGCGAGAACAGCCGAGGTCGGGTGCGCGGCCGGATTATAAGGTTCTGGTAGAGAGAATTGAGAGGATAAGCTCCCAGGAACGCTTCGACGCGGCCGACGCAGCCACTATGGTCGAAGCTGTCAAAGAGCTTCTGGACCTGGAACCGGCCAGTGGACAGGTTTGGGAGGCTTTCGCGCTCGACGCGCTGGAGACCTCGGAGATCACGTGTGACAAGTGCAAAGTCCCTGTGGAAAAAACAGTGAAGAAAACCGGGGTAAAGATCCAGTGCCCGAAGTGCAAACGATGGTTGGCCTTGAGAAACTCCAAGGTTACTATCATCAATCCCCATCGCACTGACCTGGAAGACTGGGAGCACTAGCCGAGCGCCGACTCCTTCGAGTCCCGCCGGATCTCCGTTGAAAAAGCCGGCAAGAAGATCTACCCTTACAGCAACATATCAACGAGAAAGGTAGGGCCATGCAGGTCTACACATGGGCGGACATCACCGAGGAGCGCATCAACGAGAGCATCACCAGGCAGATGTTCTGGGGCAAGCACATCATGGTGACCAAGTGGCAAGTGGCACCCAACGCCACTCTGCCGGAACACGAACATGTTTCCGAGCAGATCACCATGGTCCACGAGGGTTCAGTGACTCTGATCTTTCCCGGCCAGACGGACGTGACGCTGGGCCCGGGACAGATGCTCGTAATCCCCCCGTCTGTCCGACATGGTGTGAGAGTAGGTCCTGAGGGCTGCGTGGTGACGGACCTGTTCTCGCCTATCCGAGAGGACTTCATACAAGGAAGCGCCGCTTATCTTACGAAGGAGCAATCCGGCTCAGGTACTGGCCAAGATCCCGCGGCCCGGGAGGCTCGGGCATACGAGAGACTCCACGGATTTCTCTTGGCTAGCGGGATCAAGGTGACGCTGAAAGAAGTCAAAGAAGTCCCTTTGGACATCTTGGCCCGATATGCGTACGAACGACAGTGCCTGAGCCTTGGGCAGTTGAGGGACGTCCTCGGCATGGATAAGCAGCAGGCCAAGGCATTGCTACGCGAATGGAAACATGGCGACGACCATAGCGAAGCCAGCTTTGCAAAGAGCCTCCAGACGCGCGTAATCCTTCCGTGGGAAGCCGACGCGACGCGTCGCCAGCCTTCAAATCCGTAGGCCCTGCAGCGGTAAAGCAAAACGTGAGTAACCAAGTCGCAATGGATGAGTCCAAGATAGCGAAGATCAAGAAGGCCGTTAGGACCAGCTTCGAAGAGAGCCCTGCCATATATCAGGCTTTTGAGGACAAGTACCACTTCTTTAGAAACCTGAATTCGAAGCTCCTGGCAAAGATGACAATCCCGGCAGGGGCGCGAATTCTGGACGTTGGTTGCGGCACAGGGGCCAGCTCAATCCATATGGCTCAAGCTGTGGCAGAATCTGAGGTGTGGGGACTCGATTTATCTCCGGCCATGCTTGCGGCAGCTCGCGAGAGAGGCGCACGCCTGGGACGTCTTCATTTCGTGGAAGGGGACGGAGCCAGGCCGCGTGATTTTGTAGAGGGCCCGTTTGACGCGATCATCTATAGCGCATCAATCTTCCTTATTCCCGACTACTTGGAGAGCCTCAAGCAGGCCCACGAGATTCTAAAACAAGGGGGGCAGGTCGGGCTGACCTTTATTGACGGGCTTTATCAGCGAGACGGAGAGAATGCTTTCGCGGTCGCGGACCGGGCTGCTCAGGAGGGAGTTAACCTCAATCGGCCAGTGAAACTTGCCGAGTTTGTTGATGTGTTCGCGGCCATCTTCAGCAACCCGCGCACATGGTACGAGGACCTACGTTTGCCTGTGGAGGTCGTGCGGGAATTCTTCTCTGTCCCGGCAATGTCGGCCGGGCTGTTCCCGGGTTTGCCCTATGAGGAGCGAGTTCGGAAGGTTCAGCGTTTGTTCGACCACGTGCCTGACAAAGGGAATTACTTCAGGTGGAATCTTATGGTTGGGCAGGTGAGCTAGGCCGTGTGTCGGTCTTTTTGCTGTCCAGATCCTTCTTTGCCTGCTGATACAGTTCCTTGATTTCGTCTATTCTCTTCTCCGAAATCTGATGCCTGCCCGATTTGTCAGGAGGCGGCTGATTCATCTGGTGGCTGGCCCACTGATCCGGAGTGCTCGGCCGGCCTGCCGCATCCGTCTGGGCGATAGCAGTCGCCGCGGCGAAACTCAGGCCGAAAAAGACGAGCACGCAGAGGCAAATAGGCGATAGTCGCATCAGAGTCTCCAGGGTCCGGGTCCTAAAACAGCAACGCTTTTATCACAAAACGGCTGCAAATTCAATCAGTCCGTAGGATGTGGTGAGCGAAGCGAACCGCATCGGTCGCGGTGTTCCACATCCTTGGTCGGACGACAACTGCGTCAAACACGAGAAGGCCGCGACCGATGCGGTTCCCCCGTAGGAGGCGGGGTCACCGCATCCTACGGGCTCTTTAGCTACCCGGGCACAGCCGGTGCCAGATCTAGTGTCATTGCGAGGAGCGAAGCGACGAAGCAATCTCAAGTGCCTATTTCACACCCCCGTGAGATTGCTTCGCTACGCTCGCAATGACACGTGAGGTGCTCCTCTGCCCTGTCGTAACTCTCGGAGAGACTCCCACTGCCGGATATGTAAGCCAGTTGCGGGGCATGACGCCAGAAAGCTCCAATCGGGCGAAGAAGCATCTCCGATTACTTCGTGTCCGACCACTTGCCGTAGCGCTCTCTCAGCACGCGGTGGAGGATCTTCCCTGTGCCGGTCCGAGGCATCTCATCGTCTGTAATGAAATCCAGCGTTTTGGGGACCTTGTAACCGGCTATCTTGGTTCGACACTGCCGTTTGATCTCGTCCTTGAGGCCGTCCGTAGGATCAACTCCGTCCCTGAGAATGACAACCGCGTGGACAGCTTCACCCCATTTGTCATGGGGGAGGCCGATAACCGCCACGTCCTTGACCGCGGCATGACTTCCCACCGCGTTCTCGACTTCGGACGGGTAAACGTTCTCACCGCCGGTGATGATCATGTTGGCTTTACGGTCTACCAGCACGTAGAAACCGTCCGGGTCTCGATAGCACATGTCACCAGCGGTGAACCACTCGCCGTGGAAGACCTCTTTGGTTTTCTGCGGAAGATTCCAGTATTCTTTGAACAACATCGGAGTTCGGGCATAAAGCTCGCCGACCTGGCCGTCAGGTACCTCATTCCCCTCTTCATCCAGGACTTTGATACGATCGACGCCGAAGATCTCTCGTCCGATGGTCCCCAGTTTCTTGAGTTGCTCTTCCGGCCTGCACAGGGTTACCAATCCCGCCTCTGTGGAACCGTACGCTTCCCAGAGCTCCGCGTTTTTGAAGAACTCCATGATAGCGACTTTGGTGTCCTTCCGTGCCGGTGCGGATGAGATGAGGAGCTGCCTCATGCTGGACACGTCGTACTTACGTTTCACCTCGTCCGGGAGCGAAAGGATCATGATGTAGTGCGTGGGTACCAGGGACGTAAACGTGATCCTGTACTTATCAACGGTGGCCAGGAAATCCTCCGGGCTGAAACTCGACTCGTTGTACACGCACACCGGAGCTGAGAGGAGGGTGTAGCAGAATGAATAGAAGATTGAATTCACGTGGCACATGGGCATTACCATCAGGGGCTTGTCCGTGGGCCGCACGCCGGTATTAGCTATGTTTAGGTAGTATTCCGCCAAGTAGCTCTCGTGGCTGCGCACCACGCCCTTGGGTTTCCCCGTGGTGCCTGAGGTATACATGAATGTCCACGGGTCTTCAGCATCGAGCATGATATCAGGCTGGGCAGGGGACGCCGCAGCCAGCCAGGCTTCATATTCCACGTATCCCGGCGGGACAGGGTCACCCGGAGAACCCAGATAGATGAAGTTCTCCTTGGGAACCGGTAGCTTGTCTCTCACGCTGTTGATCATCTCGACAAACGGCTTCTCGACGATGAAAGCCTTGGCGACGGCGTCAGTCACGATGTAGTCGATTTCGGGCGCGGCAAGCCTGAACATGAGAGGAACGTTGATTTGGCCTCCTTTGGCACAACCTGCGTAGATCTCCATCCATTCCACGCGATTGAACGCGATGATGGCTACTCGGTCTCCGTACCCGCATCCCATGTCAGCCAACGCGTTGGCAAGGCGGCAGCTGCGCTCATCCCATTCCTTGAACGTGAAGTCTTTGTTCTTGTCCTGGCATCCGAGCTTGTCCGGATACTGAACCGCTTGCCGGGAAAGGACTGTGCCCATGTCGACCCATTTGCTTACCGTCATTAATGCCTCCTCATGCCCACAGGTTGCATAAAAAAATCAAAGAATTCACGAATCTATTCAGTTACGCGGGGAAAGAGTGTCATTGCGAGCGGAGCGAAGCAATCTCCCTTGCTATAGGAAGGGATTGCTTCGTCCCCCGGATCGAGTCCGGGGTCCTCGCAATGACAGGTGAGATAGGCTTCCGTCCCGCACGTAACTCAATCCCTACGAATTCGCCGTCACGAAATCCACCGTCAGGGCTTCGATTCCGGCGGAATGATCCGCGCGGGTTCGATGTCCCAGGCCGTCTTGATTCCTTGGCTTTCTTGCTTTCGGTCTATGGCGTCGCGTATGCGTTCAGGTGTCAATGGATAATGGTTGAAATAGATGCCCAAGGCATTGCCCACTGCACAGCAGTAAGCCTGAGCGGACGACATAGCCACGGACATGCCCGCTTCCTTCGCGCCGTAAGGCCCGCCCGGATCGATTGTTTCAACGATGATCGGCTTTATTCGCGGCATTTCCTTGATCGTGGGGATCTTGTATTCGAGCATAGTGGGATTCAGGCAGTGCCCTTTATGCCAGCGATGCTCTTCTCCAAGCATCCCGCCTTGCCCGCCCATGGCCACCGATCCCTCGAATTGGCCTTCCACGATCAACGGATTGAGCGCGAAACCGCAGTCTTGTGCACACGTGACGTCAAGGGCTTTCACCTGGCCTGTCTCTGGGTCCACTTCGACTTCGGCAACCGTCGCCCCGAATGAAAAGGCCTGCGAGAGCTGGCCGCGAGGGTTCTTGATCCATTCCCGTCTTTGGTCCACTTCCGGATTGAATGCGCCCCGCCCCATGATCGGCCGCCCAAGGAGCAACGCCTGCCGTACGACCTTTGGCAGCGGCACGCCCGCATCCGGTGCTCCACGCACGAAGATCTTGCGATCACGGGCTACCAGATCCTCGGGGTCAGCTTCAAGCATCTCCGAAGCTACTTCAAAGAGCTGAGCACGAGCGTCTTCCGCGGCCCTTTTTACCGCGTTGCCGCCACCGAACGTGGAAATCATGGAGTAACTCCCCGCGTCGGTCGGGGTGCTTTCGGTGTCCGCGGAGATGAGCCTGATCTCCTCCATGGGAAGGCCGAGCTCTTCAGCGGCGATCTGGACGAGCATGTTATCGTTGCCTTGACCGTTGTCCACGACTCCCGAAATCACCGTCGCGCCGCCGTCTTCATGGAACTTGATGAAAGCCTGCGAGCCTCCTCTGATTCCGAGCGGGAATCCTGTCTGCACCGAATTGATGCCTATGCCGATTCCCTTGTTTGGGGCGGATTTCTTGAATTTCGCGCGGAAGTTGCTTTTTTCAGCAGTCCGTTCGATGCACTCCTCCAGACCGCAGCTCGCCACGTGCGATCCGGTGGGCGTCGTTTCTCCGGGTCGGCGAGCATTGACCAGCCTCATGGTCACCGGGTCGATGCCCAATTCTTCGCCGATCATGTCGAGCTGGGTATCCACACCACACGCGAATGAACGGCCGTGGATGCGGATCATGCCGCGTACCGGCTTGTTGGTATAGATGCGATAACCGTAGAAACGCACGTTCGGGACGTTATACGCCTGCTCATGGCAGAGGAACGGAACCGACGTGGCAATAGGACCGGTGCTGGAATATGCCCCGCCATCCAGCCAGCAGACCGTTTCGCGAGCGAGCACCCTTCCGTCCTTGTCCACCCCGGTCTTGTGAGTGGTGAGCATGGCATGGCCCATACGGGTGGCGATGGTGTTTTCTTCGCGTGAGTAGACCAACTTCACCGGTCGCTGAGTTTTGATGCTAAGGAGACTGCATATAAACTCAGCCGGGAAGACGTCCGACCTGCCTCCGAAAGCACCGCCTATGGTGATCTTCCGAACATTTACCTTGGAAAGGGGCAGCCGCAGCGCATTGGACAGCGCTTTGGCTTTGGTGTGTGGAGACGCGTTCGGCATCCAGATTTCAACCGATCCGTCCGCATGACAATTGGCAACCACCGCGTAGGGCTCGCTCATAAAGTACGAGTCTTCTTCCGCGAGAAAAGTGTCTTCTCGCACGAGGCGGCACTTGGCAAACGTTTCATCCACGCTGCCGACTTCGATCTTCACTTCCACGTTGATGTTACGCGGGTACTCGTCATGGATGCGTGAAGCGTCAGGCGCAACAGCCGACCAGAAATCGAAGACGGCCGGCAGCGGCTCGTAGTCGACTAGGATAAGCCTCAGAGCTTCTTCTGCGGTTTCTTCATCCACAGCCGCGACCGCAGCGACCTCGTCGCCGAGGTACCGCACCTTGTCTACGCAGAGTAATTGCTGATCGCGAGTGTATCGGAATACTCCCCACTTTTCGCCGGCAGTGTCTTTACCGGTGATAACAGAGTGAACTCCGCGGAGTTTCTCCGCACGGGACGTATCGATATTGAGGATTCGAGCGTGAGGGTGCGGGCTGCGCAGCACCTTGGCCACGAGCATACGAGGAAACTTGAGGTCCGCAGTAAAAAGCGCTTCGCCCGTGACTTTTGCCCTGGCGTCAATTCGAGGGACGCTCTTGCCGATCAATTTGTAATCATAATCGGGCAATATCATCCTCCAGTTGAGTTGTGCCTTCAGTAGTGCGAGGGAAAATTCTGCGTGTCCTCATATGGACCAACTCTGGGCGCTCTGTTCCTTCGTCCGTCATTCCCGCGGAAGCGGGAATCCAGTCTTTTCAATATGTTCTGGACCCCGGATCAAAGCCTGCCCCGGACAGCGATCCGGGGTCCGGGGTGACGGTAGTGGATAGGCCACTACTTTCCGCAAAGGACACATCTCCGCGAATCGATCTACGAGCCCTCACTTCCCACATCACCGTCTCGAGCGGCACGCACTGCTTCCATTATCTTGGCGTACCCGGTGCAACGGCAGAAATTGCCTGCCAACGCGGTCTTGATCTCTTCATCGTCCGGGTGAGGGTTCCGGTCCAGCAGCGCTTTTGAAGCGAGGATCATTCCCGGGGTGCAGAACCCGCACTGGACAGCCCCTTTGTCCACAAAAGCTTCTTGGAGCGGATGAAGGCGGCCTCCTGCAGCAAGCCCTTCGATGGTAAGGATCTCCGAGCCGTTCGCCTCCAGCGCCAGCGTGAGACATGACCGAACCGGCTCATTGTTCATCAGGACCGTGCATGCGCCGCATGCGCCCTCGGAGCAGCCTTCCTTCACTCCCGTGAGTCCCAGGTCTTCACGGAGCACGTCCATGAGTGTAGCGTTCGGTCGAACCGCAAGTTCCACCTCTTCGCCGTTAACTCTTATAGCCAGAAGCTGTTTCTTCATGGAGATCCTACAACCGGTTATGAGACACTCACTCTGGGCCAAGCACGTAGTGATTGTA
>JBMOME010000111.1:0-14752 GCA_049323095.1 Thermodesulfobacteriota bacterium
AAAAGGGGCCTCCCCGGACCCCTCCACCAAAAACTCCTAGCCTTTGCAAGCGCTTCCAGCGCTTGCCGGAATTCATACATCAGGCATGGCGAAAGATGATCCTGCATTCTCTGAACGTTACTCGGAGGGAGTCGAGGGTCCGAAATCGAACCCCTATTGCGGCCCAGAGGGTCTGAATCTGTGAAGAAAGAAGCATAGATGACCACATGGGAGGGGAAAGCGGGGATCAAAGAGCTGATTAGGCTTTTGCTCCCGCCCCTGTTCGTCAATCTGGCCAGGTCGCTCAGAAGGAGAGTCAGCCTCTCGGGCGCTGTCGCAGACTACGAGTACGTGCCTGATGGATGGAATTACCCGCGGTCGAATCCGCGGGTACGAGGCTGGGACGAGGCAAGCGTAGCGGATCTTCAAGTCGGCAAGTGGGCTCGTTTCAAGGAATTGGTGGAAGGCACGGGGCCATTGGGCTTGTCTCACGAAGGAGACCTCACCACCAACACCGATGCGGCCCAGCACAATACAGCCATGATATTTGCTTACTCCATCGCGCTCGCTTCACGAGGAAGAGATACTTTGTCCATGCTGGATTGGGGAGGCGGTATTGGGCACTACTATCTGCTCGCGCGCTCACTCCTACCTGAAGTGGAGATCCAATACCATTGCAGGGACTTGCCCACTTTGGTGGCCCAGGGAGCTCGGACGCTCCCCGATCAGAAATTCTATGCCGACGAGTCTTGCTTGGATCAAACGTACGACTTCGTCTTGGCGAGCGCGTCGCTCCACTACACAGAGGACTGGCAGCGCTTGCTCGCGCGACTGGCGAAAGCGACCCGCGGCTTGCTTCTCATCAATCGCCTGGTGGTATGCCGCGACGCGGCGTCGTATGTCTTTGTGCAGCGGCCATACTCCTTTGGATACAACACGGAATACGTGGGCTGGTGCCTGAATCGGCAGGCGTTTCTAGAGGAGGCCAGAAGCAACGGATTGGAGCTTGTCCGCGAGTTTATCCTTGCAGACACTCCTTACATTTTTCGCGCGCCGGAGCAGTGCCGGACGCAGGGTTTTCTTTTCAGAGTGCCAGGGACCTGAGAGGAAGGGCTGGCTGCGGGCGGGAGTTTCGGCTATATTCAGGCCGCCTGGCTCGAAGAATTGAGGATAGGGGTAGACGTGATCGATAGCGATCTCTTCCGAAATAAGAACGTGCTCATCACAGGGGGCTTGGGCTTCATCGGCTCGAACCTTGCCCGTCGCCTAGTGGATATGGACGCCCGCGTCACGCTGGTGGACAGCATGATCCCCGATTATGGTGGGAATTTGTTCAATATCGATGGGATACGGGATCGCGTGGTGGTGAATATCGCAGACGTGCGCGACAGCCACGGCATGAAGTACCTGGTCCGGGACCAGGACTACCTGTTCAACTTAGCCGGCCAAACCAGTCACATGGACTCCATGCACGATCCATTCACGGACCTTGAGATCAACACCAGAGCCCAGCTCTCGATCCTTGAAGCCTGTCGGCATCACAATCCGGCCGTGAGGATAGTCTTTGCGAGCACGAGGCAGATCTACGGACGTCCCCAGTACCTTCCGGTGAACGAAAAGCACCCGTTGCAGCCGGTAGATGTGAACGGCATCAACAAGATCGCGGGCGAGTACTATCACCTCCTGTACAACAACGTGTACGATTTGAACGCGTGCGCTCTGAGGCTCACCAATACTTACGGTCCAAGGATGCGGGTCAAGGACGCACGGCAGACATTCTTGGGCATATGGATTCGGCTCTTAGTAGAGGGAAAGCCCTTCGAGGTATGGGACGGGGACCAGCTCCGGGACTTCACGTATGTGGACGATGCGGCAGAAGCATTCCTCATGGCCGCGTCGCACAACACGTCGCGGGGGTCGGTCTTCAATCTGGGAGGCGAACCGGTTGTCACGCTGAAGCAATTGGCAGACTTGCTTGTGGAGATCTACGGCCGCGGCGAATACGTGGTTCGGTCGTATCCTGCTGAGCGCAAGAGGATTGATATCGGCGACTACTACTCGGATTTCTCGGAAATCAAGTCAAGGCTGGGATGGGAACCTAAGATTCCTCTGAGAGAAGGCTTGACCCGCACAATCGCTTTCTACTCCGAGCATCTCGGGCATTACGTGGGAGAAGGGTAGTCCGGTGAGCGAGCTGATGACCGTTCCTCCTGCAGATCCGCGCGCCAACTATCTGGTGCACGGGGCAGAAATCGATCACGCGATCCAGCGAGTATTGGAGAGCGGTTCGTACATTCTTGGCCGAGAGGTTCAACTGTTTGAGCAAGAGTTCGGCCAGTACCTGGGCCAAGGGCTTCACGCTGTAGGCGTAGCCAGCGGCACTGACGCCATAATGCTCGCCCTGAAGGCGCTGGGCTTGGGCCCCGGGGATGTGGTCTTTACGGTGTCTCTGACCGCGGTCGCTACCGTAGCGGCTGTGGAGGCCGCGGGTGCGATTCCGTTCCCTGTCGATGTGCATCCCCAAACGTACACCATGGACCCGGAAAGACTCCGCGAAGCCATCCGGTACGTTTCAAAGCACAGAAAGATCGTAAAGGGAAGACCAGCGGCCGTACTGCCGGTTCATTTGTACGGGCATCCTGCGGACATGAAAGCCATCAACGAGATTGCAGGGACGCATGGCCTGCATGTGATCGAAGATTGTGCACAGGCTCATGGAGCCGACCTCGAAGGCACAAAGGCGGGTTGCTGGGCGGACATAGCTGCGTTCAGTTTTTATCCCACCAAGAACCTGGGAGCCCTGGGAGACGGTGGGGCCGTGGTCACCCGTAATCCCCAACTCGCGGACAAATTACGCCTGCTGCGACAATACGGTTGGCGCGACCGAAGCGCGAGCGAAATCCCGGGGCACAACAGTCGCCTTGATGAATTACAGGCTGCCATTCTTAGAGTGAAGCTCAATTACCTCGACGAGGACAATGAAAGAAGGCGCTCGGTGGCGGCATCCTATTCGGATGCCTTTGCAGCAACAGACCTGATTCTCCCGCGATCCGCGAACCGCGTGAACCATGTTTACCATCAGTATGTGATCGCAACTCCGCACCGAGATGAGTTCCGGACGTACTTGGGGGCACAAGGCATCGGCACCGCTATCCATTATCCCATCCCCGTGCACGTACAGCCCGCGTACGCGGGCCGAATACTCCCTGAAGGCTACTCGTTACCGATAACAGAGCAGTTGTGTGCGCGCATTGTGAGTCTTCCCATGTTTCCGGAACTGACGCAGGACCAGGTGGCCAGGGTGCGCGAAGCGGTGCTCGCCTGGACCAGGCAAAGGACCCGGACTCGGTGACGCGGCGTTTTTGCACGTATTTTGATAAGCATTATCTCGTGCGGGCCCTGGCGCTGTATCAGTCGCTGCAAAAGCACTGCCCGTCGTTTACCCTTTCTGCGCTCTGCCTGGACCCCGAGAGCTACTCCATCCTGGCCGATATGAGCCTGCCGTGTGTGCAGGTCATTGCCCTTGAGGAGTTGGAACGGACCGATCCCGAGCTCCTCAATGCGAAGAGTAGTCGCAATCGACTTGATTACTACTTCACCTTGACGCCGGCCTTCGTGCTGATGCTCCTGAAGAAATCCACCACAGGAGATGTGATGACCTACTTAGATGCGGATCTGTATTTCTTTCGGGATCCGGAGCCGCTGTTCAGCGAGCTGCAAGAACACTCCATCGGCATCATCGAGCATCGATTCCCCCGGGATCTGGAGTACCTCGCCAAGAAGTTCGGCAGATTCAACGTCGCCTGGGTGAACTTCCGCAATGACGACGAGGGAGATGCCTGTGTGCATTGGTGGCGTGAACAGTGCCTCGCATGGTGCCACGAGAAGCGAACGGAGAACTTGTTCGCGGATCAGAAATACCTTGATGACTGGCCTGGGCGTTTTTCAAACTTGAGGGTACTGCAACATAAGGGAGCGAACCTTGCTCCCTGGAACCTCCGAAACTATGACCTCACGCGGACCGCTGACGGAGTGTGTGTTGATGGCGAGCCTCTGCTATTCTTTCATTTCCATCGGTTTCAGAGGGTGGCTCCGTTTCTGTATGACACCAATTTGTGGTTGTATGGCGCCAGGGCTTCGGCCATTCTCCGACAAGAGATATTCCACCCCTATATCGAAGCCGTGGCCGGGGCGCAGCAATCGCTGGGCGATCGCCTGCGAGGGATTGGTTTCGACCTAGGGCTGCGAAACGACCAGGGTCTGGCAGCTTTGGCGTATCGGAGCTACGTTGCTTTTCGAAAGATCTTGAACGGCGACTACATTTTTTCGCGACTACGCTAGCCAATCAAATTCACTGCCGCAAAACCCTACATGCACATTTCAGGAAATAGAAAACGGGGGCACGGAATACATGGCTGAAAAGCGGGCGCTCATCACGGGCATAACCGGCCAGGACGGAGCTTATCTTGCAGACCTTCTGCTCAAGAAAGGATACGTGGTCTGCGGTATTAAACGGCGCAGCTCCCTGATCAATACCCAAAGGATCGATCACCTTTACCAGGAGCCCCACGAAGGCGATTTACGCTTCATACTTGAATACGGCGACGTGACCGATTCAACGAATCTGATCAGGATTGTTCAGAGATTTCAGCCGGACGAGATCTACAATTTGGCCGCCCAGAGCCACGTGAAGGTGTCTTTCGAGACCCCGGAGTATACGGCCAACGCGGATGCGCTGGGCACGTTGCGGCTACTGGAATGCATACGCATCCTTGACCTCACGGAAAAGGTGAAGTTCTATCAATCTTCCACCAGCGAGCTCTACGGTGCGGCCAGGGAGTCACCTCAAAACGAAGACACTCCTTTCGCTCCGAGAAGCCCTTACGCAGTGGCCAAGCTCTACTCGTACTGGATCACTCGGAACTATCGTGACGCGTACGGGATGTTTGCCACAAACGGTATACTCTTCAACCACGAGTCTCCGGTCCGGGGCGAGACTTTTGTGACGCGGAAAATCACGCGGGCTGTGGCTCGCATAAAGTTGGAGCTCCAAGACAAGCTCTATCTTGGCAATCTTCGGGCCATGAGAGATTGGGGATATGCCGGCGACTATGTGGAAGCCATGTGGCTTATGCTCCAGCACCACGAGCCTGATGATTTCGTAATAGCAACGGGTGAGTGCCATTCCGTGAAGGAGTTCGTGGAGCGGGCCTTTCGAGAAGTCGGAATTCGAATAGTGTGGGGAGGAGAAGGACTGGAAGAGAAAGGAATGGACGGAGAAAACGGACGCGTGCTGGTGGAAGTCGATCCCCGGTATTTCCGACTTACCGACGTGGACAGGCTCCAGGGTGATGCTTCAAAAGCAAAAAGAGTACTTGGATGGAAGCCACGGGTCACCTTTGGGCAACTGGTGCGACAAATGGTGGTGGGGGACCTCAAAGAGGCGGAAAAGGAACAACTCTGTAAACGGGCCGGTTTCTGATGGCGACGGGCGGGGAAAAAGCGTGGCGGGTATACGTGGCCGGATCCACCGGCATGGTGGGTTCCGCAATCGTCCGACGGCTCAGACAAGGACCGTACAAAATCCTGGTGGGCCCCACCCCTCGGGTGGACCTTCGAGACCAGCACGCGGCACACACCCTGCTCAGAGAGCTGAAGCCGGACTGGGTATTTCTCGCAGCCGCAAGAGTGGGAGGGATCAACGCCAACAACACCTATCCCGCGGAATTCATTTACGACAACTTGATGATCCAGACCAACGTGATCCATGGTGCGTACCTGACAGGGGTAAAGAAACTCCTCTTTCTGGGCAGCTCGTGTATCTATCCTCGACTCGCACCCCAGCCTATGAAGGAGGAATACCTGCTCACGGGGCCGCTGGAACCGACCAACGAAGCGTACGCGACTGCAAAGATCGCGGGCATTATCATGTGTCGTTCTTACAACAAGCAGATGGGAACAAATTTCATTTCGGTTATGCCGACCAACCTGTACGGCCCGAACGACAGCTATGATTTGGAGACCTCCCACGTCATACCGGCCCTCCTGCGCAAGATTCACGAAGCCAAAATGAGCCGCGCGCGCGACGTGCAAGTTTGGGGTAGCGGCAAACCCTTTCGCGAATTCCTCCATGTAGACGATCTTGCGGACGCGTGCGTGTTCCTGATGCAAAACTACAATTCGACCGATATCGTCAACATCGGAACCGGAATTGAGATTTCCGTACGAGACCTTGCGCTGCTGATCAAGAAATTGATCGGTTTTGAAGGCGAAATCCGATTCAATCCCAACATGCCCGATGGAATGCCGCGAAAACTCCTCGACACCAGTCGCTTGACCAGCCTTGGATGGAAGGCCTCCACCTCCCTAGAGGAAGGGATCGCTGCTACCTACCAAGCCTTCCTCTCGGGTGCGCTTAAGACGAAGTGAGCATCAGCAGTGGTTTTCAGGATTGACAGCGATTTATACTTTTGCTACTGTCGGTGCGCGCAAGGGGGTGTGAGACTTTGAGCTGTGAGCTCCAGGAGCGGCAAATCAAGCTGCTCATATCAGTATTAGAAGCGGGGGGAGAAGAAAGCCTTAGGTGCAACAAGTTGCGTCAAATCGGAGTCGAGTGGAACAAGTGAGATCTGTGGCAAAGCCAAGCGTCACGGTGGTAACGGTTGTCAAGAATGCCGCGACCACCATTGCCGATTGCGTGGAGAGCGTCCTGGGGCAGAATTGTCCTGTGGAATATATCGTTGTTGACGGCGGCTCCACGGACGGTACCATAGACATCGTAAATCAATATTCATCTCAGATTTCCACGATTGTCTCCGAACCGGATAAAAGCATATACGATGGGATGAACAAGGGCGTGGCGCTGGCAACGGGATCTGTCCTCGGTATGCTCAATGCGGACGACGTGTACGCCCATGAGAACGTCATTGCTCACGTGGCCGAAGCTTTCGAAGACCCCGCGGTTGAGTCATGCTACGGCGATCTGATCTATGTTGACCCGGATAATTGTTCAAGAATCACCCGTTACTGGAAATCAGGTCCTTACGACAGAAAGCTGTTCTACAACGGATGGATGCCGCCACACCCGACGTTCTTCGCGCGGAGGTCCGTGTACGAGAAGTACGGCAGCTTCAACGTAGGCCTGGGCACCTCAGCTGATTACGAGCTCATGCTACGGTTCCTCCTCAAGCATGGGATCAGTTCGGTTCACATCCCTGACTTAATGGTGATCATGCGGGGTGGTGGGGTCAGCAATATCTCGGTCCGGAACCGTTGGCGAGCCAATCGAGCAGATATGAAGGCGTGGAAGGTAAACGGGCTGGCACCCAAGCCCTGGACGATCCTCGCGAAACCCCTCTCAAAGCTCCTCCAGTACGTATTCAAGAATTCGAGGGACCTCTCCTGGCTTGCGCTCGACTGGCCCAGACGAAAGACCAAGGAACGCACATCTTGCATCGGCCGGTCGGATTGCGAAGCATCGAAGTTCCCGGAACGAGATCAGCGAGCAGCGACCTCCGCCCTATGAACCCAGCATTTTCAAGTTAGAACTGCACTGGTGATAATCGGTCTATGGGCACGACAGAGAAAATCAAGCCACTGGCCGTATTAGCCGACATCTTGAGCCGCGCCCGTGCAGATCAGGTCAAGATCGTTCACTGTCACGGCGTTTTTGACCTCCTCCATATCGGCCACATCCGCTACTTTAAGCAAGCAAAACGTATGGGGGATCTGCTTGTGGTGACGGTGACGCCGGATCGGTATGTGGATAAGGGTCCGCATAGGCCTGCCTTCCTGGAAGTGCTTCGGGCTGAGGCCATAGCCTCGCTCGACTGCGTTGATTATGTGGCCATCAATGAATGGCCCACGGCCGAGGAGACGCTCCGTCTCTTGAAACCGCACGTGTACGTTAAAGGGTCTGAGTTCAAGGACGTGGAATCGGATATGACTGGGAAAATAGCCCGGGAAGCGGAAGTCGTGCGAGAAATCGGCGCAGAACTGGCCTTTACCGAAGACATTGTCTTCAGCTCCAGCACGCTCATTAATCGGTTCCTGTCCAATTTCCCACAGGAAATGGACGAATACCTGGCCGTGCTTCGGAAGCGTACGCATCTGGCAAGCATCCTGAAAGTGCTCGACGACATGGCGTCACTCGATGTGCTCGTGATCGGAGATGCCATACTGGACGAGTATCAGTATTGCGAGGCAATGGGCAAATCCTCCAAGGACCCGATTCTGGCCTTGAGATACCAGAACGAGGATCGTTTTGCCGGCGGGGCTGCGGCAGTGGCCAACCATGTGGCCGGCTTTGCTCGCCAGGTCACCCTCCTGTCGGTTCTCGGCGAACGGGAAAGCCACGAGGCGTTTTTCCGCGAAAGCTTGGATTCCAATGTCTCGCCGCACTTCTTCTTTCAGCCCGGGGCTCCCACCATAGTGAAGAGGCGCTTTCTGGATGGGTATTCCCTGCACAAACTCTTCGAAGTCTACGTGATGGACGGCACCGGCCTGCCGCGCGAAGAAGACAGAAGACTCCAGCAATGGCTCACCGCACATTTGTCCGAGTATGACCTGGTGATAGCCGCGGACTTCGGGCATGGCACAATAAGCCAGGACACGGTAAAGACGCTCTGCGAGAGCTCCCGGTTTCTCGCGGTCAATACCCAGGCCAACGCGGGCAACCGGCATTTCCACACGATTTCCCGATACCCGCGAGCCGACTTCGTGTGCATAGCGGAGCACGAAATTCGTCTTGAAACCAGGGATCTCAGTGGTGAGATCAGAACCATGATTGAGACGATCGCGCGCAAGATGGAGGCGGACCATTTTGTGGTGACCCGGGGAAGCAAGGGCTGCGTAATCCGAGGAGAGGATGGCGAGTACATAGAGGTCCCGTCGCTCACGGGAAAGATTGTCGACCGTGTCGGTGCGGGGGACGCATTTTACGCACTCACGGCTATGGCCGCGGCGCAGGGCGTTTCGAGTGAAGTCCTCGCCCTGATCGGCAATGTTGCGGGCGGCCTGGCGGTCGAGATAGTGGGTAATCAGAAGCCCATTGACAAGCAATCGGTGAAGAAGTTCATAACGTCACTTATGAAATGATCCTGCCCATTTCGCGAAGATTTTCAGAAAGCATAAATCAGTTCCGGAAGAGGGTTCCTATGAGAGTCGCCGGCATCAGGTACCCCTGGACGGGTCTACGTATGGGGTGGTTTGGAGGGGAGATGAGTCTCCCCTCCAAATTATTGCGCAATGATGCGCTCTTGCTGCCCATCTCCGAGGCGAAGCCCCGGAGTGGTTGCCGAAGCCGCGAACTCTTGTGATTCATTGTAGTTCTCTAGCTATGGGAGTTGGTATGAAGCAACCGCAAACTATTCTTGTGACCGGAGGCGCGGGCTACGTTGGGGCAGTCCTAGTTCCAAAGCTGCTCGAACGTGGATATCGCGTGAAGGTCATCGACCTTTACATGTACGGAGAAGACGTCCTCGGGGCCGTGGCCGACCATCCCAATCTGACTCAGGTCAAAGGGGATATCAGGGATGAGGCGCTGCTCGAACGGGAACTGCCCGGGACCGATGCCGTGATTCACTTGGCGTGCATCTCCAACGATCCCAGTTACGAGCTCGATCCCGCACTGGGCAAGTCAATCAACTACGATGCATTTGTTTCTCTGGTGGCTGCGGCAAAGAAGGCTCGCTCCAGGCGGTTCATCTATGCGTCAAGCTCAAGCGTGTACGGGGTGAAGGAAGAGCCTGAAGTCACGGAGGAGCTGTCCCTAGAGCCACTCACAGATTACTCGCTGTACAAGGCCAAGTGCGAAGAAGTTCTCCTCGACGCGGCGACAGACGATTTCATCGTGACTATTATCCGGCCGTCCACCGTGTGTGGATATTCCCCAAGGTTGAGGCTGGATCTCACCGTTAATATCCTGACCAATCATGCGATCAACAAGGGAACGATCACAGTCTTCGGCGGAGATCAGAAACGCCCCAATATACACATCGAAGACATGACCGACCTGTACCTGGTTCTGCTCGAACAACCTGAACAGAAGATCCACAAACAGATCTTTAACGCGGGGTACCAAAACTATAAGGTTATGGAGATCGCTGAAATCGTGCGAGAGGCGCTTGGTAACAAGATCCCTGTGGAAGTGATCCCAAGTAATGACAATCGCTCGTACCATGTGAGTTCCGAGAAGATAAGGCGGGCCTTGGGCTTTGAAGCACGGCGGACCGTTGAGGAAGCTGTCGCGGACCTTAGAGATGCATTCCGCGCAGGCAAGATACCTAACCCGATGGACGACATCCGGTACTACAACATCAAAACCATGCAACATCTCAAGCTCACGTGAGCCCAGGAAACACAGCACGCGCCAATGCTGCGTTCGAACGACCTGCGAATCAATTCTTACATATGGTTTGCTGACACGAGAGATACTTGAGGATAGGAGGCTCTTTGTTAATCGAAGGCATTAAATCCACGGTGGATAGTCTGGTCCAAGCTTTCGGCCTTAAGCTGATAACGCGGGAAGGGTTCAGCGCTCTGTGCGATGAGCTCTCGACGCTGGCCGAAGGCAACCAAACGCTTGCAAAAAAGAACCAGGAGCTCCAGGAGAAGTGCGACCGCCGTGAGGTCGAATTGGCGGTGCGCACTGGCCCCTCGATTATGTTCAACACTATGCCCAAGTCAGGAAGCGTTTATATTGCCCAATGGCTGGCGAAGCTGCTTTCCCTAACTCCCAAGCAAATATCTCCCGGGTACTTTCCGCATGATGTAATTGATTACCCGAAGATCAAGGAGTTTGCCCAGGGTGGCGCGATAGCTCAGGAGCATTTAGAACCAAGCCCCATGAACAAGCAGCTGCTAGCAGCGTTTGTCGACAAGATGGTCGTCCACGTGCGCGATCCTCGTCAGGCTACCATATCGTGGACACACCACCTGAACTGGCTTTACGACCAAGGACATGGCGACTTTCTTTTTGCGACCGTATTCCCGCGTCTCCCAGATGCCTATTTCGCATCCTCGCTCGACTGGCAGATCAACTATCAGCTGAGTGCTCACCTTCCACTCCTGGTTTCATGGTGCGAGAGCTGGCTGGAGACTTCCCGGACGTGGACGGGTGTGGAAATCCTATGTACGAGTTATGAGGACTTCTTAAGAAATGGAGAGCAGTTCATTAATAATATCCTCGCATTCTTTGAAGTCGACGTGGTGCAGCCCATGGATGGGCCGCCGCCCAGAACACGGGAGCTTCATTTCAGGAAGGGCGTCCCTGACGAATGGCGGACAATACTTGCCCCATCTCAGCAAACGAAGGTAAATGAAATGATTCCCGACTCTCTTGCCAACCACTTCGGGTGGAAAAGAGAGTGAAAACCTTGCCGTCTGTCAAGAGCGAATATTAGGTAAGGCCGACGATAATGAGATTTGAGTTCATAATTGCCGTATGGGGGGATTCGTTCACCGACCTCTTCCTGGAAATTGGGCTTCCGTCCCAACTCATGGCTGGCAACCTCAGGCATTTTCGCGGCCGAGTTGATGTCTTGTACACCATATACACCAGATCCCGCGACCGACAGACGATTGAGCGATCAGCCGCGTATGAGGCGCTGAGAAACCTTTTACCAACTGAGATATCTCTCATAGACGACATTGATCCGGCGCTGCACTCGCACACAATCCTCACGGAATGCCATCAGCGTGCGCTCCTGAGGCCGCGGCCGACTGAATCGGCGTTGGTCTTTTTGACCCCGGACACGCTGTGGGCGGACCGGTCCTTTGCCAATCTAGAACGAATCGCACTTCTGGGCAAGAAAAGTGTGCTCGTTCCTACCGTACGGGTGCTCAAAGAGAGCTTCGTCCCCGCTATACTTCAAATCAAACATGACTACGATTTGCCCGAGCTGCAGCTATCTGCACGCGAGTTGGTTGCTGCAACCTTGAAACATCTTCACCCGTTTTCTGCGTGCCTATTTTGGGATGCGCAAGAATTCTCAAGCATCCCCTACTCGATTTATTGGCGGGTGGGAACCGAGGGAGTAGTTGCGCGGTGCTTCCATATGCACCCGCTCTTGATCATATGGCATCGGGCAGGTGACATCTTATCGAATACCATCGATGGTGAGTTGGTTTATGACGCTTACCCCGATTCTACCGCCATCCATGTAGTCACGGATTCCGACGAGATCTTCGCCGCAGAAATCAGCAGCGCGGCGCACTTGAATAACACATCCACTTCAATGTACTTGTCTCGAACGACCTTGACGGCCGGCTGGGCCCTTCGCCACGCCAACCCGCACCATCGAAAGTATTTCGAGCACAAGATCCGTATACACAGCGGCGCTATCTCACCGGGTTGGAAGGCGATTGAGGCCGAGTCTGATGCAGCGGCCGCTCGGATCTTTACGGCCATGGCTGTCATGCACGTTATCAATAGCTTGCCGGATCGCATCATTGAAGTAGTGCCGCAGCTCAAGTACCTGCGGCCACGCCATTGGTTCCGGCGGCCTTTCTATATTATTTGTTGGGAAAAGTACTCTCGCTTTAGGCGTGCCATCAGCCCGAGGATTCCCCGGTGGGCGAAGAGGCTGAAGCGATCTTTTGGTGCTATGCTTAACGTCGAACGAGATGTCGACAGCCGGGGCCGGTGAATGTGCGCACAAGATGATGCCGTCAAGTTTCTTGCGGTCACAGCGGGGAAAGATAGACGCTAGACCGAGCAGACAGGAAGGGGAGGCAAGGGCTTGCTCCGCGCGCTGTCAACCCGACGGTTAGCGTAGGCTCCAGGAGTGGACGATGGGTCGAGATCGTGATGTAGCAAGCATCTCAAAGCGAAGACGCGCTCTGTTTGGCGCTGTTGGCCTCACGATAGGGGTCGTCATGACCGCACTATTCGCTGAGGTAGGCCTTCGAATATACACCTACTACGCGTCTGAACGTGATGTTCCACTCCAAATACAAGACCGTGATGAAATCGACTATCAGACACCAGGATATTTTGCACCCAGTCAAGTGATAACGCACAGATTGTACGATCCGCAACTGACTGACTGCTACGAATGGAGGACTACGATAAACAATCTAGGTTTTGTGTCCCGATTCGACTACGACAGGCAGAAGGCCCCCGGTGTGTTGCGCATTGCGGTGATAGGCGATTCCTTCACGGCTTGTTACAATAGCGATATCACCTGGCCGGACGAGTTGCAGGTACTCTTGAACAGTGATAGTGAACTGAAGACCTCATACAATTGTGAGAACTTCGAGGTGATGAATTTCGGGTGCCCGGCGTTTTCTATCAGTCACTTCCCGATCGCGTATTTATTGAAAGCCGGAGCCTTTAGCCCCGACATCATCATATACAATTTCATCACGGACGATCTTTACAGGCCGCATCGTCGCTGGGATTTCCACCTGAAGCATCGTGTCCGCTCGGCGCGCGGCGATCACGCTCCGGATGCCTCCGATGAGAATCCGTACTGGGACGATGGAGAGGTACGCGCACGGTTGTTTTGCGTCCCGAAGCAAGTTAAGCCATTCGATGTGTTTAGCTCGCAGTGCCATCTTACAATGGGATGGGTGATAAGCAGCTCCGAGCTTGTACATGACGCAGAGGAGCGCCGAATGTTGCGAGATCGCGTGATGACCGCTTATCTGCGAGGGCGGTTCAGTAATATGAAGACCTCTTACCTGTGGCACTTACTACGCTACAAGATGATATGGCGATCTTACGTAGATGTCGTAAACTACCATCTCACCGGGGAGGAGCAAGCTTGGGACGCGGTTTATGAGGGCGTTGTCGCTTTTGAAATGATGCGCAATAGTGGCGCAAGAACATTTGTCTGTCACAACCCGGTGCTCAATCCTGGCAGAAATGCGGTCGCGGACGAATGGGGTCCTCAGGGTCCGCCCATTCTTCGTGAGGTCATCGCCTTGAGCACAAGTATGCGGGACCTCGAACCATTCCAGATTGACCTTATGAGTCAGCACCTTCCCATGGGCTGCTCGCTAGAGGAACTTCGGACTTGGTTCAACCTGCCCCACGACGGGCACTGGAGCAATAAGGGCGTCAAGGTATACGCAAGGGCCATGCACAACCTCATCAGGAGTCATAACGGCTTGGAGAGAATCCACAGTCGGGGGCCTTCAGAGGCTTGGGCTAGACAATCGAAGCAAGTACACAGCGGGCCATCGTGCCCGTAGGACAATAGTGCAAGGCGGTGGACATGTCAGATCCAATAACAAGGGAGCCGCAGTACGAGATGCTAGTTGAGCTGCGGAGGAAGAAGGGGCTCGCAACGCTGGGATTGACGACAAATCAGATGTGGCATGATGACCCGAGGCATCTTTGCTTTCATCTGGCGCGTTACAAGTTTGTAGCGAAACTCCTCAGCGGAAAAGCGAAAGTCCTCGAAATAGGCTGCGGAGACGCGTTTGGCACCAGGCTCGTACAACAAGAGGTTGGCTCCGTGCACGCGATCGACTTCGATCCAATCTTCGTGAACGACGTGAATGATCGCATGGATGATAAGTGGCGTTTCGAGTGTGAAGTTCACGACATCCTCAATGGACCGGCGCCAGGGGGGGAGGTGGATGCAGCATATTCCATCGATCTCCTGGAACATATCCCAATTGACAATGAAGACCAGTTTATGTAAGCCCTCACTTACCAGGGGCGCAGAGGGATATTTAGGGAGGCGGTGATTTTTTTGCTCGCGATTTGTCGGCAACTGTACTAAAGGAGGGAGGCATCTCAATAGAGGGTTTTGGTGATGGGGAT
>JBMOME010000112.1:0-14692 GCA_049323095.1 Thermodesulfobacteriota bacterium
TCCCCATCACCAAAACCCTCTATTGAGATGCCTCCCTCCTTTAGTACAGTTGCCGACAAATCGCGAGCAAAAAAATCACCGCCTCCCTAAATATCCCTCTGCGCCCCTGGTAAGTGAGGGCTTACAAAAGGGATATATGCTTCGTTGACTTGAGCTATGGCGTTCATTACGTCTTTCGAATTCCCCGAAGTCTTGTAGCCGCCATCCGTGGGGCGGAGTTCGAATCCAGCGTTTACAACAGGCACGTCTGGACCCGCAACACTCCACGCCTTTTTTGCGGTGGGAAGAAGACAGAACAGCCACCGCACACTTGGGCGCCGCTGCTTGATCTCCACCAAGAGATTGTTTCTTTCTGGCCATGTTTCGCCAGACCTCGAACCTTTCCCCGGCGGAACCGTATACGTGCTTTTGCGCGAAGCATAGATGTCAATAGATCGCTCGGTCTTCGATCCGTCTTGATTCATGAGGTGGAACGAGTAGTATCCATGCACCTGGTAATCGTTGGCAAGAAGCGCTGCGCGTGTGAATAGCTCCAGAGGCAGTCCTTCACGCATGATGGCGTTTAACTCTGGATCGAATTTATTCGTTTTCCCAATGAGTCGATCGAATTTCTTTGAGAGGTCCAACTCTTTACGTTCGAGTTCAGCCAGTTTCTTGCGTAATTTCTCAATCCTTTCTTCTACTTCGCGCACGCTCCTACCCTCCAAGTTCTGATTAAATCGCGGGCATTGGGGGTCCAGTGTGCTCACTCGCCACTTGCTTGCTTCGCTGACAACTCCCTGGGTCAGCTGCCCGGCTGAGTGTTCTAATGCTGGCCAATGAGCTCGACCGACACACGCAGATGATGGATGCGCAGTCCCACTTACTCTTGTAAACATGAGCGTGACTATCCCGAACCTACTGTGGGACTCGCTCCATCTGGCATCCTCCCGACGGAGATGATGCCTGATCGTAGAGGCTTCTGCTTTGCGTGAAAGTCGCGTTTGAGCAAACCGTGGCTCCGCTTACTTGGACAACGGAACGTTCCTGATGATCGCCCTGCAGCCACCTAATGTTTGCAGAAGCGCTCTAGCGAAGTGGTCATGAGCACTCCCGCGCGCACACCCTACTTGCAGTGTTATCTGATCACCGCGCAACTCCCCGCCCTTAAACATGAGCTTAATTAGCACCGGAATACTTGGCGGCAGTGTGCGCTTCGCTTCCTCCCTTCCCCATGCGGCTCCAAAAACTACTTGCACGGCCCTTACCTGATTGCCTTCCGCGTCGTACACATAAGACGGTCCGGCATTTCGACCGGTGCCACCGACGATTAGTTCTTCCTCAGTCGATTCGTTGTTTATAACTAAGATCTTGCACTCAACCGTCTGATCTGAGTATCTTTTGCATTCTTTCGCTACAAAAGTAAGTCCAGCCACCCTAACGCATGGGTGATGTTTCGTTCCTTCTGTCGACGGCGAGACATCATCATTTCCAGACTCTTGTCGATAGAGATCCATCTTCGCGCACTGCTGCCCCTTTAGTTGTTCGAGTTCGCTGGATTGCGCATCATTTTTCTCCCGCAGGTCGGCAATTTGCCTTAAGAGCATTTTTGTCTCGCTATCACAACGAGCTCGTTCCTCGACCATCCTGGCATCGTTTTTGTCCCTCAGGTCGGCAATTTGTCTTGAGTGCGTTCTTGCCTCTGTATCACAGCGAGCTCGTTCGTCGACTATCCTGGCATCCATTTCCTTCAGGCCAAGTTCCAGGGCGCTTATCTTGGCTTGGCATTCACTTGTTTTTGGAGACGCTGTCGCGTTGCGCTCTGTCCTTTGCGCATCAAGCCTTTTCTTCAGCCCGTCGCACTCCTGCCCCTTGGCGATCAGATCGTCAGTCAAGTTCTTTACGATAACCTCTTTGTCTTCTAAGTCGTTCTGCAGCTTAGCGATTTGTGTCGTGGAACCGTCCTTCATAGCTGCTAATTCGTTCCTCAAGGCGGTGATTTCGTGTCGAGGAATCGCCTCTAGCTTTGCAAACTCCCATATCAACCGGACACCGGCTACGCCAGCCGCAATTCCAGTGGCGATACAAAAAAGAACCACTATTCCCAAATGCCGCTCCGCCACTTCTCTAAAATTCGGTCTTTTCATATTCGTGCTTAACGCCGCCCTTCAGAGCCCGAATTCCGGCGCTGAGTCAATGTTAACGCCCCAGTATACCGTCTTGAAACCCAATCGCCCAGGCGCCTTGGTCCTTGTTTTACACGTTACGTCCTGTCAAACGAATCCATGAGCGTGCGTTCAGTTTCCTTGGGCAGGTCTATCGCGACAGAGTACTTCCCAGGATACAGGTAGTCTTCCCCACTTTCATCAATGATGCGCAAGTCCCCGTCTTGCTCCGCATCTTGGTCCGGGATTACACGGTAGATCTTGTGAACCTCCAGGGAGGCGGGGTACGCAGAATTGTCAATGCACACGACAAACTGTGTTTTCATGAGTCTGGAAGCCGCTGCCAAGCCATCGTGTCGCATAGATGTCCAGGGAGCGTCGAACCATAGCCGGTCGATTACGCATACATGAGCCGTCAACCCTTGGGTTCAGGAACAGGATCCCCGAATTCCCGGGCCGTGTCAATCCACAACTGGATCGCATCCTTTGCGTTCTTCAAGGCTAGCTCCTCAGTGTCCCCATGAGCCACGCATCCGGGCAGTTCCGGAACCTTTGCCACGAAGATCCCATCATCATCTTGTTCGATAAGGATTCGGTATTTCATTTACTGCCCCGTCGATGAAGGCAAAAGCGGGGGACCGACACGCCGTCGAAGCTACGCGTTAAAGAGGAATAAAGAACGCGCCGAGACAAGGAGCCCCCGGATTCCGAGTTTCCTCGCTCTTCCAAAGTATTGTTCTTGCGTCCCCAACGCGACTTGAACCCGTGTCGCCGGCGTGAAAGCAGGTTGGGACGAAGGGATGATGTCCCCACCTGCCGCTTCGGCCGGAAATCAGCCCCTTCGTTTCTGCCACTCGGCTGGATCTCGACTTACGTGAAAGACCGCGAGCACCACGACCGCATCGCCCTCTACCGCAAAGTAGACTGCGTACGGGAAGCGCCTCACGAGCGCTCGCCGGATTCCTGCGCGAATAGCCTGGTAAGCTAGCGGACTCTCGGTAATTCGATCATACGTGGCACGCAGCTGGTCAAGGAACTGTCTCCCAAGCCCCGCCTGTTCCTTTTCGTACCAGTTGAACGCTGCCACGACATCAAGATCGGCATTCGGCTCGGCAACGAGCCGATATTTGGTCACTGTTGGTTCTTCGCAAGCCGATCGATCACCTCACCGGCCGGTCGTGCTCGGCTTGGTTCTCGACGATACTCGGCAAGACGATCTTCCGCGAGTGCGAGGTGCGATTCGGGCACTGGAAGTTCGCCCGGCTTGTCGGCGATTCGGTCCCAAAGCGCTTGCAGGTAGCGGATTTGCTCTGCCTTTGATAGGTCACTGAACCCTGGTGGGTCCGGAATCGTTGTAGGTTCCATGTTTCGTCCTCGCGGTCAATCTACCGCGCATTCCCTCGTTCCGCAACCCCTGCTGAGGTCATACACTTGCGCGTTTGTCGTGCATCTTGTCTTGCTCAGCCGACATACCTTACGAGGAATGGGTAAATCCGTAGAAAAATATCAGGCACGACCATACCTAAACGCTACCGCCCCAAATTCATCGAACCTGGCCTACGCGGCGTCCGGCTGGCTGCTTCATCCCTCAGCTGCTTCCGGCAATACTGGAGCTTGAAAGACTTCTTGGGCTTTGAGGAGCGCTCTCACCCCTTCAGCGTGGGCGCGTAACAGTTCTCCGGCCTTTTTTCCGTTCCCTTGTTCCAAGGCAGCGACAACGGCCAGATGCTGTTTACCTAAATCGGTGAGCGGAAGTTTCTGCTTTCTCAAGACAAGTCTTGCGCGTGTGGCGAAGGACAGTAGATCCCATATGCGCTTGATCAATGAGATTCCGGAGGACTCAGCTATGAATCTGTGAAATTCCGCATCCCTCGCAGCATATGCTTCCCCGTCACCACGGTTGGCAGCGTCCAGAGCCTCGAGCGCGATTGAGCGTAAATCAGACCAGTCATTCTTCGAATTCGTGCAGGCCAGTTCCGCAGCAGCCTGTTCGAGCAGACCCCGCAGCAAATACGCTTCCGACATCTCCGCGGCGCTCACCTGTCTTACGCGGGTGCCACGAAAGGGCGAGGTTTCTACGTAGTGAAGTCCCTCAAGTTCTCGCAACGCTTCTCGCACTGGTGACTGACTGGTTCCGAATTCCTGGACCAGCTCCATTTCCCGCAGCCGATGGCCTGGGGGGAAGGTCCCGTCCAGAATGCGCTCCAGGATGCGCTCGCGAATCTGGTCTCGTATTGATTCTCGTTTAATTTTAGCCACTAGCGAGTTCCTTTCCTTTTCTCTTGACAAAGCATAGCACAGCTTTGTATTTTTGCGAAAGCGATTATCGATAATCGATAAACGACATCGTGCGAGTGCTCACGGAGAGCCCGTGGCACGGCACCCCGGCACCTCCTTAACAAACATCAAGAACGGGGTAAAGAGACGAAGGGCGTGCGCCCGTTGGCTCACATCATGTGACACGTTCCCGGTACCAAATCAACCCGGACACGGTGTGATCGCTTTGATGAGGGCCGTTTACCCACAATAACATTTACAGCACCCGATCGAGAACGCGGAGCGACCCCTTAAAGCGCTTGGTTTCATGAAAAGGGGTACGTGGCTCCGTTCAAATGATTCCTCTCAACTGTAGTGGTACAGGACAGCACTGCGAAAACTAGGGCGAAGGCGCGTTGGCTCGATTTTCTCGAAATGTCAAACGGGCACGATGCTTCAGGCGGGTTACCAGTTCGCTACGTTTCTATAGAGGGCCGCGTTGAGATCTGCGCCTTCTAATCGAGTGAAAACCCCCTCTCCCTTCCCTCTCCCACCAGGGGAGAGGGGTTCATAACTCCCCTCCCTTGATGGGAGGGGGAAAGGGGAGGGTGACCTCCGGCGCTGATTTCAGCGGCGTTCACTATACAATCCCAGAGCGCCGCGCCTACGCCCTGCGGAAGGGAATCGAGAGTAAGCCTAATCCCGCGCCTCGCGGGCACTGAGGAAAAGGAGTCGAAGCATGCCGAACCAACAGTTTGTCAGTCCCACCGACCTTAGAGAGGCTTGCTCGATACTCTGCCAGGCCAAGGGTAAGATCGCCATATTAGCGGGCGGAACCGACCTGATGCCTCGATTCAACACGCGAAGGCCCGCATTCCGGCCTGATGTGTTGCTGTACCTGGGCGGGCTGCATTTGGACTATATCCGCTTGGACGGCCAAACGCTGGTGATCGGAGCCTGCGCCACGCATGAAGATATAGTCAACTCAAGGCACGTGCGTGAACACGCGCCTCTCCTGGCGAAAGCCTGCTCCGAAATCGGATGTCCGGCTATCCGCAATGCAGGGACCATTGGCGGCAACGTGTGCAACCGCGCTCCATATGCTGATGGGACCACTGCGCTCATGGCGTTGGATGCCTCTATGGTCATCGCGACGGAGAACGGCGACCGGGGCATGAAACTAGAGGACTTCGTCACGTACCCGCTCAGTAATTTCCTCAAACCCGGAGAGATCCTGAAGGAGATTCATATTCCCGTGATGCTCCCCGACCACAAATGGGGATGGTTGAAGCAGGGGCAGCGCCGGGGAAGCTCCATCAGTGTGGCCGCGGTTGCTCTGCGTATGAAAATGCACGACCGCGCGTGCAGCGACGCGCGGATTGCCGCCGGAGCTGTGGCGCCGACGCCCTTTGTTTCCAAGAGCGCTCCCGCGATTCTTGAAGGACAACCTCTCTCCGAGAGCGTCGCGGAAAAGGCGGGCGCCGCGGTCTCAGAAGAAGCCGATCCCCAGGACGACTCCCGAGCATCCGCCTGGTACAGAAAAAAGCTCGTGGGAGTACTTGTTAAACGAACGCTTACAGCTCTGGCTTAGAGGAGGCGGTCATGGCGTTGCTCGAAATCAAAGTCAATGGGACTGTTTATCGGGTCGACGTGGGAATCACCACAAACCTGTTGGAGGTACTTCGAGAGAAACTCCATATCATGAGTCCCAAGTTCGGTTGCGAAAGCGGTGACTGCGGAGCCTGTTCGGTCCTCGTGAATGGAAAACTGCGGCGTGCCTGCATTACAAATGCTCTTTCGATCCAAGGATCTGAAGTTACCACACTTGAAGGGATCTCCGAGGACGGAGATCTCCATCCGTTGCAAAAGCAATTCTACGAGAAATATGGCTTCCAGTGCGGCTTCTGTACACCAGGAATGATCATGTCCGCCAAGGCATTATTGGATAGCAACCCCAATCCGACCGCGGACGAGGTGAAAGTGGCCCTCTCCGGAAATCTGTGCCGCTGCACCGGTTACGTGCCGATTATCGATGCGGTCCTTTCGGCTGCCAAAAAGCCGGCTGATGAGAAAGGATAGCAACAATGGAGCTGAAAGTAGTCGGCAAAGAAAAGAAGCGCTACGAAGGCCTGGATCACGTGACTGGGGCCACTCGTTACGTGGACGACATCTTTGTCCCCGGTACCCAGGTGGTGAAAGTACTGCGCAGTCCGGTCCACAAGGGCAAAATTATTCGTCTCGATACCACAAAGGCGGCGAAGTTGCCTGGTGTGGCGGGTATCATCACGGCACCGGATGTCCCATGCAACACCTACGGGTACCTCACCCTCGACCAGCCGGTCCTAGCTGAAACGGACGTGCGTTACAAAGGCGAACCGATCGCCGCTGTAGCTGCGCAAACAGTAGACATAGCCGTAGAAGCGGTCGAACTCATCGAGCTGGAAATCGAAGAGCAAACGCCTGTTTTCGATGTCTTCGAAGCGATGAAGCCCGATGCGCCGAAAGTGCGGCCTGAGGGCAACATACTCCAGATCGGAGATAAGCTCTGCAGGCGCATTGTTTTCGGAGACATTGAAAAGGGATTTGCGGAAGCAGACGAAATAGTCGAATCCGACTACCTTTTCCATTCCCAGGAGCACGCGGCAATAGAGCCTCAGGTGAGTCTCGCGGTGCCCGAATCGGACGGCAGGCTGACCGTATATTCGGTGACGCAGGGACTCTATTTTCTCTTGCGCCAGATGCAACGCATTCTTGGGCAGGGAGACGACGTTTCCGACCGGTGGTCCGGCAGGATGCAGTACAGTTTTCGAGGCAAGCTGGATTACTGCGACCTCAAGTTTGTGGGTGGAACCGTCGGCGGAGCGTTCGGCGGAAAGACCGAACTCCATGCAGACCATGTCACGGCATTGCTTGCCTTGAAGACGGGCAAGCCCTGTAAATGGCGGTGGACACGCGAAGAAGAGACGCTCTACTCAACTCGCCACTGTCCTTGGCTCATGACTTTCAAGGACGGGGTGAAGAAAGACGGACGGATCGTGGCACGCCAGGTGAAGAGCATCCATGATGCCGGCGCACACACCGGTCTCAGTTCGTATGTCGTGGACAAGCATTGTTTCTACCTTGCCGGCCCGTATCATATCCCCAATGTTTTGGTTGAAGGGTACGTAGTTTATACCAACCGGACGCCCACCGGCGCCATCCGAGGATTCGGCCTGACTCCCGGCACCTATGCCACCGAAGTTCAGATCAACAAGATTGCTGAGAGAATAGGAATGGATCCTTGGGAGATCCGATTCGTCAACGCCCTGAGAAATGGTGACCAGTTGGCCACTCGGCGCAAACTCGACAGCGTGTATATGATCGAGACAATGCAGGCCCTGGCCAAATGGGCCGGGGTCACGCTGCCCGAGCATTGCGCTCGGGCCACCTCTGATCCTCGGGAGGTATAGATATGAAGAAGCGAGGAAAAGGATTAGCCGTAGCATTCTATCCTACCGGCATGGGCGGCGGGGGAGATTTCAGCCACGCGGTCGTCAAGATAAAGCCGGATGGGACCGCTGACCTGATAGTCGGCACCGTGGATCTGGGCGAGGGCTCGCGCACTGTGCTGCCTCAATTGGCCGCTGAAATCTTGGGCATCCCGTACGAACACGTCAGGCTCAGCAACAGTGACACTGATGCGTGTCCGATCTGTTTCGGCACGTTTGCAAGCCGGGTAACCTATTTCACGGGGAATGCCGTGGTGGAAGCTGCCACCAATGCGAAACAGATGGTGCTTGATGAGGCGGCAACCCTCCTGAATACGGTCCCGGACCGGCTTGAGATCTCTGACGGGATAATCCGGGATCGTGACGAAGCGGAGAAATCAATCCCCCTGAGTGAGGTTGCGTTCACGGCTCTGTATGTCAAGCACAAGTTTCTCATAGGGAACGGTTGCTTCGGCCGCCCCTCGTCTCGCCCGGACCCGGAAACGGGCGCTTGCGATCCTTTGGCCACGGTTGCCTGGGCTGCCACGTACGTGGAGGTGGAAGTGGACACCGAAACCGGCGTGGTCGAAATCGTGGACAGCAAGAGCGTATACGACGTGGGCAAAGCCATCAACCCTGCGCTCGTGAACGGGCAAATCATCGGCGGCGCGGCTATGGGCACAAGCTGGACGCTCTTGGAAGCGCTGTACCCGAATTATCCTTCCTCTGAACATGAAGCCCGATCTTTCAGAGATTATGCGATTGCCACCACCATGGATGTCCCTAACCTGGAGAGTCGGATAGTAGAATGCCCGTCCACCGGAGGGCCTTTTGGAGCCAAGGGCATGGGTGAAATGACGGCCAACCCACCCGCGCCCGCCATAGTCAACGCGGTCCATGACGCAGTCGGGGTCTGGATTACCGATCTACCGTTGACACCGGAAAGAGTTCTCCGAGCCCTGGAGACCCAAGGAGTTTAAGGCGCCGGAGAATCGGGCCTTGTAAAGAGAGTGGTCGTTCACGAGGAAATGCTGATGATCAAACATGTGGTGTTCATGAAACTTAAGCCGGGGGTCACCGACGCACAGGTCGACGGACTGCGGAAAGGATTGTCCGCGCTGCCCGAAAAGATCCCGGAGATCAAGGAATACAGTTTCGGCAGAGATGTGGTGCGTTCCGAACGCTCCATGGACTTTGCCCTTGTTTCGGCTTTCGCCGATCTGGAAGCACTGAAGCGCTACATTGAGCACCCGGATCATCAGGCCGTAGTATCGCTGGTGCGCGATCTCAGCGAGAAAACACTGACGGTGGACTTCGTTTTTTAGGTGTCAGGTAATATTGGCGATCGGCAGGCGTGCCTCCTATGCCGGCTTAATGGCGCGTGATGCGTAGCCATCCGAAGCGAAGGGGCATCCGGCTGGTATTCTGCTTTGGCGGCACGGTAGCATCAAGAAGATCGGGACAGGAAGGAGACGAGACAGATGAAAAGATTCAGCACCATCAATCTTGCCCTTCTCGGGATCGTATTGCTGGCTGGTGCAGCGATCGTTCCAAGTCTTCACGCGCAGGAGACCGTCAAAATAGGGGTCATCTACGCCCTCTCAGGCCCAGGATCGTCCTTGGGCACGGTACAGATGGACTCCGCAAAACTGGCCATCAAGGACATCAATGATCGCGGTGGAGTCAAAATTGGCGGAAAGAAACTGAAGATCGAAGGGGTCTATCAGGACACGGAGACTAAACCGGATGTGGCGGTACGCAAGGTTAAGTCCATGATAGTCAGCGACAAGATCGCAGCCCTTGTCGGTGGGACCTTTGCTCACGTTTCTATGGCCATAAATGCGCAGACGAGAAAGACGCCCGTGTTCTATTGCGCCACCAACGGCGTGCCGGAGCAGTGGTTCACGAAAGCCGAAAAGGGGCCGTACAGCGTCTCCATGATTCCTCCGACAGAAGCAATCGGCGCGGGAGCTGCGCTTTACGTCGCTCAAAAGATGAAGCTGAAAAATATTGCGGTTTGCCTCCCTGACTATGCCTATGGGCAAGGCGCCATGCGGGGCATTGAGCGAATCTTCAAAGACATGCCGGACGTAAAGTACACCACAATATGGACCCCGGTGGGCACTGCCGACATGACCCCTTACCTCATTAAGGCCATGGAAGCGAAGCCCGATATCGTGATGATGGGCCAGTGGGGCAACGACGCGATAAACATTTTGAAGCAAGCCTATGAAATGGGATTGCACAAGCAGTGCAAGATTTTCTTCAATTATATCGTCAACGTGTTCGCGACCGGCATACCGCCGGAGGCCCTGGAAGGGGTCATGTGCCAGATGTACTGGTATCACGATATGACAGGGTTTGCCGACCCCGAAGTGGTCAAAATTTCCAAGGAGTTTTCCGACCGATTCCGGGCAGCATATAACCAACCGCCTGATCCCTATGGAATGTCGGCATACATGGGGGTCCAAGAAGTAGTAAGAGCCATGGAACTGGCCAACTCCACCGATTCCAAGAAGGCTTATGAAGCGTTACTGGCAAGTCCTGAGTGGAAAGGGCCCAAGGGATCGGCCAAATGGATGGTGGACGGTAACCCGCGGTTCAAGTACCCTGCATTCATCGGCAAGGGATTGGGAGCAGCGGAAAGAAAAGATCCCAAATGGGATTACGTAAAGATAGTGGACTACTACTCAGGCGAGCTCTTCCAGAAACCTCCTAAAGAATTGGGTTGGTAAACCGAATGTTTCTGCGCGGGGATGGGAGGGTAGCCTCCCCTCCCCGGCCACAACATGCCTTTGATCATCCGATGAAGCACCTCGCATCCCGGATAGCTTCCACCAACGGGAAGCGAGCGTTACGTTCGTGCATTAGCCCTTACGAAAGACTACTCCGGTATCGCTGCGTCCGCTGGCGATACATAAGGAAGGACCAATGACCGGATTCCTGGCCACGAATAATCTGAGCAAGCGATTCGGAGGGTTGGCAGCGGTCAACGGCGTTGGTCTTGAGATCGGCGACCGGGAAGTGGTTGGGATTATAGGGCCGAACGGTTCAGGAAAGACTACTCTTTTTAATCTGATTTCCGGCTTCTTTCCCCCCAGCGCGGGTGAGGTCTTTTTTCAGGGCGCGGACATCACCCGATTGCCCGCGCACAAACGAGTGCAGAGAGGAATGGTGCGAACATTCCAGTTAGTTTCCGTGTTTGACTCGTTGACTGTCTGGGAGAACGTGGTCCTATCGAGCACACGTCAAGTGGCCGGCCAGAACAAGATGGGCACATTCTTTCTCGCACCGGCTAACAGTGTTTCGATCTACGAAAACTGCCGACTTGCATTAGCCCAAGTAGGGCTGGACGAGAAAGCCGATCACCCGACCTCTTCTTTGTCTTACGGGGACAAAAGGATGTTGGAGATCGCGATCGGCCTGAGCCTACAACCCAAACTTTTCTTGCTGGACGAGCCGCTCTCGGGACTGAGCGACCACGAGATCGGGCTGGTTTTGGAGCTTCTCTTTCGAGTCAAAGAGAACTTCGCACTTATTATCATTGAGCACAAAATCTCTAAGATCCTTGAGCTGGTGAAACGCTTGTGCGTCATGAATTACGGTCGGTTGATTTGTGATGGAGATCCGCGGCAGGTGCTTAGCCAACCGGAGGTGAGCGAATGCTATTGGGGGACCGAGAAACCGTTCTCCTTCGCGTAGAAGGGCTCGATGTCGCGTACGGTCAAGCCAAAGCCCTCCACGGGGTTTCCATCGAGCTGAGACAAGGAGAGATGGTATTCATCGTTGGCCGCAACGGTGCGGGCAAGACTACGTTGCTGAAAACCATCGCCGGGTTAATGAAGCCGGCAGAGGGCTCAGTTGTCTTCATGGGTGAAGACGTAATTGGCCTTCCTCCGGAAAAGGTGGCGCAAAGGGGAATAGCCTATGTGGCGCAAGACAAGAAAGTCTTCAGCCAATTAACGGTGCGGGACAATCTTGAACTGGCTGCCTTTGCCGCGGGCATGGAACTGGAACAAGCTCTGGATATCGCCACCACTATGTACCCGGATTTCAAGCAGCGGATGCATGTCAAGGCGGGTAGCCTGAGCGGCGGGCAGCGCGAAATCCTTCTCATTGCTAGGGCGCTTTTCATTAGCCGGCGACTCCTCATGATAGACGAACCGACCGAAGGCTTGGCTTCCATTGTCATAGAGGAGATCTTCCGCATCCTGGTGAACACGAAGCAACAGAAGAGGTCGGCAATTATCGTCGAACAAAACCTTGGCATCGTAAAGCGACTGGCAGACCGAATCTACGTTATGAAGGAGGGTCGGGTGATCAAAGTAATCTCCGATCCCTCGGACACCACCGCGACCGCGGAACTGGAAAGCCTCTTATAGGGGAGGAGAGATTCTCTTGCTGGAGACCTTTTCGTCGAGCAGCGATGCACTGTGGACCGCATTTAAGAAGTTGCCGGTCCTGGCAGAGCTGGGTCTTATCGCGGCAGTCTTTACTGTGCTGATACCCGTGCTCCATGTGCATCGAGTCAACGATTACATGATCTTTTGCATTTTTGTTCTATCATTCGATCTTCTGTACGGGTACATGGGGCGTCTTTCCTTCGGACAGATGCTCTATTTAGGCACCGGCGCCTATGTTTCCGCGATCTTTTCTATTCACGTGAATGGAAACCCTCTGCTGTCTTTGATTGCCGGACTTGCCGGCGGAACGGTGACAGCCGCGCTAATCGGACTCATCGTGTCAAGGCTTTCCGAAGCCCCTTTTGCACTCTCCAATTTGGCGTTTAACCAAGTAGGCTTCTTCCTGGTCGGCTCGACTTTCCAGAACATAACCAACGGAGAAAACGGCTTATCGGCCGCCGTTGAATCGTGGGGGTACTTGGATTTCGCCAACGAGTATGTGGCCTATGGATTCATCCTCTCTTGTTTCCTACTCGTCTTCGCGGGCATGAGGTACCTCACCTCGTCACCTTTCGGGGTAATGATCCGAAGCATTAAGGAAAATGAAGTCAGAGTGCGTTTCTTAGGTTTCAACGTCTTCTGGTACAAGTGGCTTACATTTGTGATATGTGGCGCGGTAGCGGCTTTGGCCGGTTCGCTCTACACTCTATACGTCGGATTCATTAGTCCTGTCTTTATCCACCCTCTCCACAATGTGGACGTGATCTTTGCCTGCCTGATCGGAGGCGCGGGTAACCTGTACGGCGCCATAATCGGCGGTTTTATGTTCATGGGCATGAAAGACATCTTGTCCAATCATTTGGCCCAATGGGAATGGATGTTGGGTCTCATATTATTGTCGATCGTTTTCTGGTTCAGGAGAGGAGTAACAGGCCTTCTCGCCTCTTTCGCCAGGACGCCGGCTCGCGTGCCGCGCTCCCGGGAAATGGAAGAGAGGCTGGAGCCATGATTCAATCGTTGGTTTACGGATTGACTATTGGAGCCATACTCTATTTCTTCTCGATCGGACTCTCTATTACCTTCGGGACCATGCGCATTATTAATTTCGCTCACGGCATGGTCTATCTCCTGGGAGTTTACTTTTTCATCACTTTATTGGCTGCATTCAAGGGAATGGTCCCCCTGGCGGTTTGCGGTGCTCTTGTTCTCGGGGCTCCGGTCGCTTGTCTCACGGAACGTTTTGTCATAAGACGCTTGTACGGCGAATCCCTTGACTATGCCATGATCGCCACATATGCGCTTTTGCTCATTGGAACAGATGTCGTCAAGTTCTTCTGGGGCACCACCCCTTATCCCGTAACCGATCCCATAGGAACATCCGTCCACATACTTGGATTTGGACTGCCTGTATATCGGATAGTCATCATAGCTTTAGCCGTACTGTTGTTCCTCGGATTGAACCAGCTCACCAAGAGGAGTGTCGCGGGCAAGATCGTGGTCGCGGCCCTAGAGGACAAAGACGGTGTCAGATGCCTGGGGATCAATGTGGATAGGTATTTTTCCGGTGTCTTTGTTCTTGGGAGCCTATTGGCTGTTCTTGGCGGCGTCTTGTACGCTCCTATTTCTACAGCAGAGCCCTATATGGGATACAACATCCTATTGATAGCTTTTGCCGTGGTCGTCACGGGCGGCATGGGCAGCTTTACCGGCACCTTTGTGGCTGCATTCGCAATGGGATTGGTCATCGCTTTCACCGGAAGATTCTGGTCACAAGCCGCCGACACGATGGTTTTTGTAGTTATGACTCTGGTCATAATCTTTAGAAGAGAGGGAAGGACAGAGGGGTAAGCGTTGTTGATCTATCTTTGTAATGGAGGACAACCTTGGCTCGTAGAGGAATGATAGTGATAGATCAGGAGCGGTGTAAGGGATGCCACATCTGCTTCGACTTCTGCCCATTGAAGCTGATATCTGTGGCTCCCGATCTGAACCGGAAAGGCTATCAGCCTGCTCGATTCAACGAGAAGACACCGGACGGGAAAAAGACATGTACGGGTTGTGCCGCGTGCGCAACCGTGTGCGCTGAGGTTGCCATCGAGGTGTATCGTGAAGAGTGATCGTGTTCTGATGCGAGGCTCTGACATTGCCGGTGAGGCGGCTGTTCGAGCCGGATGCAGGTTCTATTTCGGCTATCCCATCACACCGCAAAATGAGCTGCCCGAATATCTGGCGTCACGCCTTCCGGAAGTGGGTGGTACGTTTCTCCAGGCGGAGAGTGAGGTCGCGTCGATCAACATGGCTTTGGGAGCCTCAGCCGCAGGCGCACGGGTCATGACATCCTCGTCGTCCCCCGGCATAAGCCTTATGCAAGAAGGTATCTCCTACATGGCCGGATCCGAGCTCCCGGCGGTTATTGTCAACA
>JBMOME010000113.1:0-14569 GCA_049323095.1 Thermodesulfobacteriota bacterium
CAACTCCTCGTTTACCGACTGCTGCTCTTCCTTGGATGTCTCTAACTCTTCGTTCGTGCTTTGCAATTCTTCATTGGAGGACTGTAATTCCTCGTTCGTAGACTTAAGCTCTTCGTTCGTGGTCTCCAACTCTTCGATAGTGGTTTGCAGGTATTCTCGCGTTGAAGCCAGCTCATGCTCCAACTGTTTGACCCTTGCGTCGGCGCCTTCTTGCCGAGCGGTCGTCGTAGAAGGGACCCTCGCTTCCACCTCCTCCGGTTTCACTTGCTCAAAAACGACCATGAACAGACCTCGCTTGGACGGCGGTTCCCAAATGGGCCTGACCACAAGGTTGACAAAAGCTCTTTCTCCGTCAGGTTTCACCCGCACGTTATCCTGTCGGACCGTCTCCTTGCCCGCGATCGCTTTGCGAATCGCGTTGGCCAACTCGAGCTTCAACCCCTCACGTGCCATCGCCAGGGCGTTAAATTCAGCTTCCCCTACCGGAGGATTCAAGTAGTTCGCTGTTTCACCGTGAAAGTACAGGATATCTGCTTTTTCATTGATCAGTACTCCGGAAGCCCCGTAAGCGTTCAATAGGCTCCGTTCCGCCAATTCCTGGTTGGTGATTCTGGCAAAAGGTCTGCCGCCCCGCGCTTCCACTGCCGGTAAAAGGTTGACGGCATGGGCCGCAATAGTGGGAATTTCCACTCCTATTGCCGCAGGGACATCAGTGTCCTTTCGCTGGAATATTTTCCACTTGCGGTCCAAAGAGGGGAACAGATCGGAAAAATCCCCGACAGTCTCCGACGTGCCCAGGAAGAGAAAACCACCTTTGTGCAGGGAATAATGGAATATAGGCAGAACCTTTTTTTGGAGTTCCGAGCCCATGTAGATAAGCAGGTTCCGGCAACTGATGAGATCGAGTTTGGAGAACGGGGGATCGGTAATTACGTTTTGCACTGCGAAGACAACCATGTCACGCACAGCTTTTTTGACGTGGTAAGCAATATCGTGCTTGGTAAAGAAACGGCGTAGTCGATCAGGAGCCACATCCACGGCAATGCCGTGTGGGTATATTCCTGAGCGGGCCGCTTCTATGGCCCCATTGTCAATGTCCGTGGCAAAAATCTGCACTTTCACGTCGCGTTTGATCTGCTCCATGTGCTCCTGAAGCAGCATGGCGAGGGAATAGGCTTCTTCACCCGTGGAACACCCGGGAACCCAGACCCTCAACGTACTCTGTTCGTCTCTCTTGTTCTCAAAAAGGAGGGGGATCACTTTTCTCTTGAGAGCCTCGAATGCTTCAGCATCCCGGAAGAAATTGGTCACCCCGATGAGCAATTCCTTGAAGAGTGTATCCACCTCCTCGGGATATTCCCGAAGGTAGCGGAGGTACTCGGACAAGTTGGCTATTTCATGTATGGCTATCCTTCGCTCGATGCGCCGGATAATGGTGCTGTTTTTGTATAGAGAGAAGTCGTTGCCGGTCCTTGAGCGGATGAGGATCAGTATCTTCTGGAGAGAATTTGTGGAATCCGGTTCAACCACGGGGGCCTTACCCGGTTCCTTGGTGAAGGGATGCCGGACATACGCGATCAACTGTTCGGGCATCTTGTCAGGAGGGAGGATATAGTCGACCAGTCCTGTGGCTATGGCGCTCCTGGGCATGCCGTCGTACTTTGCGGTTGCAGGGTCCTGCACCATAACCATGCCGCCCTGGCCCTTGATCTCGCGCAGGCCCAAGGTTCCCTCGGTCCCGGTGCCCGAAAACACAATACATATAGCCTTTTCCTGACGATCTTCAGACAGGGACCGGAAGAAGAAGTCAATGGGTTGCCGCAGGCCGCGCGGGGCCGACGGTTCCATGAGATGCAGGCGTCCGTGGAGGATGGCCATGTCAGAGTTCGGCGGAATAACGTAAACGTGATTGGGCTCGACCTTTATCCCATCTTCCACTTCCCTGACTTTCATCCGGGTGTAGGTTTGGATCAAGTCAGTGAGGATGCTCTTATGGGTCGGGTCTAAATGCTGAACCAGCACAAAGGCCATTCCGGAGTCCGGGGGCATATTGTTGAAAAACTGCTCGAAGGCCTCAAGTCCGCCCGCGGAAGCGCCGATACCGACAATAGGAAAACCGATCGGCTCTTTAACGGCTGCGGGAATCCTGGTAACTTTCTTGGGCGCAGGAGGGACAGGGGACAGTTTTGGGCGTGCAATGGCTCGCGACTTCGTGGGGGTCTCCCGCTTTCGGCTCTTGGTGTTGTTGGTGTTCTTCTTGGTGGCCATAGCAATTCCCCCTTCTTGCAACCAATTTGCCTGAGATCCTGGGTCGCGGTCCTCGCGTTCGAGACGTTGACTCGACGGTTGGCACGAAAGTGGCGCTGTCGTTGCCTCTCCTGCGATGACGCAGTGTTGTCGATATCCCGCCATCGAAGGGCGGGAAAGGGGTAAGTGTGAGGTCGTTTTCAGTGGTTTTTTTGTATGCCATAGCCTAGCATTCCGGGGAAAAACAAGCAATCAGGAAATCCGGGAGCACATGTGGGTGTTGTCTTGAAGTTAGGGTCTCAATCCCGCCCGTGCCCCGAACAATGAGTCGGGCCCGACCTGGGTGGCCACGACGTCACACGTCGTGGTCGCAAAGCGACAGGAAGCGAAAACCATAACGCACCGAAGCTACTGCCTATACCCCGACCGTTTACTTCACACGAAGATCGCTTCTTGTGCCTACGGCACCGGGACGTATGACGTCCCGGCCACCCGCCAAGATGAAGCCGTCATCGGTAACCCGGGTGATCGCTTCAGGCGGAAACGGTTTATGGGCTCAATGATTTCTGATAAGAGAGCCGGCTGTGACACGAGCGTGAGACTCCGGGGAGTCAAATGGAACACTCTCATTTGAACCGTATCCTGAAAGCCGCGGTCCTGGGATCGGCTTCTGCGCGCGAAGATTCTCCAGCGGGCATCTCGGCCTTTCGATTGGGCGGCCTCATCGCGGCCCGCGGAGCCACGGTGCTGACAGGCGGCTGCACAGGTCTGCCTCACGCGGCAGTTCTCGGCGCGAGAAGCGTGGGCGGTTTCACTCTCGCGGTTTCGCCTGCCATGAACGCCGACGAACACCGTTCCCAATACGGATACCCGCTGGACAGCGAACTGATCATGTTCACGGGCATGGGAACCAAAGGGCGAAACGTCGTTCTGGTGCGGAGCGCTGACGCGTGCATATTCGTTGGAGGTGGAATGGGCACACTCAACGAATTCACCATAGCATTTGACGAACTGCAATCGCGCTGCGCGATCGGCGTGCTCACCGAATCCGGTGGCCTTTCAGATGTAATGGCCGATATCGTGGCCGCGGTCGAGCGGCCCCCGCAGGCGTTGCTTGTGTTCGAGTCAGAGCCCGAGGCGTTGGTGGAACGGATTTTCCGTCATATAGGCAGAACATAGTGCTGCGTTTCACGAGTTCGGTAATGTATTCGGGTGCCACTGACCTGAGCTTGCTCAGGTCAGTGGCACCCGCGCGCCTGCTGTCATTGCCCTCCAAAGCACATCTCTGTTGGTTAGCGCTGCATCTCATGGTTTTCCAAATTCGCGTCAACACAAAACCGCTTCCCCCAAGGCTCGTGTCCCGGAGGGACGGTACGAGAGTAGGCCGGCGATTTATCGCCGACTAAAGGTGCAAACCGTTTTACGGGAGTCCTGCAGGGACGACTGAATTCATCCCCAGAGATACCGTTCGTCGTATTCCACCCCATGCTTTTTCAAAAAGGAGATGTATTCCTCCATAAAGCTCTTCTTCAAATGATGTTTGGCTTGATTCTCGATGTACACAGCGGTTGCTGGAATCTGAGACACACTCACGCTGAATGCTGCGTACCCCTCTTGCCACGAAAACTCGCGTTTGTTCGGGAAGGTGTCGTGTACCCATTTGGAAGAGCCACCTTTTACTAGCTGGGCAGCTTTGCTGACCGAAAGCGACGCGGGCAGGGAAGCAAGAATATGAAGGTGATCGGCCGTCCCTCCTACACTTAGAGCCTTTGCGCCGTGTTGCCGGAGAATCCCACCTATGAATTGGGGCAGGCGGTCCATCAGTTCCCCGGCGATCAGTGGGACGCGTCCCTTCGTGCTGAAAACGTAGTGGATATTGATCGAGTAATAGGTGTCGGCCATTTCACACTTCTCCGGTTTCAGTCGTCCCATCCGGGACTCAAACACTAGTACATTACCATTTTACCCGGCGATGAATCGCCGGGCTAATATCTTCCGTCCCTTCGGGACTGAAGAATGGTCTGTGTACCCCTTCTCCGGCGAAGAGTCCTCGGGCTGCTATGTTCTTGTCCCAGAGGGACGAGGCGGGTGGGAAAGTCAAGTCATACCGGTTGTCAAAATTCTTCGTTTCTTGAACAGCCCGCGCTTGAACAAGACTGGATAGGGGCCGGCGTCCCTGCCGGCCCGAGCTGGTTGATATTTTTAGGAAAAATGTGCCGGCACGGAGGCCGGCACCTACCAAAGCCCAACCGGCAATCGGACATTATTTTTGACATTTGCTAAAACGCTTATGGGGGGCAACGAGGGATTTTTCCCCAACATCTCCGTTGACCGCGGGCCAAAAATCTGATAAATCATGCTTAGTTGCGTGTAGGTAGACAGTTTCACACCATTTCTCTTTTCTACGGGGAAAGCTATGGAAATCATGAAGGGTGCTGCGCGGATGGCTCTGAGACTACGAAGACTGAACCCTGTTCAGTCGCTTCGGCCTTCTTTTTTCAAATCGGCGGCCTCCAGTCCGGTTTCCTCTGCCGTCACCCGAGACGGCCGGCACCCGGCTTCGATTGGGCATCTCTTCCGCGGCTTGCTCGCTGCGTTCGTTCTCGTGTGTGTGCTCAGCTTCGTCTTTGCAGGCTCGGCAGGCGCACAGATGATGTCCATACTCAACGAAGGGCTGGAATACCACAAAACGGGCAATCTTAAGAAAGCCGTGGAACTGTATACCGAGGCGCTCCAAAAGAAGACTCCCAAGGCCGCGGAAGCCCACAACTGGCGCGGTATGGCATACGAGGAGCTGGGCGATCAAGACAAAGCGCTCGCGGATTACAACGAAGCCATCCGCATCAGCCCCAATTACGCGGACGCATACAACAACCGGGGCGAGCTGTACAGAAAACAGAAGAAATTCTCCCTTGCAGCGCGGGACTACAACGAAGCAATAAAGCACGACAAGAACTTCCCCGAAGCACAATTCAATGCCGCGCTTGTGGCTGAAGAGCAGCGTAATCCCAAGAACGCAATAACGCATTATGAGGAATACCTGAAGCTCAGTCCCAACGCTGCAGATGCAAACCAGGTGAAGGCGAAGATCGAAGAGCTTAAGAAGGCGCCGCCGCCACCTCCCAAGCCTGCTCCAGGACAAGTCGCTCAGCAGCCGCCCGGCAAGCCTCCGGTCACCAAGCCGCCTACGCCACCGACTCCTCCGGCCCCACCCAAGGGCGCTCCGGCAATTCCCGGATTACCCCCGGGCGTGGATATCACCGCACCAGGCGGAGTTCCTATACCTCCGGAGGCACTGGGGCCGCTCATGACCGCAATAGGCATCATGAGCACCCTAGGAGCGCTCGCCGGTCTCATACCTTTGCTCTTCTATATTTTCACCGCGCTCATGATCTTTCTGATGGCCAAGAAGACCCGCACAAGTTTGGCATGGCTGGCATTCATCCCCATTGCGCAATTCATCCTGATGCTCAACATTGCCAGGAAGCCAATCTGGTGGCTGTTGCTGTTCCTGCTTCCGGTGCTTGTGGTGGTTTTCCCCATACTCGCGACAGTCGATCCTACCGAAGGCATCTTGCTCTATGTACTGTTTGCGATAGTTGTCCTGGTGCCTACAATTGCTTACCTCTTTGTATGGACGGGTATAGCTCGCGCGCGGGGCAAGTCGGTCGTATGGGGGTTCCTCACGTGGCTGCCCTGCACGAGCCCTATAGGCATGGCCTACCTGGGCCTGTCACGATAGATCCCTCCCCATGTGGGATCCAGGACTGGCTGACCATTTATTCCGGCGAGATCGCGTACGGTACGTCAAACCGGTTGTTGCACCGGACGCGCTCGCCGCGCTTGATGGAGCAACGCGAGCAGACGATATTGTCACTTTTCCCGCTCCTGGACCGCTCCAGCTGATTCTCAAACCCCACGAAACCGACCTGTCTGCATTCAATGCTCTTTCTGTGGCCGTGCACAACCACGGGACCCACCGTTTGCTGGTGGGGATGACGCTTATTCACGGCTCTGAATCACGGGGTAGAGGTATTCCGGACGTCTCGTTGTCAGGCGGTCGAGCAGAAGCTCCCCCTGGTGCTCCGATTACACTGCAATTCCCCAAAGAAGGCTTTGGAACCTACGGAACCGCAAGTGACTGGTCGGATGTGCGGGTAATCGAGCTGTCCTTTGGCTGGGAAAAGACCGAGACACCCGATGCTCTTGTGAAGGTCGGCATCGGCGCCGTTCGGGGGGTTTGCCGTGACATCCCGGAAGGCCCGCGGCTTACTCTTGAAGGCCTCGCAGAGGTCTTGCGCTCGCCGGTGGATGAGGCGATCGCACACATCAGCCGCGATGGAAGCCGCACACGCGGCTTCGAGCCTTATCTCTCGACCAATTCAGCCCTTTGGATTCCGCCTCCTCATGCCTACCCCCTTGAAGGCGCGGATCGGATCCTTCGGAGCTACGTGATGGGTCAGAAGCTCCCCGATCCTGTGGCCTGGGATTTCAATCCTCTCGGAGCCCTGGAATGGACTCATTTTCTCAATCGCCATCATTTCCTTCGAGATCTGGTCCAGGGGCTGTCAAAGCGAGAAGACGATCGCTACGTGCAAGCGCTGGACCGCTACATATCGAGCTGGATCGCTACCAATCCTGTTCCGGTTGATTCCAACGGCGGCGCGGGCCCTGCCTGGGAAACGCTTTCCGCTGCATGGCGGCTTCGGGAATGGCTCTGGGTCGTGGGATCCGCGTGGCCAAAGGGCTCATTCCGACTGGAAACCAAGCTGAACATGCTCTGCTCCATATGGGAACACGCTCGGAGCCTTATGGACCACCAGGGTCATCCGAATAATTGGCTCATTGTGGAGTCAGCCGCTCTGGCCCTGGCTGGGATCTGCTTCCCGGCGTTCACCGATGCTGAAACGTGGGCGCAGGAAGGCATCACTAGACTGACTCATGCGTTTGAGAAGCAGTTCTTTGGCGATGGCGTACACTTTGAGATATCGCCCATGTACCACGCTATTTGCGTTCATGCGCTCCTTGAGGTGCGAGAGGCAGCTTATTCAAGAGGCATCGCGCTTCCTGACCTTTTCGACGAGCCGCTGGAGAGGTTTTTCGAATACCTCGCCGCTCTCTGCCGCCCTGACTTTTCGTGGCCTTCCCTGAACGATTCAGGCGGCATGGCAGGGGATTACACCGGCTTGATGACAAAAGCCGCGGAAGTCTTTCAACGGGCTGACTATGCCTGGATCGGAAGCAAAGGCGGCCAAGGCAGGGCACCTACCGAGCGGTTCAGAGCTTTCCCACAGGCAGGCATCGCGGCGATGCGCTCGGGTCACGAAAGGGACTCGCATCACCTGATTTTCAGGGCGGGCCCTCCGGGAGCGGCCCATGTGCACGACGACGTTCTGTCGCTCGACGTGACTGCGTTTGGCATTCCCAGGCTGGTAGATCCTGGAATAACCGCGTACGCCCCAGGGCCGTGGACTGATTACTATCGCTCGGCCGCGGCCCACAACACCATACTTGTAGATGGAAAAGGGCCGGATTATTCAAAGCTGAGCTTTCAGAAGCGGATTGAACCTCCCGGCGAAGACTTTTCTTGGTCGGCTTCTGAAGAAACCCTAACTGTCGCCGGAGTATTCAGAGGTCCGTGGAAAGGGCTCGATGGTGAAGTCTCCTTCACCCGAAAAGTCATCTTCGTGCGAGAGCGATACTGGGTAGTCTGGGACACCGTAGATGGAGAAGGAGAACACGAGGTAACTGCGTGCTGGCAGTTCGCTCCCGGCCGGGTAGAAATGGACCTGAAGACATATACGGCCAGGTGCGTTGACGAGCACGGGCCGCGGTTTGAGCTGATCCCCGTGGTCGATTCGACCATGCCCGAAATCCAGGTTTTTGCCGGCGCTGTTGATCCGCCGCGCGGGTGGGTGTCCGTGAACGGCACGGATTTGCCGGCTACCACGGTCATGTATAGTGTTCGCGGTCGGCTCCCTCTTATTTTGAGATGGCTCCTGCTGCCGTTTTCCGGAAGCCAGGCATCAGAGGTCCGAGCAGCATTTGTGGATGAAAATGCAGGCGGGCCCGGAATCGAGGTCTCTTTCCCGGACGGTCGCATTGACCGTGTTGTCCCGTAGGCGCTGACGTAACTGTTCATACTGGTGCGCATTCAAAGAGCCAAGATCGGGGAAATCTTCTTTGTGAGAGAGGTACCTCCACGGCTCAGTCAAGAAATTCCCACGGTTTTCGGAATGCTCATTTCTCCTGCGGAGAAATGAGCATTCCGAAAAATGGTGGAAGTTCTTGGGGAGGGGGTCGGGGAGCCCCGCGAGACGCGGGGTTACAAGAAGGTCCTCCCCGATTCTTACCTCTTTGAAAGTGAAGCGGTATGAATGGCTACCCGCAGCCGGAGATCGCCCTTGACAAGGCTGTTCATCAGCGGATATGGTTGCCGGGTGCATTTTCTCATTGCCAGCAAAGGGTTCCATGAAAAACTGTGCAGCCGTCATACTCGCCGCGGGCAAAGGCACTCGGATGAAGTCCGACCTTTGCAAGGTGCTCCATGCGGTTGCCGGCAGACCGATGATCGCGTATGTGCTGGACGCGGTTCAAACGATTGGGCTTGAAAAGGTGATTCTGGTGGTCGGTCACCAGGCCGACCTGGTCAAACAGGCGCTGCAAGTTTCAGGTATTGAGTTTGTCGTTCAGCAGCCCCAGCTGGGAACCGGGCACGCGGTAGGCTTTGCAGGACCTTTGCTGAAAGATTTCCACGGCGACGTTCTGATTCTCTGTGGGGACACGCCTCTGATACGACCTGCGACGCTTGAGGCCTTTCTCGGTTTTCACAGGGAGCGCCAAAGCCGATTGACGGTGATGACCACGCTTCTTCGGGACCCGCATGGCTACGGCCGCATCGTGCGGGATGAAACTTCGGCAGTGACCCGGATCGTGGAAGAGCGGGACGCTGACGAACAGATACGAGCGGTCAATGAGATAAATACCGGCATCTACCTTGTGGATTCCGGTTTGCTCTTCTCACTGCTGGAGCGTGTAGGATCGGAGAATGCTCAGGGCGAGTATTATCTTACCGACATCGTTGCAGAAGCCGTTCGAGAACGCATTCCGGTCGAAGGCTTTATCCTTCCGGACTCCCAGCAGGTCGCGGGAGTGAACACCAGGGCGGATCTGGCTGCTGTTTCCCAGATCGTCTGGGACCGTGTGCGCACTAAGATGATGCTCTCCGGAGTGACATTGCTCGATCCAAGCACCGTGTACATGGATCACGGAGTCGAAGTGGGACCGGATACCGTGATACACCCCGGCGTGACCCTTATCGGCGCCACTCGAATCGGAAAAGAGTGCGTGATTGAGCCGGGAGTAATCATTCGGGACTGTACAATCGGCGATCGGGTAAACATCTTGCTGGGGTCCCGGCTTACCTCGGCCGAGATCCAGGACGGCACGTCCATCGGACCCATGGCTCATCTGAGACCGGAAGCCCAGATCGGCAAGAATGCACGCATCGGAAACTTTGTCGAGGTTAAGAAGAGCGTGGTGGGAGACGGCACCAAAGCATCCCATTTGACGTATCTGGGGGATTCGACCATCGGCAAGAACGTCAATATCGGTTGTGGGACAATCACGTGCAATTACGACGGGCGGAAAAAACACCGGACAATTATTCATGACAAGTGCTTCATCGGATCCGACGTGCAATTCGTGGCTCCGGTGGAAATCGGAGAAGGGAGTCTAATCGGCGCGGGCAGCACAATCACCCGCGATGTGCCTCCGCGATCGCTTGCAGTGAGTAGAGCCAAGCAGAAAATATACGACTTGAGGAAGGGTCAGGGCCCCAAGACGGCCGATGAGGATCGGGAAGATTGAACTCAGCGGGAAGGTGGTCCTGGCTCCGATGGCCGGAGTCACTGATCCTCCCTTCAGGCGCATGGTGCAACGGTTCGGCGTGTCAGCGCTGTGGACGGAGATGATCAGCGCCCGGGGGGTCACGGAGGGCTACGCGTTTCGGACCATGGAGTTGAATGGGCACACGGTTCCCACGATCTTTCAGCTCTATGGCAAGGAACCTGCGGTAATGGGCCGAGCGGCCCGCATTGTGCAAGATCGGGGCTCCTTCGGCGTGGACATCAATATGGGATGCCCTGTGAAGAAGGTAGTCCGTGACGGCGCAGGAGCCGCTCTGATGAAGAATACGCTGCTGGCCGCAAAGATCGTGGCTGCGGTGCGACACGCGGTCACGATTCCGGTAACGGTAAAGATCAGGGCCGGCTGGGACGAGACAAATCTCAATGCGCCTGACTTTGCTAAGGTACTCGAGGCTGAAGGCGCGGACGCGGTGGTGGTGCATTCTCGGGCTCGGTCCAAGGGGCATTCGGGACCGGTTTCTTTGAGCCTCCTGGGAGAGGTCAAGGCGAAGGTTCGGATACCCGTGCTGGGGAACGGCGGCGTATTTAACGAGGCCGACGCCGTGGCCATGATTCAGAACTCGGGGTGCGACGGCGTAATGATCGGACGAGGCGCCCTGGGAAGGCCCTGGGTCCCGGGCAGGGTGATGCAAGCCCTTTCCGGCATGGATACGGCCAAGCCGGAGCGGTACTCTCTTCGGGAGCTTATTTGCGACCATTATGAGGACGAGCTGGAATGGATCGACCGGGCCTCTGCCGTGCGCAGGATGCGCAAGCACCTGGTCTGGTATTCAAAAGGATTGCCGACCGCAGGCCAATTCCGGAAGGCGGTCCTCCGACTTGAAGACCCTGACAGAATCTTGGAATCGGTCAGGGAGTTCTTTGACGCTCACGTGATCGCATGACAACTGAGAAGGGTGACATGACGGGTGGGACAAAAGGTCGAGAAGAGCCGCGCGAATCGCCCGGCAAGGTTAATACGTTGCTGAAGAATAGCATCGGCAACTCCATCGATATGCTCGTGGAGTACCTGGCGGATAACAATATCCACGACATTCACCCGTTGATTATCGGTGAAGTGGAAAAACGGCTTATCATCAAAGCTCTGGAGCGCAGCCGCGGGAACAAGGTGCAAGCCGCCCGGATACTGGGAATGAGCCGTAATACTTTCCTTAGGAAGATCCAGAAACTCACCTCCGAAGGTATCCGTCTGTACAAGGGCAGGCTTACGTGAGGGGGGGTCGCGTTCAAAGAAGTGACGTAGTTCTGTATGGGCGCACCCGCGCGTGCGCCCATAGCGAGGGCAGACCCGCGGGTCTGCCGCTACAGGGATTCGTGCTCCTGCCCCTTGGGCAGCGAATTCGTGTCAGCGGTTAGAAGGCGCATTGGTATTACAGGTCTTCAACTTATTCCTTGACACATTCACATAACAAAATATAATTAAAATAATTCTTAAAATCATTCAGGAGCCTTCCTATGGACTCAGATAAGCTCGCTCTGCTGGAAGCAAAAATCACCCAGCTGATCGAGCAGAACGACATCGCAAAGAAAGAGCAGGAACGGTTCTCGCGGGAGCTTGAGACGCGAGACAAGCGGATAGGCGAGCTTGACCGTACGCTCAAGAGACTTCAAAAGGACCACAAGTCGGCCAAAGTCCGGCTTGACAGGATACTCGATAAGCTGGAGGCGATCACCTGACACCGGACGGAGTTGATCGGGCGCCACAGGTCGATACGGAGCTGGTCGAATCGGCTGAAGCGGTCAGAATACGCCTGTTCGGCCGAGACTACACTGTGAAAGGACATGGCAATCGAAAGTACGTTGAGAAGCTGACGGAATTCATCAATGGAAAAGCGGAGGAGATTCAACGCCGCGCCCGAGTGGTTTCTACCCTGGACCTGGTTATACTGACACTCCTCAATGTCACGGATGAGCTGTTCCATTGTCGGAAAGGCCAGGATACGCAGGGTAAGGAGCCAGAAGAACAAGCGGCTAAGCTTCTCAAAGAGAGCGATCATAACGAGTGAATGGAGGCAATACCCCCTGCGCGGTGCGTGAGTGACAGGTATTTTTTGAGCCAACACGCGAGAGCGGGGATCCATAACCGGCTGTGGTGAGCAAGCCTGCCTTGCAGCAGGAAGCCTGAAACAGCACTTACGGGTCCCACCTGGGAAACCAGGTTCAAAAGTACTGTCGCCACGGCTGATTGCGGGGGATTCCTCCAGACCACGAGGAGATCAAAAGCAGTTTTCAAGGACACCGGGATGTGGAAAGAAGCCTCTGGATCGAAGTTCGGGGGATCATGTAGCATATATGTCGGTAGACTTCACCTGGGCAACATGTTCGAGGACAGCTTGTCCGCCATCAGTTGATATTTCCCAGCGCTTGCTTCCCTAGAGGTCTCTTCCCGCCCAGCATCGCGTCAAAAAATAACCTCAGGACGGAGGAGGGTCGTGGAATCGATCACCTATTTGATTCCCGCCCTTGTCGTGTGCTTGGTGGGGATCGCGGCCGGATACGCCGCTGCCAGAATACTCGACAAGAGCCGGATGCAAACAGCCAAAGCGGACGCCGAAGAGATTCTCAAAACGGCGAACAAAGAGGCTGAGACAATAAAGAAGGAAGCCTTGCTTCAGGCCAAAGATAAGCTCTTTCAATCCAGAACTGAACTCGAAAACGAAATCAAGGACCGACGCGGCGAACTTGCCTCGCGGGAAGCACGACTTCTCAAGAAAGAAGAAAACCTGGAGAGAAAGTCCGGCCAGATCGAAGGAAAAGAAGCCACTCTGGCCAAACGAGAAAAGGAGATAGAAGGCGCTCACGCCAGAGTTAAAGAGAAGGAGAAAGAGGCGGACCAACTCATAGCAAAACAGTCGCAAAAACTCGAACAACTGGCCGGCCTTTCCATGAACGAGGCCAAAGAGATGATCCTCAAGAGAGCCGAGGAAGAGACTCGGCTTGAAAGCGGCCGGATCATCCGACTCATCGAAGAAGAGACAAAAGCTCAGGCCGACAAGAAAGCCAAAGAAATCATAGGCTCGGCCATCAACCGCTACGCTGCCGATTTCGTGGCCGAACGCACCGTCTCGGTGGTACCTCTCCCAAACGAAGAGATGAAGGGCCGGATTATCGGGCGAGAGGGTCGCAATATTCGAGCAATGGAAGCGGCCACCGGCATAGACCTCATCATCGATGACACTCCCGAAGCCGTAATACTCTCCGGTTACAATCCTGTTCGGCGGGAAGTAGCTCGCATATCATTGGAACGGCTCATATCCGACGGCCGGATCCATCCCGCACGTATTGAAGAAGTGGTGAAGAAAGTCAGTCAAGAGATCGAGGAAGCCATCCAGGAGGCGGGCCAACAGGCTAGTTTCGATGTTGGCGTGCACGGGATCAATCCCGAGCTCATCAAACTCGTGGGCAAGCTCAAGTACCGGACCTCGTTTGCCCAGAACGTCTATCAGCATTCCATAGAAGTAGCCTTCCTCTCGGGCATCATGGCCGCAGAATTGGGGCTCAATCAGAAGAAGGCCAAGAGAGCAGGTCTTCTCCACGACATCGGCAAAGCAGTTGATCACGAAGTGGAAGGCGCTCACGCGATCATCGGCGCGGAGATTGCGCGACGCTACGGCGAGCCACCTCTTATCGTAAACGCAATCGCAGCTCATCACGGCGACGAAGAGCCCACCAGCACCCTGGCCGTCCTGGTGCAGGCCGCGGATACCCTTTCTGCTGCACGACCGGGCGCGCGCAGAGAAATGCTCGAAAACTATGTGAAGCGATTGGAAGACCTGGAGAGAATCGCTGATTCCTTCAAAGAGGTGGGTAAGTCTTTCGCTATTCAGGCTGGGCGAGAAGTACGCATTATTGTTGAGAATTCCAACATCGGCGACGAAGGACTTGCCCTCTTGGCAAAAGAGATCCGTAAGAAGATCGAAAAAGAGCTCTCCTACCCCGGACAGATAAAAATTGTCGTGATCCGAGAAGCAAGAGCCGTTGAATACGCCCGCTGATCGGCGTTCTTCCCACGCGATGGCGTGAATGCAGTCGCGTATTGAATGCAACGACGTGAACTTACCCGCTGGCTGCCAATCTGTGTCGTCACCCCGGCGAAGGCCGGGGTCCAGGAGTCCCGGACAGAACGCAAGACTGAAATCCCGGCAAAGCGGGACTCGATTCCTGCTTCCACAGGAATGACGGTACCGAGTCCGCGACCACATCTGTGAGGCGCGGCGGCCCGGCCGGCCACACTGGACCAAGCCGGCAAAACCTGAGCGTCACGTGTCATACCGATTCGCTATCAAAGAAATAACGCCGCTGACAGTTGTCATTGCGATGGCGTCAAGCCCGAAGCAATCCCCTCGTCATTCCCGTGAAAGCGGGAATCCAGGAAGGGCGCATGGCCATGCGCC
>JBMOME010000114.1:0-14525 GCA_049323095.1 Thermodesulfobacteriota bacterium
GAGCACCCGGCGCACGCTCTTGCCCGGTAACGCCGCCGCCTCTGATTTCACCGGAGGCGCCCACTTGGGGTCGGGCGGACACATCGGTTTGGATCTGACCCGTCATGCCGGACCCAGCCCGCGGAGATACTCCGACTTCGGCCTGGCCGGATGCCCCGGTCCTGGCTTCTCCCTTCATTTGACCTTTCATCCGCTCCATCATTTGGGCTTTCATTTCCTCGGACATCATGCCTCTCATACGATCGGGCATACCTTCCTTTGTTTGCCCGGACATCTCACCTGTTCCTCCGGCCCTGATGTCCCCGGTTGTTCCTTGCGTGATTCCACTTCCCATCGGAGTGGTAGACTCCTGAGAAGCGGCCATGATTGGAGCAGTCGCAAATGCGAGCGTCAACACAAGGGCAAAAAGGGACACCGCCACCCTTGGGTAAACTGTGCTTCTCATCATCTCTTCCTCCTCGTCGCTCAGCACTAATTATTTTCCCCACTTATTGGCAGGCCCTGAATGCAACAATTTTGAAAATGGATGCTAATCTCTTTAATTAACTTGCTCACTTAGGCAGGAAGAGTCAAATCACGGCTCCTGGGGCCTGATGCTTAGGGGCTAAAACGGTGAACGCGCCGAGGCGTCCTTTCACGTGAACAATCGGCTGCCGATGGGCTGGATCGAGGGGTAGAATGCTGCAGTGGCCGGGTTTGAGACTGCGAGGCCGTGGCTTGGGCCTGCAACGCCCCGTATTCATTCCTCCAATGTCCCAAATACGTACTGCCGCATCTCTCCGGATGCTGACAGATGTGATTGGTTCAACCTTGTTCCACGATACCTTGCGAACCGATCTTGGTACACCGGCATTGCTTGGGAAGGCTCGGCCCAGTCCTGGAGCCAACTGGAACCACTCGGTCCATAATCGTGACGCGCAAACACGGGGAGATCCGGAACGAAGAAATCTCATCTTGATTTCCATGTCCGACCATGTTACACGTGTATCTACCCCTTCCAAAACTGATACGCAAGATGTACGACTCAGGAGCCGCCAAATAACCGTATCACTCTCGGGACGCGGTGTTTCATGCTCAAAGACTCTCTCGCAGATGCCTCTTCAAGCGCTTACACACAACCGCTGCTCCAGAATTTGACACCTCGGCTCTCTTCGTCGTCGGAGGCAAAGTGAAAACAAAGGCCCTATGCAAAACTCTCACTTTTTGCCTATTCCAGGCATTGATCTTCCTTGTAATCCTCGAAGTCGGCTCCGGGCCCGTCTGGGGCAAGGAGATCAGGATCGGCATGTCTGCGGCATTCACGGGGCCCACCCGCGGCCTTGGAATCGAGCTCTATCGTGGCAGTATGGCTTATTTCTCCCATATCAACGAGCAAGGCGGGGTTTTCGGCCACAAAATCAACGTGATAGCCTACGACGATGGATACAACCCCGTCCCCACCATCAAGAACACCATTCGACTGGTCGAAGAGGATGACATATTTCTCCTCTTTGACTATGTGGGTACCCCCACGGTCACACGAATGCTTCCCTTATTGAAGATCTATAGTGGCTGGCGAGAGGTCTTGCTTTTCTTCCCGTTTTCCGGAGCCCAACCTCAGAGGGATCGACCGTACGGCGAGTATGTTTTCAACTTGAGGGCTTCGTATCACCAGGAAATAGATGCCTTGGTGGCCTATTTAGCGTCCATCGGCAGGAATCGCATCGCGGTCTTTTACCAAATCGACGCCTATGGCCGGAGCGGCTGGGAGGCTGTTCAAAAAAGCGTTGCCAAGCATGGCGCGCGCATGGTCGGTGAAGCCACCTACTACCGGGGAACTACGTACGAGACGAGCATGAATCCACAGGTAAAGGCAATCAGACTGTCAAGCCCTGATTCGATCATTTCCATAGGGGCTTATGAAGCGTGTGCCGCGTTCATACGTGACTCTCGCGAGGCTGGTCTCAATGTTCCCATAGCCAATGTATCGTTTGTGGACAGCGAAAACATGCTCAAACTCCTCATCAATACCGGGGAAAAGACCGGCAAAGACTACACGGCCAACCTCATCAATTCACAGGTGGTCCCGAGCTGCGAGACAACTGAGCTGCCCGCGGTGGCGCAGTACCGGGAATTGATGGCGAAATACGATGTGATGCCCCCGAAGAGTCTGATAAAACAGGATTACGAGCCGCACAAACACAGTCCGGTGAGCCTGGAGGGCTTTCTCAACGCGAAATTGCTTGTAGCAATTCTCGAAAGACTCGGACCGGACCTGCGACCTCGTAACATCAAAGCTACCGTCGAGGCAATCAAGGATTTCGATCTAGGCATAAACGTGCCCGTCAACTTTGACGCGGACAGGCATCAAGGATTGGACGCGGTGTTCATCACCACCGTTGAACAGGGCCGCTTCGTGCCGATCCCCCATCCGAAGCCTCTGGAGAAGTGACGATGTCCAAATTATTCAAGAAAACCTTGATCATGATGATCCTCTTGTTCGGGGCGGTGGCAACAATCATTTCCGCAGTTGCAGGCTGGACACTCTATGACAGAATCATAGATGAGTACAAGAGCAAAGCTATCGCCATAGCAGACAATATCGCCCACTCCAGCATGGAGGTAATCCTCAATAGGGATGCATCCACAATTCAGTCCATTGTCGACCAACTGCGAGAGACCAAAGGGCTTTCCTATGTTCTCGTGGTCAACAAAGACGGTGAATTCCTCTCCCACACGTTTGCGCCCAGCGTGCCCTATGAGCTACGCAAGGTAGTAGACCAACCGAGAGAAAACACAGAAGAGGTTATCGTCACCAATGTCCGCTTAAAAGGCCATGGAAACTACCTTGATATCTCATCGCCCATACTCTCCGGGGTTGCCGGGCATGTTCACGTCGGCATGGATCTGGACGGCGTCATGTCCTACATGTGGTGGACGATCGCAAAGCTTCATGCAGTCACGTTCATGATCTTCTTGGTAAGTGTGGGCATTGCTTTCGTGCTCACCAACAAGATGTCTCGCCCTCTCATAGAACTTACCCATTACGCGAACAAGGTGGCCAACAGAGAATTCAATGCTGAGGTGGACATCCGGTCACGAGACGAGGTGGGGGTCCTGGCCAGAACCATGACCAACATGGCGTCCGAAATTGAGAGCCGTATGGAAACGCTGGAGCGAGAAGTTTCCGACGCGACTCAGGAGCTCCAGGAAACATTGACCTACGTCTCTGCTATTAGCGACAACCTGGCTGACGGTCTGCTGGTCATCGATTCATATGGTATTACCCGCCGCTCCAATGCAGCTTTAGTAAAGATCCTGGAGCTGGATTACGATCCGGTGGGGCACAATGTTCGTGACCTGCTCGGGCAACAATCAGCCAATTTCCTTCAGCTAAAAGGGCTTGAGCTTTCCAACTTCTTCGAGACAGCCCAAGCCGAGCAGCCCCATTCCAGCAGCCCTCATATGCGAGGCATCGATGAAGAGCGTGACGGCAACACAGCCGAGTTCATAGCCGGCAGAGCCGATGGCAGTCGCTTCCCCATAGAGCTGTCCGCGTCCGTCGTGAATATGAAGGGAATCTGGTACACAATCGGAATCGTTCGCGATATTACCGTACGCAAGCGAGCTGAAGAAACTCTCAGGCTGAGCGAAGAGAAATATAGAGGAATATTTGAACACGCTGTAGACGGGATCTTCCAAACCGATGCACGCGGCCATTTGGTGCATGCCAATCCTGCTTCAGCACACATTCTTGGGTTTGACTCCCCGGAAGAACTCATCCGCGCTGGGAAGGAGAGGGGCGACGGAATCTACGTGGACTCAAGTCAGCGGGAAGAATTCATCCGCCTAATGCGCAGAGGCCAAGTGCTTCACGGCTTCGAGGTGGAATTGCGTCGCAAGGATGGTACACCCATCTGGGCGTCGCTTCATGCACGCCCCATACTGAACGAACAGGGAGATCTGATTTCCACTGAAGGCATTGTTCAAGATGTGACCGAGAGGAAGCGTGCGCAAGAGGCCCTCCTGGAGAGCGAACGCCGTTATCGTGAGCTGTTCGATATCTCACCCGATCCCATGATTGTTCATCGCGGCGGCACGATCCTCTTCGGCAATGCAGCAGCAGCAAGGTTTCTCCGAGCTGAGAATGCCGACGGGCTAACGGGCCTGCCTCTTCTGGACTTCGTCCACCCCGAGTTCCGTGAAGTCGTATCCGAGAGGATCCGGGAAGCTGAACGCACAGGAGTTGTATCCGACTTCGCTGAAGTGCAGTTATTGCGTGCGGATGGTTCCGTGGGCTACCTGGAATCCGTAGCCCTCCCGACAACATTTAAGGGCGAAAGAGCCGTGCTCTCCTTGGGCCGCGATATAACCGAACGCAGGGAGGCCGAAGAAGCGTTGCGTACAAGTGAGGAACGCTTTCGGACGATCTTCGAGGTTGCGCGAGATTGCATATTCCTCAAGGATCTCGATCTGCGGTACACCCACGTTAACCCTGCGGCAGAAACGTTGCTCGGATTGCCCGCACCCGAGATTATCGGAAAACGAGCGGAGGATTTCTTCGGCCCTGAAGCAGCTAGCCACATACTCGAAGGCGACCTCAGGGTGTTGGCCGGCGAAACAGTCGAGGATGAACACACCAGGCCGGTTCGTGGCATGAACCTGACTTTTCACGACATTCGGACACCGCTGAGAGACAGCTCGGGAGCGGTTGTCGGGGTGTGCAAGTTTTCCCGAAACATCACGGGTCGCAAGGGTGTGCAGCCCGCGCGAACGTTTACACAGCGAGAATATCTGTCCCCGAGCATGATAGCTACACTGGAGCGAGGACGGCAGGCCGCGGAAACGGATGGCATCGTATTGCTTCTCGGTGAAAGTGGAACCGGCAAAGACTATATGGCGCGGTGGATTCACAGCAAATCCAAGCGTGCAGACGGTCCGTTCTTCTCAGTGAACTGCGCTGCCATTCCTCGCGAGTTGGCCGAATCCGAGCTGTTCGGTCACGAACGTGGGGCGTTTACAGGAGCCATTACCAAGAAACGTGGACTCTTGGAGCTGGCCGAGGGCGGAACTCTCTTGCTCAACGAAGTCGGTGAGCTTCCTCTGAATCTCCAGTCAAAGCTCCTCACATTTTTAGACACTCGTTCTTTTACCAGAGTTGGAGGCGAGAAGGACATCCGCGTACATGCCCGCCTCATTGCTGCCACACACCGGGACCTGCGGGCCGAAGTGGAAGAGGGACGATTCCTCGAAGCCCTGTATTACAGGCTGAATGTTTATACCGTACGAGTGCCCGCGCTCCGCGAGCGCCTCGAAGACCTTCCCGTCATTGTGGAGGAGATCCTGCTCAACCTCGCCACCGATATGCGGCTCACTCAGGTACCCGCCATAGGGCCACGAGACATGGAGAAGTTGGCTTCATATGGCTGGCCGGGAAATGTGCGAGAATTGCGCAATGTTCTGGAGCGAGCAGTGATGCTCTCCAAAGGAGCCAAGCTTGAGGTCGAAATCCCATCCTTGGCCACTGGTCCGCGCGAGTGGTCACAGGAGGTCACATTTCCGGACGCCAACAATCTACAGGACATTATTGACCAGGTGACACGCGGCCTGTGTGTGGAGGCGTTGCGCCGCTCCGCAGGAAACAGGAAGGAGGCGGCAGAACTGCTGGGAATATCACGCCAATCTCTGTACCGTTACATCAAGGGACAAGCCCCCGTACCCGAAACTGCAACACGTACCTAGCCTGGAACTAGCCCAGATCCGGTCACTGTCCAGACCTGGACGCTCAGTTGTGAGACATCCGGACGGTTGCCAACCCATTGAAATCACGATTAGTGGTCCATCTGTGGTCCAAAATCGGCTACTTTGCCGTCGTGTCTCGAACCCGGGCGTCTGTCTCCGCCACGTTCTCTGCCCTGTAACACACTAACATTACAGTTTATTATCCTTTCGCACCCGTTCATCAGTTTCTTGGCATCTGAATTGCACCTCCCCTTGGCAAGCCTCTGATTCGTATCTGGACCCCTATGAGGCCCGGGATCGGTTCCCCTCAGCAATCTTCAGGATAGCACCCCAAGAACTCCGCCAGGAGTTATCGGTTCCGAGGCCTCAGGTGTTCCAGATACGAGCAAGGCCTTTTCAGCAGGAATTGGAGCTGCCGTCAAGGATATGCGGGCGGTGGCGCCAACGGAGGCAACGGATGCAACGACGCGGGAAGATCATTTCCCTCCTAACCATAAGTCTTACGGCCCTATTTGTGACAGTGGCCGCGGCTGACGGTCCAGCTGTGGACGCGGTTGCGCTGGGAGACCTTCAGCTCAAGCTTAACGGCAATCAGGAGCACCGGGCCTATCTCGGCGTGCCGTCGGAAGCTACGCTCAACTTGTCTCAGATTCGGGCGGATCATCTGATCATTGTGATCTTCAACTCTTTTTGCACCATCTGCCAGGCTGATGCTCCGATCGTGAATTCTATTTACGAGATGGTAGCGGAGGACCCACTGCTCAAGGGCAAGGTCAAGATGATCGGTATCGGCACCGGCAACACCGAAGTTGAGGTAGAGCAGTTCCAACAGAGCCACAAGATTCCGTATCCGCTATTTGCCGATCCGGAATTCAAGCTTGACAAGGCCATACCGGAAAATCTACGCGCGCCGATGTTTGTAGCGGTGAAAAATACCGGCGCTACGCCCCTGGAAGTGGTCCAGACACATATGGGCGCCCTGAAGAACGTCCGCGATCTTCTGAAAGAGGCTTTGGCACGGGCTCTGCCCGACCCGTCGCTTCCTCCTGGAAGCAGGACACATGCAGCGAACTAGATTCGCTGTACCGTAGGCTGCATCCCGAAGATTCTCGATCGCACGGGGTCTCCTTAGAGCGATTGTCAAAGGAAATGCCGGATTCATTGGTGCATGCCACTGCCGGGCGAGCCGGTAGTGGCATTCTGGTCAGCGGGGACTTACTATAACGGCTTCCGATAAACGAAAGGGAGCCATTTGCCCGAGCTTCCTCTTTTCCCAGGGGAGTTCGGGCATCATTTTTTGAGGAACGATGACGTCCGCGGGTGATTTGCCCTGTCACCGCAGAGACGTATATGTGAGTGCCAGGAACGCCGCGAGTCGCCTGGAAACCTAGGCGTTTCGCCTTTCTGCCCCTTGACAAAGGCCGCCGCGCGAGGTTAGTTTAGTGCTGTCGGGACGTGGCTCAGCCTGGTAGAGCACTGCATTCGGGATGCAGGGGTCGCTGGTTCAAATCCAGTCGTCCCGACCAGATAAATCAACTAGTTAGGCCAGGTTGACCCTGGCTTTTCTTTTTGCCGGTTGTGATTTGTTCAGATTTTGTTCAGGTTTTTCACTGAGAGCCAGTCCAAGACCGTCCGCGGTCAAAACCCTGGTCTCTTGAACGTTGTCGAATGTCATTTTGTCGATAGCCTGGACCAGCTCTTCGTCACTTATGAAGCCGTACCTTTCGTGAACCGATAGCCCCCGTTCGCCGTGTCCCATGATTGCCTTCTCGATCTCAGGGTGCATCCGTGAGCGTCGAGCGTTCGTCTTCCATGTGGCTCGTAAATCTTGGAATCGCGGCCAAGGTTTGGCAAGTCCGAGCTTCTCACAGGCCCTACCAAACGGATTCTTGGCAGCCTCCTCGTTCACTGGTCTGACTCCCTTGGAGTCCCAGATTACGAAAACATGGTCGCCCAGCGTCCTGCATGGAATGCGCATCGCCCGTTCAAAAATGGGGACAACCTCGCGGCGAAGAGGCACTCGCTTAATCCGGCCTTCCTTAGTGGGCTCCGTCTTCGTCTTTCCAGGCAACAGGTAAATCATGCGCCGGTTTAGGCTAACCTCTTTCCAGGTGAGGTTCATCACTTCGCCACGCCGCATTCCCGTATGGAATGAGACCCATATCATCTCTGCATACCAGTCCGGGCAAGCGCCCGCGATTCGCTCAACATCCGCCTTGCTGATTTGAGCTTGACGCAGGGAGCACTTCTCGGAGAGTTTGGGCAGCCGCCGCACAGGGTTGTCATCAACGACTCGCTCTTCAACCAGGAACGTAAAAACCCTGCTCAACGAACTCAGCTCACGGTTTATCGTGGTCGGTTTCCTACCCTCCTTGATCCGTGTCTCGCGGTACGACCTCAAATCCGTGACCCATAGATCCTTGACCGGCCTCTTTTTTCCAAGCTTCTCCGCGATATTCAACAGACTCACCTCATGCCGCCAGCGTTGTTTGGAGTCCCTCACTTCCGGGCTCTTGAGAAATCGCTGAAACGCGTCCCATAGGGTCAACTCGGTTACTGGACTGTTTCTCTGCTCGCCGCCAAACTCTTCAGGTACCTGCCATTCCTGGTTCTTGAACAGCCGAATTGCCGTCTCGCGGGCTTCGTTATCCAGAATGGCATAGTTCCCAGATCGGCAGGCCCGCTTAATAAGGGTCTCAACTTCACGGGCCTCGCTCACGGTCGGCACGTCTACTCTTACGCCGACCTGCGTCTTTGTTAGGAATGGTTGAAAATACAGGTACAACCTGCCATTTCGCCTCTTCACCATGAGCGCATTTCCCTCCGATCTTGCGCCCTGGCCGAACTACTAGCCGGTTGCGTATCACCTCCCTTACCCTGCGATGCAATGCGTTTGGACCGCGATGGTGCCTGGGTAGCCCGCGTGTTGTCAACCTTTTTCAGCTCCACTGAATCATGGTTCTCAACGAAAGCCTGCACGTGTTCAGGCCGAAACCTACGTTGCCGCGGGGTGACTGTCACGTAACCGAGCTGTCCCGTCCTGCATAGCTCATGAACCCTTTTCTCTTTGATTTTGAGCTGTTGAGCAACATCACTAACAGTCAGTAGTTCTACCATCCTTCTGAACCTTCCAAATAGACTGAATCAAAACGCGCGAAGTAGATCCCGCTCAGCGATTGCCTCAAGAGAATTAACCAACCTTCTTCTGTTCACGTTTTTTGCTCTTTCGCCGCTTATCAGGCCATGACCGCGCCCGCGCTACCATTTCGTCAATCGTGGGGAAGCGATGGGCTGGCTGCACTTGAGGCAAGACGACTGGCTGCACCTGTGCCTTCGTGCTCTCCATGTACCGCTCAAGCTCGTCCCGTGAGATGCGCCAGACAGCCCTCTTCCCGGTGCCTGCCCGCATATCATGAGCAACCAGCAGCCCCTTGGCGATGAGTTCACGCACAAACCATTGACTCATGCCGATGAATTCCGCCGCTTCCGTGATCGTGAGCAGCTTCTTCACTTTGGCCTCTGCTGTCTTCATGGCTGCACCCCCTTTTGGCGGTCAATCCATACCCTAATCTTCTCCCGACTCAAAGACGGGTCTTTCCCGATGTACACGCTCCTCAGTTTGCCGCCTATGCGCTTCACTGCCTTGTAGATACCTCGCCTGTCGTGACAAAGGGTCCACCCGTCTGGCGTGGGTAACAGGTTATGGGTAACAGTGCTCTGGTATCCGTGGGTAACATTTGCGGGTAACGCCTCATCGGTAACAGCCTGTTCCGTCTCCACTACCTGAGTTCGCAGGGCCTCCAGTTTGCGCTTGCCAATCACAGGCATGACCACCTTCGGGGGCTGCCAAGGTTCCACGCTATTCCGCTTCTTTGACTTCAGCAACCTGACTTGCTCTTTGATAGCCTTCTTACCCCCCAGGAGCGTCTTGCGCTGATCCTCATGGGATAGACGGGTTAACAGCACAGCCGGGTACAAAGCCAATTTTCCATCGAACACCGCGTCAGAAAGCTCAGGAATGCCGTCCCGTAGAATCTTGCGGGCGCGCCGGAGGTTCCGCGCGGGCACACCATAAGTCCTTGCTTCGTCATCGTTCCGCTTGCTCATGTAATCCCCCGTCGATGACCTGGAACGCGGCGCGCGATATATTTTTATTAACTGTATCTCTTATAATTACCGATTGTTTCTCTGTACTTGGTACTTGGGTACTAGTACCTTGGTAAGGAAAAAAGAAGAGTTCGCACCTGTACCCAGCATGTACCCAGTTGCAGGGGTGCGCTGTGTTAAGGCAGGCGATTGCAAGATGTAAGTGTTTCTGGCCGTAGGGTTCCCGTTCTTTTCAACGTCCATCCACCGGTGCCATTCGAGATTTTTAATCGCGCGCTTCGCGGCAGTACGTGAGATAGATACAGCGACGCTGATCTCGCTGTATGACCGTTCGATGCGGCCAATACCATCCTGCCAGACACACTCTCCAAACAAATATTTGTACACCGTTTGGGCTTGAACTGACGGTACAGGTTTTCTGGTAAGCCGTTTGGGCCTTCTATACGCTGAATTGACGCGAGCAAATATTTCGATGTCAGTCAGCGGGGGTTTACAATACTGAGCGCTGAGCGCACGCAACACCGTTAGAGTGTGCTCATATGAGAACCCGTGATCGCGGTACACGCACGCCTCGTTGAGCAGCGTGTCATTACGTATGCCGTCAGGTATTATCACTGGCAAGTGACTACACCCCTTGGGTTTTTTACTCACCCGGTCCTGTTTGGTTTTCTGTTTGTTCGCCTTTGTAGCCAGATCAACAAACCAGTTTGGGGCCCATGCAATCGACATTACGTCAGGCCCGCTGGATACCTCGAATTCGTAACGTCGGCCGGATGTATGGAGGCTGCCGGGCGCGACTACGTATCCACCATCACCGCGAATATCCAGACCAACACCAATTTTGGCTGTAGAGTTCGAGATCTTTACACCATCAGGCACCAGGAAATACCTGTGTTCCCCACCTCCGCCCGTCAGCACCGTGACTGTTTCCGGGAGTTTCCCGCGCTTGTGTTCGAGATCGTCCAGCGAAACATCCCCACCGTGCCTGGGGTCCACATCCAAAACGAACAGGCCGCGACCGGTGGCAATACCGATGTTCGCGTGAGAGTATTTCGTCCACCATTCATGGATCTTGGTTTCCACTGTGGTAGCATCGCGAGTCCAGCCCATGAGAAGTGGATGTTTCCCGGCGTTTTTGTCCGAGCACCCCTGTTTAAAACACGTGTCATGACCAGGCCGTGCACATAGGGGGAACACTCGGAACCCGTAGCGTACAAGATACAGGGCCCGGCCCAACATGGACCCATCAGCAGAAACCTCTTGCGTTTCTGATAGAACGGTAGTACTAATTGACATAGACACATCTCCTTCGTTGAGACAATTTACTAATTCGAGTAAGCAGCCCGCGCGAACGGGCTGTTTGCGTTTAGGGACTCAGGACGCACCTATAGCGGTTCGCCCCAGTCAACATTTCCCTGCAATCAGATGAACACGTTATCCCATGCGGTACGTGAGGCGTGGATCACGCAGCTCGCTGTCCCGACGTTTGCTGGAGACCGGTCTGTAGCACCTCATTCAAAACGACACTGACCCGCGCATCCCGGTCAATCGCGATTTTGCGGATTCGTTTCCAGAGTGCCGGGTCCACCCGTACCAGGCGTTTCGGCCAACTGAATTTCACGTCCGATTCCATCACCACATCCTCCGTTTTAGTTTTACCCGTCCACATGCCACGCAGTGGAGTAGCTGAAAAACTGAATTGCCAACCTGTAGCGTACCCCGCGCATATACCCGTTCCAACAGAATGTCAACTATTAAATTAAACATCGGTAAATGGGTAGGTGGGCAATATTACTAACTAACCTACAGAGGGAGCACAAAAGACCCCATGTCTTTTATACTCACATTTGTGAGCCAAAAGTAACGAATATGTAAGCTTTAGCTATCAGGCAATCCTGATATTGGCCATCTGAAGCCACCGATTTGCGTGCGCGCACGCACGGTGGGGGTATGGTGGGGGTATGGTGGAAGCAACATAATGGGACACTATCGGCTATGGGCGCGGAGTTGCAAGGTTATCTCGCGTAGGCAGTTTGTTGCACTAACGGGAAAAGAGCGCGTTGCGCGTTCGATTCCAGGGTCCGGGGGGGGGCGAGATGTTCAAACGTCGGTTCAGGTATTCGGGCAAGGGATTGCCAGCGCGAGGAGTCCATTCTGGAGATTCCCAAGTCGCTGAGATGAGGGGCAATTGTAACATCGTGTGACAATTGCGGGTTGCCGGGCTTAACTTCCATCTCTTGTAGCATCTGCCCAGCCTTGCGCTCGGCTCGGACTTTAATTTCCGCAAGCTCTCACACGTTCCAAGGGTAGTTTGCATCAGGCCGAGGTCTAAGCCACTTGCTGATAAGTTTATGTTCACCCGTTACTCCCTGATCTGGCTCGTAGCTTTTTCCTTTAAAGAGCCCCTGCACCGGAACGCCTGGAGGTGCGAAACTTCCCTCTACGCCATTCACCACTTCCCAGTAACCAAATCGAAAAAAGTTGCGGCTTCCCACCGGCCCTTCCATCACACCACCATCAAGGACGCTACTCCACGAATTGCCAAACCAGTTGTTGGGATGAGCCGCGGCACTAACATGCGTTCCGCTAGTGTGGTTCAGGTGAAAGAATCCACTAGAGAATGGGCTGGAGGAACCCGCGCCCGAGATTGTGACCCGAAGACACCAATCCGAATTTACGGAAAAGGTGAGTCGCAAAATACCGGCGTGATTCCATTGACCCGAATTCATTGAAAGATCGAAGAAGTCATAGTCACCACTAAAGAATTGACCCCATCCCACTGTTCCTGGCATGTTGCCCCCCTTTGTAATAGGAATTCGCTGTCAGTCAGCGAGAGCCCTTGCGGGCCTCTTTCTTCGTTTGCCAAATGATATCCCTGATCGCCAACTTGACCCCGTCCGGGATAAGGCGCTGAAACGTGTCCTTAGTAGATGCCATGACTTTTTTGTCCGGGTACACTCCCCCAGCGATGGAACCCGCGAACTCAAGAGAAGGGTTTTGCAGATGCTGGAGCATGTAGCGCTTAATGTCATGAACGACTTTCCAGTCTGAGTTGATCGGAGCACTTTGCTTGAAAGTACCCTTGCACAGGGAGCTTAGTATACGAGTGGCCCATTCGTCTTCCAAGTCAGTCAAGTCTAGGACAAAGAATGGGGTCGCATCCATTTGCCCAGCCTTCTCAGTGCTCGCATAGAAGTGATACTGCACCCCGTTCGTCAGTATGCCCACCTTGGCCTCGCTGGACATCTGAAAATATCTCTTGAGCTGCTCATAATCTTTCGTGTCAAGCTGTCTTTGGATGGGCTTGCATTCGATGATTAAGGCATGTTTACCGGAGACCATGATGGACAGGTCAATTTTGTCTGTGGGGGTTTCAAAGCCTTTGGGCACGACTTCGGGAACAACTTCGGACGGGTCATGGACATCATAGCCCAGGCACCGGATGAAGGGTAGAATCAGGGCTGCTTTTGTGGCTTCCTCGTTTTTGATTTTGTCATAGTCCCGCTGGACTTTAAAGCCCAGTTCCCTCAGTCCATCCAGTAGACCGTTCATCTCTCCCCCTCCGTAGATCACAGACTTCCCGCCGTAGATTACGCCTCCATCGCAGTATTCGTCAACGATTTTCAATAGACATCGACCTACTCTTCCTTGGGTAGTTCGGTGAGCACGGCGGCGGTTGATACGGCAATCTCGCCCTTCTGCACCGCGGCCGCGAGTTCTGGGGTGCCTTGTTCACTCACCAGACGAGCATCTTGCACGCTCCTGGTGCCGACGTGGAGCAACTCTCCCGCTCTCTGGGCCGTGACCGCCCCAGTCTGCAAATTTGCAGACTGGGTGAACCGCCCAACATCCCCACGAGGTAATTTAGCAAGAGACGCGGCCACCATAGCCCGTTGCGATTCGGTCATATGCCTTCGATGCAAGTTCTTGCTCACCACAAAGCCTACCGGGTCGTCCCCGCGATACTCCTCAAAATGGGGCTCACGGTCAGCGAGCTGGCAAGCCGCCCTTCAAGTTACTCGATCATGCGAGCCGGGCACGGTTCAGGAACAATTGATGAAAAGATGGGTCTTATGTGGTAAACTCAGTCAGGTCTGTAGGAAGGGATGCTCTCATGTCTCCATTGCGACGGAGAAACAAGGACATCTGCCCCCCAGAGGCGCAGGACACCCAGCCCTCCGATGAAGAAGCGCGAGAGGACTACTTGGATTACTGCGCGGCCGCGGAGGCTATAGACGAGGCCCTTGAAACGGGCGAGATGTACCTGTTTGAAGATGTCGTGAAGGAACTCAAGATCTAACGGAACAGGCGTTGCCCCTCGCTCTTCACACCATAGCGCACGCCAAGCGAGACCTCAAGCGAGTCCATTCAGACAACCCCCTCCAAGCAAAACGCATCGTTGAAGCCATAAGAAGTCTTGCAGAAGATCCTAGACCGGAAGGCTGTACCGCAGTGGTGGGACAAGGTTCGCTCTACCGCATACGGGTGGGCAATTTCCGGGTTATCTACTGTCTGCAAGAACCCTTGAACGCTCTCATAATAGTGGCTATCAGACGCAGAAGCGAACAGACCTACAAGCGCATTCCCCTGAAGAGTCTCGCCGAAGAGATCGCCGCGCTGAAGAAGCTCCAGCCTAAGTAACCCTATCAGCAAAAAAATAGGGGCCCGAAGGCCCCGTGACGAGAGGGAGTTGGGAG